>DAIOVG010000031.1:0-19611 GCA_036759125.1 Candidatus Limiplasma sp.
TGCCTTGAATCAACACGCGCTTTTGCGGCTTCTCCAGCGGGGAGAGCCGCACCTCCAGGTCGTGCTTGCCATCCAGCCGTACCGTGTGGCCCCGCACAAAGGCCACATCCTCGCCCTGGGCGATCATCTCGCGGTCAATGGTCGTGCGGTGGCTGCGCCCCAGCGACAGCAGGTGCATGGACTCCAGCAGATTTGTCTTGCCGGAGCCGTTGGAGCCATACAGCACGGTAATGCCGTCGCCCGGCTGAAACGCAAGCGATGAATAATTGCGGAAATTCTTCAGTTGCAGAGAGGTGAATTTCATATCAGGCCTCCCCGGTAAACGGCGCGAGCCTGCGTGTGATGGTGATCTCAGCATCGGGTGCGTCCAGCGCCTGGCCGAAGACATCCAGCCCGTCCTTTGCGCTGCGGCGGATGAGCAACGTATCGGCATCCGTCGCCAGTACGTCTAAAAAGCCTGTTTGCAGCACGGGGCTTTGCCTGCGGTGCAACAGGATGGCTTTCACCGACTCTCGCAGCGATTTGTCCGCCTCATCCCAGGCCATGGGCGCACGGTTCCACGGGTCGGCCATGCCCTGCATGCCGATCTCGTCGCCATAGTACACGCAGGGGATGCCCGGCAGCGCGCATACAAGCTTCAGCGCTTCCAGCATTCTGGCCTTGGCCAGCGCTTGCTGTGCTTGCGTAAGGCGGACAAGCGCTGCCTCCTCGCGCGGCATTTGCAAAATGCCCGGCTGATCGTACCCGGCAAAGGCGTTGAGCGCGCGAACGCGGTCGTGGCTTGCCAGCAGGTTCATCAGGCTGTAGTAGAACGGCGTGGGGTATACCTCGCGCTGGTGCCGGATTAGCCTGGCAAGCGCGCCCGCATTGATTTTGTTGGTGAAAAAGTCGATCACGGCGCGGCGCAGAGGGTAATTCATCACGCTGTCCAGCGTATCGCCCAGGCAGTAGGAGCGCGGCTCGCCGTAGCTGATCTTGTTGCTGGCGTCTTCCCATACCTCGCCGATCAGCGTTCCGCTCGGATCGGCCTGTTTTACGGAATACCGCATTTTTTGCAGCAGCCGCACGGGCAGCTCGTCCGCAACGTCCAGTCGCCAGCCGCTTGCGCCGCGTTGCATCCAAAAGGGCAGCACCCCGTCCCTCTGGTTCAACAGGAAGTGCTGGTAATCCGGCTGATTTTTCTCCACGGCGGGCAGCGTGTAAAATCCCCACCAGGCGTTGTAGCGGTTGGGAAAGTCGTCAAACCGGTACCAGGCGGCGTAGCGCGAGTGCCGGCTCTGGTATGCGCCTTTGCCGGGGTAGCGGCCGTAGCGGTTGAAATACAGGCTGTCCGCGCCGGTATGGCTGAATACCCCGTCCATAATCACGCGGATGCCCATTGCCCTGGCGGCCTCTGTTAGCGCGGTAAAGTCTTTCTTTTTGCCAAGAATCGGGTCTACCTTCAAATAATCGCCCGTATCGTAGCGGTGGTTGGTGCGCGCGCGTACGATGGGGTTCAGGTAGAGTACGGTGACGCCCAAATCCCGCAGATAGGGGAGCCTTTCGGTGATGCCCCTGAGCGTTCCGCCAAAAAAGTCCAGCGCGCGGTTATCGCCGTTTTCCGGGTCGATATCCAGCGCGGGCGCTTCGTTCCAATCCTTGTGGAAGCTCGCATCGGGGTGCGCGGCGCTGATCTTATCCTGTTGCGTCTGCGTGGGCTTTCCGTCGCCCCGGAAAAAGCGGTCGGGGAAGATCTGGTACATGATGCCCTCGCGCAGGTATGCGGGCGTTGCAAAGGCGGGATCGTACACCGTAATCTGAAAGGCGTGCAGCGTATCGCTTACAATCTGCCCTTCGCCGCCCAGACCATCGTTTTGGTTGCCGTAGCGGATGTCGCCCTCAGGTGTGTGGATGATAAAATCGTACCAAAACAGCATTGGCGTAACCGGTACGGTAATCGTTGCCGCGTAACGATGCGATCCGTCCGGCTCCATGGCATACAGCTGCTGTGAGCCGTCCCAGGTGCGCAGGGTGACTGCATAGTTTTCATCACAAAAAAAGCGCAGCGTGATTTTGCCGCCGCAGGGCACCGCTCCGATGGGGTCGCGGTGATCGGGGGAGTGGGAATCGTGGCAGAGCATACAAGCGCCTCCCTGCTGAAGTGCCTATATCATATCGGTTTTTGCCGGATTTATCAACTGTGCTTGTCTATGATGGCAATGCCCGGTGATGGTGCAGGAGCTGCATATAGAACGTCGACTCGATCTCGCGCCAGTTCTTTTTGCGGCGGTTTTCACCAAACGACAAATGGCTGCCCATGACAGCATACCCCTGCTTTTCCGTAAACCATGCCGCGGGAAACGCATACCGGCCCTCGCCGGTTTGATAGGTGTCCAGACAGGCGAGCAGTTCACGGAACCACGGCGTGTTCCGCGCGTGCGGATAGCGGCACGCAAACTGCGCGTAGAACAAAAGCCTTGGCATTGGGCCTTGACGAAGATAGGATGCGACGTCGAACCAGCCGGGATACTTGGGATCCCAGCCCATGCTGTGATAGACCCCGTCGCCCTCGACGAGGATGCCGTACCCGTCCGCAACAGTGCTATGAAAGGTGTCTGTGGAAATGTATCGGATGACGGTATCGATTTTCCGGTCAATCGCGGGGTCATGCAGGCCGTACAAGGTGTGCAGACCGGCGATATCATAGATCAGCGGATAGGCAAACCCATACGCTCCATATAGCTCCGGCCGGATAAAATGCTTTTTGTGTTTCCAGCATGTTGGAATACCGGTCAGCTTTGCCCTGTCTGCCTCGCCCAGATAGAGGTCGTAATCCCTCGTCTGCGTGAAGCGGAACATTTCATCGAGGCTTTCAAGCATCACATGCCATATTGCGGCGTTCTCCACGCCAGCGAGCGACATGAGGTTAGCGCTTAGAATGGCGCTGAAATTCCGCCGCTTCTGCGCAAGCGACGCGTAAGCTTCCATTTTTGCCAGATAGAAGGAAACCGCATCCGTCACCTGTGGCAGGCCGCCGTGTAATCCCAGCTGCACAAGCTTGCATAGCGCGTTTTCCAGGCAGGTATCAAAGCTGCCATGCTCCATCCACCGTTTTAACGGGGGATCTTGCGGTTTCAGGTTGAAGAGCCAGCGCTTGACAAGCGCATGGTCAAGAAGCTCGGCTTCCAGTTTGTTTGCGGTTTTGTTGTCACCTAGAAGCTCGCGCGCCGTGCGGTACCGCACGGGCGCGTCGGCGTTGTCCATCAGCCAGATGAGGGGCTTGGGATCAGCGGTAGCGCTGCCCATGGGTCAGGGCATGGCCGGGGTTTCGCTGTTTTCGTATTCACGGATGGCCGCGAGTATCGCGGCGGTGGCTTCCTGTTCATCCGTTCCGTTGGCAACAAGCGTAATGCTGGAAGATGGCTTCATCGTCTGCGACAGCATTCCCAGCATGCTTTTTAAATTCACAGCCAGGCCATCCTGTTCCAGCGTCAGGCTGCAGTGAAAGTGCCCGCCGACGGTAGCAAGCTTAGCCGCCAGGACACGTGTAAATGGCAGAAGCGGTCCGAGATCGATTGGCGTTCTCATCATATATCAATCCCTCCTTATCGTTGTTTCAAGGTTGTTTGCGGTTTCACGCGCGATTTGCATCAGGCGGCGCATGCGGTTGTTCACACCGCTTTTGGAAATGGGCGGATCCATCCGCTGGCCGAGCTCTGTCAGGCTCAGATCGGGGGCCTGTGCCCGCGCCCTTGCAATCTCTTGCAGGCCGGGGGGCAGCGAGGCAAAATCGTCCGAGTCGAGCAGGATCTCAATCAGCCGCAGCTGTTCCGCACCCGCGTTCATCTGCTTTTGCAGGTTGGCATAATCACAGTTGATGGCGCGGTTGACGTTGCCCAGCACCTGCCGCTTGACCAGCGTGCTTTCCAGCGTTGTGACCGCCTGATGCGCGCCTGTGGCCGTGAGAATGGTGAGGATATGCTCACTCTGCTTCACATACAGGCTCTGGCCGTTCTTGCGTGCGGTCTGTTTGGCGGGGATGTCCAGGCTTTTGAGGCACCTGAGGATGCTCTTGCGCAGCTTTTCATCCTTCACCAGAAATTCCAGGTGATAGGCGTTCTCCGGGTTTACCAGCGTACCGCAGCCAAGGATCGCGCCGCGCAAAAACGCATGACGGCAGCAGGCCTTGGTCAGACGTACGCTTGGGATGGTGGATAACAGCATCGGCGCGGGTCCGCCCGACATCATCCCCAGCCGCTCCAAAAGCGCGGGCGCTTCGTTGGGGCCGATGGTCAGTACGTACTCACGCGTACCGCCAAAGCGCGCATGGGTGATGTACTGCAGCTGCGCGGCGATCTGCGTTTCTGCCTGCACAAAGCGGTAAATGCGCCTGGCAATGGCCGCGCTTTCCACAGCGAAACGCACGCTCAGCCTGCCCTGCCCGAGAATGGAAAACGATCCCAGGCACAGGTACAGCGCGGTCAGTTCGGCCATACGGCAACAGGATTTATCGCAGGGTACGCGGCACAGCTCTTCCTTGCAGTCCGAGGAAAACGACATACGCTTCCTTTCGCAGAGTTCCACATCAAACAGCCGATCAACTCGCAGCGCATTCCTGATCGACGCAAACATCTTTGTTATCTGTGATTATTGTACGGTACCCAAACCTCATTCGTCAAGTTGTTTTTCCGGGGTATTTTTGCTATGATGAGTGCACAAAATACGGGGGAGTGGGCGAATATGCACAGAATCGGCGCGCTGGAGGCCGGCGGTACCAAGATGGTTTTAGGGGTATTCGACGAGCAGGGAAACGAGCTGAAACGGGATACCTTCCCCACGCTTTCTCCGGAGGAAACGGTTCCTAAAATGCTCAAGTTCTTAAGCGACAATCCTGTCGATGCGCTGGGTATCGCATCATTTGGGCCTGTGGACCTGCATGCGGGGTCAGAGACATATGGCAGCATTACCACCACGCCGAAAACAAAATGGAAGCACTACAATCTGCTCAGGGCATTGACCGGGGACTCAGATATTCCCTGCGCGTTTGATACCGATGTGAACGCCGCGGCGCTGGCCGAAGCGCAGCTGGGCGCAGCCAAGGGCATGACGGATGCCGTATATGTCACAATCGGCACGGGGATCGGCGCCGGGGTATTATCCGGCGGCAAACTGGTGCACGGGCTATTGCATCCCGAGCTTGGGCATATGCTCCTGCGCCCGCACCCCGAAGACCCAAACCCCAGAGGCGTATGCCCCTACCACGACGGCTGCCTGGAAGGGCTTGCCGCGGGTCCCGCCATCGGGGCGCGCATTAACGGCGATGCCAGAACGCTTCCCGACGACCACCCGACCTTTGCCCTGGAGGCGTATTATCTGGCGCAGATGTGCATGAATATCATCGTTACCTTAAGCCCCCAGCGCATCATTCTGGGCGGCGGGGTGATGGAGCGCAAATCGCTGTTTCCCATGATTGGCAAGCAAACGCAGGCGCTTCTAAACGGGTATGTGCAGTCGCCCGCAATTCTTGAGCACATCGACGAGTATATTGTTCCACCCTCGCTGTTCCCCGTCAGCGGGCTGGTCGGAGCATACCTGCTGGGAAAGCAGGCGCTCTTGGACCGACAATAAGAAACAGCGAAGAACGATTAGCCAATCCTTCAATAAAAAGAAGAAGCGGGAGCAGATGCTCCCGCTTTTGTCGTTGGAATGTAGTGGTTTCAGGCTTTCTTATTCGCCTGCCGCAATCGCGGCCAGCTTGTTGGCGATTTCGCCGAGATAGAAGTTGGTCAGCTCGTCGTAGCCGAAGGCCTTGGCCTTGTCGACCATTTCCGTCCAGTTGGCCTGGAATTCCTCGTCGGACGCGGAGTAGACGCACTTCCAGCTGTATTCCTTCATAATCGGGGCAAACTGTGCGCGCATGTTGGCCAAATCATCGGGTCTCGCGGCGACGGTGTACATCGTGGCGGGATGCAGCGAGTACTGGCCGGTCTGCTTGTAATATTCCACGCCGGTGCGCGCGCCGTTTGCATACAACTCGCTCCAGGCGAGGAGCATGTTGTTCTCAAGGCGCTTAATGCCGTCGTTCCAGGCATCGTGGTTGTAGCAGTAGCCGCCCTCGGGATCATAGGCGTTCATGAGGATGGTGGAGTTGTTCAGTGCGTTTTTGCCGTCGTAATAGGTTCCGCCGCCGTATTCGGCAGGCATTTCGGTGTTTTGCTCGTCTTTCCAGCACTGCCAGCCGAAATCGGTTCCGTAGGGCTGGCCGTCCGCATCGTAATCCCAGCACAAGCCCTGCGGGCCGTTATAGCTGGTCATGATGCCATCGGTAGAGCACAGCCAGTCGATGATTTCAAGCACGCGCTCAGGATACGCGCAGTTGGCGCCGATGGTCCACACACGGTTGGAGCCGAAGGGTGCGGTGCCTGCTACGATGGGAGCGGCATCCTTGGGAATCATGGTCACATAGCCTTCGCCGTTGGCGACACGCTCGTCGGAGTTGTAACTTTGCATTTTCCAGCCCCACAGACCCAGCAGATAACGACCGGAGTCAACCTTGACAGAGTACGTATCAAAGTTCTGGCTGATCGATTCGGGATCGAACAATCCGGCGCGATAGAGCTGGTTGTTGATGGAAAGCATCTTCTGGTACAGGCTGCCTTCCTCAAGCGGGTTGACGATATCGCCGGTGCCCCAGTTGACACCCAGATAATCCTGCTCGGCGTAGCCGTACCAGGTCATCAAGTCCCAGGTGAATTTCATAACGCAGTCTTCCCAGTCCGGGAAGCCGCCGAAGGCATATACCTTTTCGCCGTTAGCGTTGACAGGAACGGCATCCTGCAGCGCTTGCAGGAAGGGCACCAGATCATCAATGGTGTCAAGTTTGGGCATCCCGGCTGCGACGTACGCATCCCAGCGAACCTGCATACCGTAGTTGGGCTCGATAACCACATCCCAGTCGGTGCGGTTGTAGCCGATGTCATGACCGAAGCCCCATACGCCGTCGATCCCTGTGGCGGCAGAGACGAAATTGGTAATCTTCGCCTGTGAATCCTGGGTCCATTTTTCGATATTGACGTACGGTTCCAGGTCCAGTTCGTTCCAATCAAGCAACAGGTTGCCGTTAATGGCGGAGATCATGTGATCACCGGTATCTCCGAAGATGATCAGGTCACCAAGCTCGCCCGCAGCCATGCGGGTTTGCCATGCGTTTTGATCGAGATTGGTGGAGATGATATTCAGTTCAACGTTGAACTTGTCCTTGAGGATTTTGGCGAACCAGCCTGTCGACATTTGATTGGCAAGTTCATCAAACACTGTGATGGTAATGGGCTCCCGGTAGACGTCCTCCGCGACGGCAACAACCGACACCAGGCTCATCAGCATGGTGACAACTGCCAGCATCGCAAGTATTTTGTTGAGTTTCCGCATAGAGTATGCCTCCTTCTTATTTGTACCGGCAATGCGCGCCGGTTACATTCATGGTTATCCTTTGACCGCACCGATCATGATGCCCTTGACAAAGAATTTCTGGAAGTACGGGTACACCAGCAAAATGGGGAAGACAACCACCATGGCAACCGTCATCCGTACCGACAGGGCCGTCTGTTTTGTGGACAGGTTGGTAATGGAACTGGAATTCTGCGTGCTGCGCATCAATGCCGCCATTGCGTTGGCTTCATTTTGATACTTATACAGCACGTATTGCAGGGTGTAGTGCTTGCCGCTGGGCATCAGCACCATGGTGTCGATAAAGCTGTTCCATTGATAAACGGCCGTGAAGATCGCAAGCGTTGCCATGATCGGTGTAATCAAGGGCAGAATCACCTTGGTGAAGCTGACGATATACCCCGCGCCGTCCAGATGCGCGCTTTCCTCCAGCGACTGGGGAACGTTTTCGATAAAGGTTTTGACCAGAATCACGTTATAGGGCGACACCAGCCAGGGGATGACGTACGCCCAGAAGCTGTCCAGGAAACCCAGCATCCGCATGTTCATATACCAGGGGATTAGCCCGGCGTTGAAATACATGGTAATGATAATCAGCCTGTAAAAGAGCTTGCGGTGCCAGGCTTCTTTTTTGGTGACCAGATATCCCAGAAACGCACTGCCGCCCACCGCCCATATGGTACCCAGCACCGTACGGGCTACGGAGGTGAGGGCCGCGTCCGCCAGGCCTTCAATTTTCAGGACCTGGATGTAGTTTTCCAGATGGATGCCCTTGGGGTACAGCGTGATCTGCCCGAGTGACACCAGCTGGTTATCGGAGATGGTATTGATGAACAGGTAGTAGAACGGAAAAATGCAAACCAGTGTAAACAGGGCGAAAAAGGTGTAGTTTACGATGTTGAACAGGATATCTCCAACGGAATGCCGGTGCCCTATTTTTCTGCGCACTGCGCGCTGCCTGAGCGTCGTCATAGTCCATCTCCTCCCTTACACAATCGATTCGCCGCGGACCCACTTGGAGAACCGGTTGGCGGCGAACAGAAGAACGATGGAGACGAGCGACTTCAAAATCCCGATGGCGGTCGCCATGGAGATGGTATTGGTCGAGCGCGTACCCAGCGATATGTTATATACGTACAGATCGAGCACCTCAATGGTGGATTTGTTCATGGCATTCTGGAACACCAGATATTGCTCCATGCCGTTGTTGACAACGTTGGAAATCTGCAACAGCAGCAGTACGAAGAACGTCGGCAGGAGCCCCGGAATGGTTACATGGGCAATCTGGCGCCAGCGGCCCGCGCCGTCCACCTTTGCGGCCTCGTAAAGCTCCGGCGGAATACCTGCGATGGCCGCCAGATACATGATTGCGCCCCAGCCCAGGCTTTTCCACGTGTTCCACAGCCACATTTTGACCCAGATGTAATCGCCGGAGTTTAGCCACGCGACGCCCTCGTCAATCAGACCCAGACGCAGCAGAAGCTTGTTGACTATGCCGGTATCCAGCGAGAAGATGCTCAGCGCGAACGAGAACACGAGCACCCAGCTGATGAAGTTTGGAAGTGTGGTAAAGATCTGCACGAACTTTTTAAAGAACCCAAGCCGGATTTCGGTGAGGAATATCGCAAAGGCGACCGGCAGCCAGCTGGTGGCAAGCCCGATGCCCGACATGGCAAAGGTGTTGCGCAGAACGCGGATGGTTTCGCTGCGCTGCGCCGCGTTGGCAAACAGGGAGGTGAACCACTTGAACCCAACAAATTCCTGCTGGTCCATCGGCAGGCCGAGCTTGTAATTATAAAACGCGTACCGCCAGCCTGCCAGCGGCAGGTACGCAAACAGGAAAACCGCGACCAGGAACGGCAGCATCATCAAAAAGAGCTTGTATTTCTTGGGCAGCTCCTCATAGTCCATAAAGTTTGCGAAGAAAGCGGAAAAAACACTGAAGCTCATCGCGGCATAGATAGCGCCCATCCCGGCGACAAATCCGACGTCTTTGGGAATCAGGGTCGCGGAGATCAGCACCTCGGCTGCCTGCAGCAGTGCGGAGAGCATCAGCATGATGGTAATCAGCCGTTTGCTGCGCTTTGGGTAGAACAAAAGCCCCACGCTGAGCAGCGTGATAGCCATCATGATGACGGTCAGAATGCCGATTTTGTTGAGTGCGCCGCGGATCAAAGCCTGGTAGTCCGCCAGGGTCATGCCGTTTTTGGCGGCTTCTTCCGTGTAGAGCGCCTTGCCGCGTACGTTTGCCGGATCCATAAGATCACCGGGCTTCTGAAAGGTCAGAAGCGAAAGTCCGCTCATCGGCTGGGATATCGTGGGGTTTGCCTGGTTTACTTTGCCGGGGGTATAAATGTTGACTTGCAGCACCGGCAGGCACAAGAGAACCGCAGACCCTACGGCAAGCACCAGGCTGATCGCCAGCAGGCGCTTGCGCTGCGGGATGGGGTTGACGAAATAGGGGCTGTCTGCCCGTTGAATGCCGACAATCGCGCCGGCGGCGGCTCCGCTTGCGATGACGCCCATCAGCAGGGGGAACAGGGTGTACCCGCCAAGGCCCAGGTACATGAGCTGGTAGGCTGCGCCCTGAAACTGATAGGTGCTGTCCACGGCCAGCATACTCGCGGCTTCGATGAGCAGCAATAGGCTGGCGACGGTTATCAGGCTGGCGGGAATCCAGCGGTCCACCTTGCGCAGCAGCTGCAGCACCATGCCTGCCGCAAGCAGCAGCACACCGGCGATGGCCATGCTGTGCATCGTGCCGTTGTGCGTGGGGATGCGGAAGAGATTTTTCACATTGCTTGCGCTATCGCTGAGCTTGACAAGCTCCTGCATCAAGCCGCTGTCAGCCGGTGCGGCGAACAGACCGGTTTGCGATGCCTGCTCCTCTAAAAGCGGTTCTTGCCGGGTCAGCCATGCAAAGCCGGAGATGGAGCGGGACGCTAAAGCGTCCTCCTGCGGCGTTGCGAATGTACCGGGGGTGATGGTCGTTGTTGCGAACGGGAACACGAGCATCAGCAGCGCAACAGCGCAAAGCGCCGCCGAAACCAGACGCCATTTATGATCCGTAATGGCAAGAACGGGCAGGCCGCGCAGCGCGGTGAGCTCGAGCACAAACAGGGCGGCCGACAGCACAAACGGCACCCATTGATACCATTTTGGGGTCAGCATCACATCGAAAAGGATGCTTTGGCTCAGCTGCTGGGAATAGAACGCGAACAGCAGTAGCGGCAGCATGCCCGCGCACCCGATCAGCGCGGCGGCATGCGCCGTATATTTGCGTCTGAAGAATGACAAGAGCACGCCGATTGTCGTCAGAATCACACCGGCCGCCAGCAGGCCTTCCCGGAAGGGTATTGCCGCCAGCGCGGGCATTGCGGACAGGGGAAGAACGCTGTTTCCATGGAGTATCAACTGCAACCCGGTTATCCCCTGCGGGAATGCCTGTGCAACGTCCGCACCCAGCGCCATATGCGGATAAACGTCAAAAAACGGCATGAACAAGCTTCCAAACAGGAGGACGACCAACCCTGCGACAAGGGCGATTTTTTTCACGATATAACCTCCGGAGCCCAGAATAGTAGTACAACGGGGTTCGCTGGTATAAGCGAGTTCACCCGATAAACATATGAAGAGATACGGCGGTGAGTGCGAGATTCGATTCGCAGAAAACGTTTTAGTTATTGGGTAAAAGGAAAAATATTCACTGCTGCGTATATGCTTGGTCGAGGAGGTTGATATAACTGATATAAAAGCAATCAAGTGTACATTGGAGTCTTTACCTCATCATACACGAATAAATTTGGCAATGTCAATAACACAATAGTATACTAACATAACACGATATGATCGATTTTCTTGTTGCGGCCCGTACTGGAAGCATCACGAAATGAGCATATGGAAGGACTTGAAAGAGGTATGCGGTGGCAGGATTTGCTTAAAAAAGGAAAAAACAATTTCTGGATATATGGTTTTCCGGATACAAGCCGGGCGTTGATAGCCGTGCGGCTTTCCGTAACCCCTGCGAAACGGAAGCGAACATATGCGAACCGAAAAAAATCGGCAGCGAATCCGCTGCCGATAGATGGAACATTGAGGGTAAGCTTTCTATGCTGCCATACCTTGACTTCTTCAGTGAACGACCGCGCGGCCCATGCCAAGCGCCTGTTTGTTGATGTCCAGCAGATAGGCTTTCTTTTCGCCTAGCCAATCCGTCATCACGGTCACGAGGCTTTCGGTGGAAAAAAGTCTCGTGGCGGCTTGCAGCGCGCCGAGCATGACCATATTGGCGACGCGCGGCGTGCTGAGCGACTCGGCGATGGCGTTGCAGGGCACGGCGACAATTCGAATGTCTCCGCGCAGGTCCGGCGCTTCAATCAGGGAGGAGTTGTACAAAAGCAATCCGCCGGGCTTAAGCTTGGGCATGAACTTGCGCAGGCTGGGTTTGTTCATCGCTACAAGGATGTCCGGCTCCGATACCAGGGGCGAGCCGATGGTTTCGGTTGAGACCACCACGGCGCAGTTGGCCTCGCCGCCGCGCATTTCCGGGCCGTAGCTCGGCATCCAGCTGACCTCCCGGCCTTCGGCCATGGCGGTTTTGGCAACCAGCTGGCCGATTAACAATACACCCTGGCCGCCGAAACCGGCGATCAGAAACTGTTTCTCCATCAGCTTTCCGCCTCCTTGAACACGCCCAGCGGATAGGCGGGAATCATGTTGTTTTTCAGCCATTCGATGGCTTCCACGGGAGACAGGCCCCAGTTGGTCGGGCAGGTGGACAGCACCTCGACCATCGTAAAGCCCTTGTTGGCCATCTGCGTGGCGAAGGCCTTTTGAATCGCGGCCTTGGCTGCCTTGATGTGCTTTACATCGTGTACGCTGACGCGCTCGATATACGCGCTTCCGGCAAGCGTGGACAGCATTTCGCTCATGGGTACGGGGTAGCCGCAGTGCGCCACGTCGCGCCCGTAGGGGCTGGTGGTGGTGACCTGACCGGGCAGGGTGGTGGGGGCCATTTGGCCGCCTGTCATGCCGTAAATTGCGTTGTTGACGAAGATCGCGGTGATCTTCTCCCCGCGCGTCGCCGCATGAACAATCTCAGCCGCGCCAATGGAAGCAAGGTCGCCGTCACCCTGGTAGGTAAACACGCAATTGTCCGGGCAAACGCGCTTAATGCCCGTCGCCACCGCAGGCGCGCGTCCATGGGCGGCTTCCATCATATCGCAGTTGAAGTATTCGTATGCGAATACCGCGCAGCCGACCGGGGCGACGCCGATGGCCGCTTTGCCGATGCCCAGCTCATCCATCGCTTCGGCGACCAGCCTGTGGATGATGCCGTGTGTACAGCCTGGGCAGTAGTGCATCGGCTGATCGGTCAGCATC
Source organism: Candidatus Limiplasma sp. (assembly GCA_036759125.1). GTDB lineage: Bacteria > Bacillota > Clostridia > Christensenellales > Aristaeellaceae > CAXXOK01. The sequence continues at coordinate 12,808 of DAIOVG010000031.1, forward strand.
TTGGTTTTATCAAATACGACGGTCAACGTGATTCGTCCCCCTTGTCGTGCGTATCATCGGATTTGTGCTGCGCCTTGTCCCAATCCTTTTTGAAGGTCTCCGCAGCGTGGCTGACGGACTTCATGAAGCTGTCGATGCCTGTGGAGATGGCATCTCCGGCCTTGTTGAAAAACGCGTTGATCTGGCGGCCGGCTTCGTCCGCTTTTTCCTTGGTTTTGGGATCGTTGAGAAGCTCATCGAGCTTATGCCCGGCTTCGTTGAGCTTTTCTTCCACTGCCTTGGCCGCGGCCTTGAGCTTTTCTTCCACGTCGTCCATTTTGATATCTTCCAGTTTCCTGCCGTTGATTTCCAGCTTAAAATCAACCTTTTTTCCGGCTGTCTCAACCGTTTCCTCAACGGTATCCGCCGCTTCTTCGGCGGACTCCTCCATGGCATCTTCCGCTGCTTCCACGGCCTCGTCCACGGCATGGGAAACGGTTTCAAAGGCGTGGTCCATCTCCTCGGCCGCCATGTTCAGGTCTTCTTCAATTTCATCAAGGGACGGGTCTTCAGCTTTGACGCCCGCTTTTTCCAGCTTCTTCTCCAGTTTCAGCGCCGCTTCTTTGATCCGCTCCGCCATCTTGTCGGCGGTGTTGCGGATCTTGCGCTCCATCTCCTGGGATGCGGCTGCGTCTATTTTGCCACTGGCGTCCTTAAGTTTCTTTTTCATGCTGTTCAGGGTCGATTTGAATTTCTCCTCGATTTCGTCAAAGGCATGTTCATCAAACATCGTGTTGACCTCCTTCGTCTACGCGTCTTTTGTCGCCTTGCCGGCAGCTCCGGTTGCCTGTAGCTTTTGTCTGGTGCGCTGCAGAATATGGTCTACAGCTTCGGTTACGGACTGCAGTTTTTCGTCAATGGTGTTTTCCAGGGCGAGATCCGCCAGGGTTTTCTGGTAGGGAACCGCCAGTTTCTTGATTTCTTCAACAATCTCGTTTACCGTGGGGACCATTCCGCCCATGCGGCCGTAAAAATGCACGGGGCGCTGGCCTTCCACGGCAAGGCGGACGTCGTCCACCATCTGCCCGGCGCTCATTTCCACGACCAGGTACTGCTGCGCTGTGCGCAGGGTTTTGCGGATGGCATCGGAGGGGAAGGGCCACAGCGTGATCGGGCGGAGCATTCCCACCCGGTAGCCCTCCTCGCGGCATTTGCGGATTGCGCTGCGCACGATGCGGCTTGTGGTGCCGTATGCGACGACGACCACCTCGGCGTTTTCCAGCAGTTCCTCCTGCCAGCGGCATTCGTTTTCGGTGATCTTCTTATATTTGCCTTCCAGCCTCTGGCAGTGCCTCTCCAGCACCTTGGGGTCGATGTAGAGGCTGTTGATCAGGCTGCGCGGCCGCCCGGGCGTAGGCTCGTGGCCGTCGGCTGCCCAGGTTTTATCCGCAAGGTCTACGGCAGGGCGGTAGGGCTTGTCCATGTCCACAGGCTCCATCATCTGCCCGATCATGCCGTCGCCCAGAATCATCACGGGGTTGCGGTAACGGTCGGCGATGTCAAAGGCCGTCTGGGTAAGATCCACAGCTTCCTGGACGCTCGCGGGTGCCAGCACGCAGGTGCGGTAATCGCCGTGCCCGCCGCCGCGCGTGGCCTGGTAGTAATCGCTCTGGGCGGGCTGAATGCCGCCAAGGCCGGGGCCGCCGCGCATGATGTTGACAATCACGCAGGGCACCTCCGCGCCGGTCAGATAGCTGATTCCTTCCTGTTTTAGGCTGATGCCGGGGCTTGAGGATGAGGTCATCACCCGCGCGCCCGCGCCGCCCGCGCCATAGACCATATTGATGGCCGCGACTTCACTCTCAGCCTGTAAAAAGCAGCCGCCGACTTCCGGCAGACGCCTGGACATATACTCTGGGATTTCATTCTGCGGCGTGATGGGATAACCGAAAAAAAACTTGCAACCGGCTTGTATGGCCGCTTCGGCGATCGCTTCATTGCCCTTCATGAGTTTCTTCATGCGTTCGTTCCTTCCCGGCTTGCGCCGTGATCATTTCTCTACGCGGATGGCAACCTCGGGGCACATGGTGGCACAAAACGCACAGCCGATGCAAGCCGCGGGTTCGCCGCAAAGCGCGGTATGGTATCCTTTCGGATTGATTTGCGTGGTGCTGATGATCATAATCTGTTTGGGGCAGGCGCCTACGCACAGACCGCAGCCCTTGCAGAGATCCTCGTTGACGGTGACCGAAGCCATTTCTCCGCCTCCCTTTCCTTTATAAGACGCGTTTGTCACTCGTCGTTTATCATAAGCCAATGCAGGGGGATTGTCAACGCGCAGGGCGTGAGTGGAGGACCCGGTCAAACAGCGTGGAAAGCTTGTATCCAAAGCGTGATCAGGGGTCTGCGCAAATGTAAAAATGCGGTCACAGAGCATTCTAATGTTGTGTTCATCCTCTCCTCAGTAGATTTGAAGCGTTTTGTCTTTTCTTGCTTCATGGAATATGCTATACTTTGAAAGACAAACGAACTCAAGATTTTATCGGAAATACAAGGGAGCGAACATGAGCAATCAATCCAGAAGAGACAGGCGGCGCAAGGGGAAAAAGGCCGGAGACATGGCGTTCGGCATCACCTTTTTGCTGTACTTTATATTTGTTGGCCGGTTCGGGTTCGGCGGCCTGTTCGGCGGCTTGATTGTGGCCGGGCTGGTGAGCTCCATCGTCCGTTCCATGGCTTCGGGCTTGGACCTGAACGCCAACAACAACCAGAGCGCCGAGCGCAAGGCGCGCGCCGCCAAGCCTGTGGAAGCGGTTGTGGAGGAAAAACCCGTAGCCGCCGTTCCCACGGATAAAACCGGCAATCCCGAAGTGGATGCGATCCTGGACAAGGGCCGCAGAACCATTCTGCAGATTCGCGCCGAGAACAAGAGGATTCCCGATGAACTGCTCACCAGGCAGCTCGACCAGCTGGAAATCCTCTGCGGTGAAATTTTCCGCGCCGTGCACGACAAGCCGGAGAAGGCATCGCAGATCCGCAAGTTCATGGATTATTACCTGCCCACGACCCTTAAAATCGTATCCACCTATCGGGTGATCAGCGAGCGCGGCGTATTCGGAAACGAGATGGCGCAGGCGCGCCAGCGTATTGAGGATGCCCTTGGCACCGTCATCAAAGGCTGTCAAAAGCTATTGTCCAAGCTCTACCAGGACGATGTTCTCGATATTACCACCGATATCGACGTGCTGGAGCAGATGCTCAAGCGCGACGGCCTGACCGAGACCGAGCTGCAAATCGCGGCTGAGCAGGCCCGGCGCGCGGCGGAGATCAACCAGGCCATCGACCAGAGGGCGAGGTCAGCCGCGCCCCAGCCCGCGCAGCAAATATCGCAAACCCAGCAGCAGTCTGCCGCCTCCGCAGGCGGATCGCAGGCGCAGCAGATCGAATATTGACTTTGGAGTTATGTAAGGAGGCAATCTTATGACTGAAGAAAACGCAAAGGCGCAGGCAACGGACATCCCGGTGCTGTCGCTGGACGATCAATCCATGGCCAAGGATAAGGCGGACCTTGAGGAAGCCGTTGCGGCGCTGGAGAAGGTGAACGCAACCGCCCCCACCGCCAAATCGGCCAAGGTGGCCGAAAAAGCGCTCCAGGAGCTGGATACATCCATGCTCAGCGATACCGAAAAGGCGACCATCACGGAGTTCGCCAAGAAGATTGATATCGAAAACCCAGAGCATGTGCTGCTCTACGGCGCGAGCGCACAGAAAAAGGTCGCGGATTTCTCCGATAGCGCGCTGGCGACCGTGCGCACCGACCAGACCGGCGAAACCGGCGATATGCTGGTCAAGCTGATCTCGGAAATCAAGGGCTTCTCTACCGAGGCGGACCGCCCCTCCGGCATCCGTGGCTGGTTCTGGGACGCGCGCAAGAACTTTGAAGAGATCAAAAACCGCTACGAGAAGGTGGATGTGAACGTGGATGTCGTCGCGCGCACGCTGGAGGAAAACCAGCGCACGCTGCTCAAGGACATCAGCATGCTCAACCACCTATACGATATGAACACGCAGTACTTCAAGGAGCTCACCATGTACATCGTTGCGGGTGAGAAAAAGCTCGCGGAGGTGCGCGAGGGCGCGCTCAAGGAGCTGAGCGAGAAGGCAAAGGCAAGCGGCGACACCATGGACGCGCAGCGCGTCAACGATCTGGCGACCGCCTGCGACCGTTTTGAAAAGAAGATTCACGATCTGAAGCTCACCCGCACCGTCGCGCTGCAGATGGCGCCGCAGATTCGGCTTTTGCAGAATAACGATAGCCTCCTGGTGGAGCGTATTCAGTCTACGCTTTCCAACACCCTGCCGCTTTGGAAAAGCCAGATCGTCATCGCGCTGGGCCTGGCCCGCAGCCAGCAGGCATTGAAGGCCCAGACGGCCGTAACCAATATGACAAACGAGCTGCTCAGAAAGAATGCCGAAATGCTCAAGATGGGCACCATCGAAACGGCCAAAGAGGCCGAGCGCGGCATTATCGACGTTACCACGCTGGCCAAAACCAACCAGGACCTGATCGACACCATCACCGAGGTGATGACCGTGCAGCGGGAAGGCCGCCAGCACCGCATCGACGCGGAGAAACAGTTGATCGTGCTGGAATCCCAGCTTAAGCAGAAGCTGTTGGAGCTGAAAGACTGACGGGAAATTTACAGCGATCAATGGCCTGCGGCACAGCAGGCCATAGACCAGAACCGATACACGGAGGGATCCAATGCTAGCGCAAGAAGTCATGAATTTTTTGGAGGAAAACGACGTCAAGTTTGTACGCTTGGCGTTTCCCGATTTATTCGGGAGATTAAAGAATATCGCCATCCAGCCGGATCTGCTGGAAGAGGCGTTTGAGCAGGGCATACCGTTTGAGGCTTCCGCGGTGGACGGGTTTACGTCGCCGGGCGACGGAAGCCTCCTGCTGCGCCCCGATCCCGATACGCTTTGCATCCTTCCGTGGCGGCCGCAGGCAGGGCGGGTTTGCCGTCTGATCTGCGATGTGATCCGCGCGGACGGTACGCCGTATGAAAACGATACGCGCGGCATTCTGCGCAAGGCGGAGGCCATGGCGGCCGAGCGCGGGTTTTCCATCCGCATGGGCGCGGAGTGCGAGTTCTACCTCTTTGAAGCCGACGAGCAGGGCCGCATCACCAAAAAGCCGCAGGACAGGGGCAGCTATCTGGACGTCGCCCCGCTGGATCGCGGCGAGGACGTGCGCCGGGAAATCTGCCTGACGCTGCTGTCCATGAACATCCGCCCGGAGCTCAGCCACCACGAGCGCGGTCCCGGGCAGAACGAGATCGATTTCCACCGCGCCGATCCCGTGACCGGCGCCGATCATCTGGTGGCGTTCCACAACGCCGTGCGTACCATTGCCACGCGCTACGGCCTGGCCGCGTCCTTCATGCCCAAGCCGCTGCCCGGCGAATACGGCAACGCGTTCAAGGTGAACTTCGCGCTGTTCAAGGACCGCATTAACCTGTTCCGCATGGAGGACGGGCAGCTGATGCCTGAGGCGAAGGCCGCCATGGCGGGCGTATTGAACAGGCTCCCTGAGATGACCCTGTTTTTAAACCCCATCCCAAACAGCTACGACCGCCTGACCGACGGCGAAGCGCCCAACCGCGTTTGCTGGTCGCATCAGCGCAAGAAGAACGCCGTGCGCGTGCCGCTGCCCCAGCACCGCTTTGCCAGAATGCAGATCGCAAGCGCCGATAGCCTTTCCAACACCTATCTGGCCTATGCGCTGCTCATTTTCGCGGCGCTGGAAGGCATCGACAGGGGCGAGGAGCTGCCGCCGAGCGTTACCAGCGACTGGGATGCCATGCCGCCGCTTCCGGAATCCCTCAGCAAAGCCATCGAGGCCGCCGGAAACAGCGAGTTCATCCGGCGTACGCTGCCGGAGAGCGTTGTCACTGCATACCTGAACAACGCGCACATTCTGGTGCAGAAGGATCAGCAGGATAAAACCGGTTTGTTTGAAGAACAGTTCGGATGTTTTTAAGAATTCGTCTTTCAACTCCCGTACGCTGCCGGATTCATGGGTATTCGCAAGTGGTTCCGGCAACGCATTTGTTTCCGATACCCTCCCTACCCCCACGAATAGGAGAGCACGACGTTGACGCAGGGGCGTAATTTACTGGTAGCTGCAAAGGGGCAGGAAAAGCTGACGGAATGGCTCAGTTCTGTTTGCGTCGGCGAGATTGTTACGGTAACGGGCGCGGCGCAGGCACGCCGCAAGGCAAGCGGGGATGAGTTCTCGCTTGCTTTGATCAATATGCCCCTGCAGGATGAATCGGGCCTGGATCTGGCCGTCGACCTGGCCCGCAATACCACTGCGGCGGTCGTGCTGCTGGTGAAGGCTGAAACGGTGCCGCTGGTCGCCGATACGGCGGTCGAAGCCGGTGTGCTGATCGTGCCCAAGCCTGTCAACCTCCTGCTGTTTGAGCAGATTGTCAAAGTCGGCATCGCCTGCCGCAACCGCCTGCTGATGTATAAGGAGCAAACCGCCCGTTTGCAAACGCGCTATGAGGAGCTTAAGGTGATCGACCGCGCCAAGTGCCTGCTGATCGAGCATATGCGCGTCACGGAGGAGGAAGCGCACCGCATCATCGAAAAAGAGGCCATGGACAGCCGCATGTCGCGGGTGCGCGTGGCCAAGAAGGTATTGGATCGTTTCGAGCTGTAGCCCTATGCTTTGATTAAATCCTCGCAGGTCGCTGCGAGGGTTTTTGTATTTAGAAAACCACTGGCTAGGCCAGTGGTTCCAAAAAAGGCTTTTGC
>DAIOVG010000032.1:0-18593 GCA_036759125.1 Candidatus Limiplasma sp.
AGATCAACGGGCTGGTTTGCTTTGTGCGCTTTTGGGTTGGCAAAGAGGAGCTTCTATACGTATATAACCTCAATGCCGACAACCGGTATTACCTGCAGCGCGCCAAACCATACCCCATGAGCGCGGGCGTGTTTCCCACAACCGATGCGATTGCCGAATATATTGGAAACGACCTGCGCGCGTTCCAAAACGCGATGCGATCGGGGCATTACGCGGAGTTTGTGGAGCTGAACCGCCGCATCGTCGCGCTTGCGCAGGGGTTTGAGCAGGCGTTTTTGCGCTACAACGTTGCGGGCGACTGTTTCGCCGAGGCGAAAACCAGCGTCATGAAGCTGGAGCACGTGCTCTCCGACATGGAAAAAAGTGCCAATCCGCTTGTTATGTCTGCGAAAGAGAAGGAAAACCCAGAGGCGAAGGAGTCATAAACGCCTCAACAGAAAACAGTCATAGAAGACGGCACTTTCGGCCCCGGATTCGCGGCAGAGCAGGGTTGGGTTGTTTTTCGGCGAAACTTTGCAAGGACGGGCGGGATGCGCCTGTCCCTTGTATATCTATAAACGAATAAAGGTGGGCGGGTATGCGACTGATCAGACCGGATCTGGAGATGAAGGACGCGTTTTCAGCGTATTGCAGGGAGTGGGAGGCGAGCGGTGAGAAAATGGTGCCGTTTGCATCGCGCTTGGGAGACCGCACGTATGAGACGTGGCTGGAGGATACCTGGCGGCTGGAGACGCAGCCCAATGGGAGCTGTGTGCCAGCGCATACCTTTTTTGCGCTGGATTCCGGTGGTGAAATGATCGGCGTGATCTCCGTTCGGCATACTCTCAACGAGTATCTGCTGTGGTTCGGCGGGCATATCGGTTATGGTGTACGCCCTTCCGCGAGACGGCACGGTCATGCGACGGCCATGCTCGCCGCCGCGTTGCCTGTTGCGCGGGGGTTGGGACTGTCGCGCGTGATGGTCTCCTGCAACAAAGAGAACATCGGATCTGCCCGCACCATCCAAAACAACGGCGGCGTTCTGGAGAACGAGGTTGTGGAGGACGGTCAGATCGTACAGCGCTACTGGATATCGCTATAACGCAATGCATTTACCGGAGGCTTATATGGATTTACTGATACCCACGCTTGCCATGAAGGAGCAGTTTCTGGATTTCACACGGGACTGGGCGGAGAGTAGCCAGGAAATCACGCCGTACTCCGCGCGGCTTTTGGGGCATAGCTACGAGGAATGGCTCAAGGACGCCAAGTGGCGGGAAACCCATAGTGTCAACAACTTTGTCACCGGGCATACCTATGTCTGGGTGAATCCGGACGGCAGGATAATCGGCGCGTTGAACCTGCGGCACCGGCTTAACGATCACCTGCGCCGGGTGGGCGGGCATATCGGCTACGGTATTCGCCCGGCAGACCGTGGGCACGGGCAGGCCGCCGATATGCTGGCCGCCGCTTTGCCACAGGCATGGAAGCTCGGGCTGACCCGTGTGCTGATTACCTGCGACAAGAAAAATATTGGCTCCGCCCGCACCATCCAGAAAAACGGCGGCGTGCTGGAAAACGAGGTGCAGGACGGCGACCATGTGATGCAGCGGTACTGGATTGCGCTGTAAGCCCGCCAAAGCATGATTGTAGTTTGAAAAAATAACGGGGAGGCGGTGCCCTATGTTTACCATGGAATACGCAGTGCCTGCCGACGCGGCGCTTTGGCCTGCGTTTGATACGCACATCGCGCAGGAGGAGCTGTATAGGAAAATTGCGGACAAGCGCTGCTATTTGCTCAGGGAAAACGGTGTGACTGTCGGCGTGCTGCGGTACAACCTGTTTTGGGACAGCATTCCGTTTTTGACGATGATTTTTCTGGCCGAGGCCGTGCGGGGAAAGGGCTACGGCACTATCGCCATGGCGCAGTGGGAGGGTGAGATGCGCGCGCTGGGCTATGCCTGCGTGATGACCTCCACCCAGGCCGATGAAAACGCCCAGCACTTCTACCGCAGGCGCGGCTACCGCGACGCCGGATGCCTGCTCCTGGACGTGGAACCCCTGCGCCAGCCCGCCGAGCTGTTCTTTGTGAAAGCGCTGTAAGGGGAGCTTACGGATTATCAACTGTGCGTACACGTTGCTGCTATGCTGCGAATAGGGTCGCGCGGTACGGTGCCTGAATGCAACCTAAACAACCGCCCCCGCATCTGCGGGGGCGGTTTTGCATGTTCCGGCTCAGCGCCTGCGCGCGTACACCAAATCCACCATGCCGTTGTAGGCCTGTGTGCCCACCAGGCGCAGCGGCAGGGCGGCGTCGCGCTCCCCGAACAGCCGGATCCCGCCGCCTAGCGCTACGGGAATCACCGTGACGTGGTACCGGTCGATCAGGTCTTCGTTCATCAGGGCTTGCACAATAGCCGCGCCGCCGCAGACCCATACGGTCTGCCCGTGGCCGCCCCTGGGCCTGCGCACTAGCGCGGCCGGGTCCTCGGCGGTGAAGATCACGCCGGGGGCGTCTGGCAGGGGTTTGTGCGTGAAGACATAGCAGGCTTTGCCCTCGTAGGGCCACTCGCTTGGGCTGAGCTCCGTGACCAGCTGGCGGTAGGTTGTATAGCCCAGCAAAACGGTATCGACCGTTTGAATAAACTCCGGATAACTGCCGGGGTGGCCGGGCGCGCTGCCGTCGCCCTGCAAAAAGGCCACGCCGCCGGAACGGTCGGCAATGTAACCGTCCAGGCTCATGGCGATGAAAAGCACGATGGTTGTCATTGTCTCCTCATATACCTGTGCGGCTCAGCCCCGGCGCAGGCTTCTGCATTTGTCGTTGAGGCGGTTTTGCATAAAATCCCACAGCTCGTCGGCGGGAACGTCGGCCTGGCCGTCTGGCAGCAAAAAGGCGCGGGTGGGCAACACATACAGGTATACGGCTCCCTTCACGCGGTAGGCCGCAAACAGCTGCTCCCAGCGCAGGGTCATGGCCTCGTCGCGGTTGACCTCCGAGCGGATGTGCACGTCCCTGTCTGTGAGCGTCAGGGTGTAGGTGCGTCGCGGCAGCTTGTGTTTTTTCACGTTGTCGTGCAGGGTAAGGTAAAACGAGGCGAAATACACCGCGGGCAGGCCAAGGCCGACGAGCAACAGCACCGTGGCGATCAGCGCGGATTGGGGCTTATCCGTTTGCAGGTACAGGTAGGTGGAAAAGCCCAGCAGGATGAGTGCAAACCACACCGGCAGGCGCCAGCGCCGCTGGCGGCGGAAGGTGTCAAAGGCGGCGAAGCGCCGGAAGGCTTTTTTGCTAAGCTTTACGGGGATGGTAATGACCTGCTCCGAGCTCATGCTGTCACCTCCGACAGTACGCATTTCATTGTTCTGTGGCTATTGTGACACAACCGCCCTGCGATTTCAAGCCCGCGCTTTTCTGCGCGCGGGGGTTGGGCATGTGCGGCGCCTTTGGCGTCCACGTGTGCAGCGCTTCCCGTGCCGGGGGAAAAGCGCCGGGCTGACATTCGCCTGACAAAGATGCATACAACTTACTGGCAGAATAGCTTATGATACTAGTATGCAAAAGAGTATGCAAGCGTTTGGGAGAATAGAACAGGCTACAAACTTGTATACAGAATTTATATTTTATGCGGGATGTGATTGACGATCGGGGCGTAGTATGCTACAATACAGACAAAACAGAAGAGCGGGTCTGGTGCTCTTTTGGAAAATTGAAAACGTATGAGGAGGCTACCCCATGAAGAAATTTCTCGCTATCCTGCTATCCGCTGTGCTGGTGCTCGGCGCGACGGCCGCCCTGGCGGACTCCGTAACGCTGGTGTATGCCGAAGTGAACCCCATTACCTCTCTGATGGGCCAAACGGCCGTGTACTTCGCCGAAAAGGTTGCGGAGTATTCCGGCGGGTCCGTGACGATTGACATCCAGGCGGGCGGCGCGATCGGCAACGAGGCCGACGTCGTAGACGGCATGGTTGGCGGCGCGGGCATGGTTGACCTTTGCCGTATCTCCAACTTTACCCTCAACGCCTACGGCTGCACGCAGATCCAGCTTTTGTCCATGCCGTACACCTTCACCGGCCGCGAGCACTTCTGGACCTTTGCCGCAAGCGACTTGGGCAAAGAGATCCTTGACGACGGCAATGCCAAGAACATCGGCGTCTTCGGCCTGTTCTATGTTGAGGAAGGCTTCCGCAGCTTCTTCTTCAAAGATCCTGTTGAGGATATCACCGGCATGGCCGGCAAAAAGATCCGCGTCGCTCCCGACCCCATCATGACGGGCGTTGTCACTGGCCTGGGTGCAAATCCCACCAGCGTGAGCTTTACCGAGCTGTATCAGGCGCTCAACACCGGCGTTGTCGACGGCGCGGAGCAGCCCATCGCCAACTTCTACTCCAACCGCTTCCATGAAGTAGCGCCCTACATGATCCTTGACCAGCACACGCTGGGCTGCGGCTCGGTCATCATCACCAACGTCGCGTGGGACAAGCTGACGCAAGAGCAGCAGGACGCCATCATGAAAGCCAGCGCCGACGCCAGCGATTTCAACAAGAACCTGTCGGCCAGCTATGAAGCCGAAGCCAAAGATAAGCTGATTGCCGAAGGCGCAGTGTTCTACGATGTGACCGATCTGGCCCCCTGGCAGGCGGCTGTTGCCGAAGTGATCGCGACCAGCGTTCCCGCCGGTTACGAGGACGACTATCAGGCGATCCTCGCCATGGCTCCGTAATTACGACGCCATCGACAGTCTGACGACCACCTACGGCGCAGGACAGGGCATGTACGTTGTGCTGTCCTGCGCCGTTTCCAAATCTCGTTTCATCTCCGGTTGAAGGAGGCGCGTTCCATGCCGAAGTTCTTTTTGACGATGGATAAGCTCAAGCCGTTCTTTGATATAACGGACAGAATCCTGATGGTGATCTGCAAGCTGCTGCTGATTGCCGATATCGGCATCACCTCGTTTGCGGTGGCGGGCCGGTATATTTCGTTTATACCCGATCCGATGTGGTCTGAGGAGCTGGTGCTGACGGCCATGGCGTATATGGCGGTGCTGTCGGCGGCCATTGCGCTGCGCCACCACCGGCATATTCGCATGTCGGCGTTTGACAAGTGGATTCCCAAAACCATGCTGCATGTTATGGATTTGGTTGTGGACGTATTTGTGCTCGCGTTTGGCGTGTATATGGTGCGCCTGGGCTTTGAATATGCGTTTACCCTGGGGGCGAACGGCTTCTATATCAGCATTCCCACCCTGTCGCGGTTCTGGGCGTTCTTCCCGGTACCGCTGGCCGGACTTTGCATGATTATTTTCGAGATCGAAATCATTCTGAATCATGTCAAGGCATTCTTTGTGAAAACCGATGGCGGCGCACCCGGCGCGCAGCTGCCAGAAGAGGTGCAGGTGGCGCTGGATGAAGCCAACCTGACGATAGACGATGCAGGAAAAACCGGGGGAGGAACCGCCCGATGAGCACGAACGAACTTGCGATTCTGATTTTGCTTGGCAGCTTTCTGCTGATGGTGCTGCTCCGCTTCCCCATTGCCTACGCGGTGGGCATTTCCTCGGTGCTGTGCCTGATGTTCCTGGGACGGCCGCTGACCATTATGGCGCAGCAGATGGTGCGCGGCATCAGCTCCTTCAGCCTGATGGCGGTGCCGTTTTTCATCACGATGGGCTGCATTATGGGCTCGGGCGGTATTTCGCAGAAGCTGATCGCCCTGGCCGATTCGCTGGTTGGCTGGATGCGTGGCGGCATGGCGCAGGTCAACATCGTCGCCAGCTATTTCTTTGGCGGAATCTCCGGCTCGGCGGCGGCGGACACGGCCTCGCTTGGCTCCATCCTGATCCCCATGATGGTGGAACAGGGCTACGACGACGATTTTTCCACGGCGGTGACCATCACCTCGGCCTGTGAGGGCCTGCTGGTGCCGCCAAGCCACAATATGGTCATCTATGCCACCACGGCGGGCGGTATCTCGGTCGGCAGTCTGTTTCTGGCGGGGTACCTGCCCGCGGCGCTGCTGGCGCTGACGCTGATGATCGGCTCGTATGTGATTTCCGTGCGCCGCAATTACCCAAAGGGCAGCCGGTTTCACCTGATGACCTTCCTAAAGCAGCTCTATAAATCGTTCTGGGGTCTGGCAACGATCATTATCGTGGTGGTCGGCGTGGTCGGCATTCCGGGCGTTATGAAGGCGGTGTTCACACCCACGGAATCGGCGGCCATCGCGGTGATCTACTCGCTTTTCATTAGCGTGTTTGTCTACAAGGGTCTCAACTGGAAGGGCTTGTGGAAGGTGCTGGGCGATGCGGTGAACCTGCTGTCCATCGTGCTGATCCTGATCTCCACCTCCGGGCTGTTCGGCTTCCTGTTAGCCTACCTGAAGGTGCCGGCCATCGCGTCCAACGCGATTATGTCAATTACGTCCGATCCCATCGGGCTTGCGCTGCTGCTAAACCTCATCCTGCTCATTCTGGGCTGCGTGATGGACATGGCCCCGATCATCCTGATCGCGACGCCCATTCTTTTACCGCTTGCAACCTCCATTGGCATCGATCCCATTCAGTTCGGCATCCTGATTGTGCTCAACTGCGGCATCGGGCTGTTAACGCCGCCGGTGGGCGCGGTGCTGTTCATCGGGTCGGCGGTCAGCAAGGTGCCTATGGAACGCGTGGTCAGGGCGACGCTGCCGTTTTACATCTGCATGATTATCACGCTTTTATTGGTGACGTTCATCCCGCAGATCAGCCTGTGGATTCCCTCGCTATTCGGGTGAGCGCGGGGGATAAATTCTGACAAATCGTTATATAATGGATAAATGCTGTTGATTTCATGATAAAATCACCGTATACTGCCTGTATACTAGCATAAAGGATGTGCTTTGCATTGAGGATGACGTTCCGTTGGTTCGGGGAGGGCTTTGATACCATAACGCTTGCACAGCTCAGGCAGATCCCTGGCGTACAGGGGGTTGTCACCACGCTGTACGACAGCAAGCCGGGTGACGAATGGGACGCTCAGGCGATTGCCGCCATGCAAAAGCAGGTGGAGGCTGCGGGGCTGCGCATTTTGGGTATCGAAAGTGTGAACATCCACGACGCCATCAAGGTTGGCACGCCAGAGCGCGACCGCTATATCGAAAACTATATCCGCACGATCGAAAAGCTCGGCCGTGCGGGTGTGCCGATGATATGCTACAACTTTATGCCGGTGTTTGATTGGACCCGTTCCGACCTCGCCAAGCTGCGGCCGGACGGCTCCACCGTGATGGCTTACGACCAGCGGGAGATAGACAAGATCGATCCCGCGCGGATGTTTGAGCAGATGGAAAGCAGGGCCAACGGCTTTGTACTGCCCGGCTGGGAGCCGGAGCGCATGGCCCGCATCAAGGATCTGTTCACCCTGTACCAGGGCGTAACGGAGGAAAAGCTGTTTGAAAACCTCTGCTATTTCCTGCGTGCCATTATGCCTGTTTGTGATGCGCATAATGTAAACATGGCCATTCACATCGACGATCCGGTGTGGAGCGTGTTCGGCCTGCCGCGCATTATCAACAGCAAGCACAACATTCAGCGCTTGCTTGCGGCGGTGCCCAACAAGCACAACGGCGTTACGCTGTGTACGGGCTCGCTGTCGTCCAATCCCCAGATTGATATCCCCGATATGATCCGCAGCCTGCACGACCGCATCCACTTTGTGCACATGCGCAACACCAAGCACACCGCCCCCGGCGTGTTTGAGGAAAGCGCACACTACGCGGCGGATGGCTCGCTGGACATGGTGGAGATCATGCAGGCACTGGTGGATATCGGCTATACCGGTCCTATCCGGCCCGATCACGGCCGCGCGGTGTGGGGCGAGATTTCGATGCCCGGCTACGGGCTTTTTGACCGCGCGATGGGCAGCCAGTACCTGCTGGGGCTATACGACGCGCTGATCCGCAAAAAGGAGCAAGGCAAATGAAGCTGTCCCTGCAAAGCCTGCAAGCGCTGGCCGACAAGGGATATATCATCCCCGCGTTTGATGTGGCGGCCATGCGCGCGGCAACCCGCAAAGCGCCGCGCTGGATTCACTTTGGCGCGGGCAACATTTTCCGCGCGTTCCCCGCGGTGCTCCAGCAAAAGCTTTTGGATGAGGGCAAAGCGGACACGGGGCTGATTGTAGCGGAATGCTATGATGAAGAAATTATCCAACAGGGCTTTGCGCCCTTTGACAACCTGACGGTTGCGGTGAGCCTGAAGCACGACGGAAGCGTGGACAAGCGCGTGGTTGCGTCGATCGCCGAGGCGCTATCCTACTCCGGGGATTATCAGCGCCTTGCGGAGATTATGACGGCGCCGAGCCTGCAAATCGTCTCCATGACGATCACGGAAAAGGGCTATGCCGTCAAGGACCCGGACGGTGAATCGATCACCGAACCCGGAACCATCATCGCCAAGCTGTGCAAGCTTTTGTACACCCGCTTTTTAGATGGCGCGCATCCCGTGGCGATGGTGAGCCTGGATAACTGCTCCCACAACGGCGATTTGCTCAAGGAAGGCATCCTGTCGGTGGCCGAAAGCTGGCGGCGCAGGGGCTCTGTGAGCGACGCGTTTGTTGCGTACCTGTGCGATCCGGCCCTGGTGTCCTTCACCTGGAGCATGATCGATAAAATCACCCCGCGCCCGGCGGAAGAGGTGCTTTCGATGCTTTTGTCCGACGGGCTTTCCGGCATGGAGGTCACGCAGACGCAGAAGCACACCTTTGTCAGCGCCATGGTGAACGCCGAGGAGTGCGAATACCTGGCCATTGAAGATCATTTCCCAAACGGCAGGCCGCCGCTGGAGGTGGTCGGCGTGATCTTCGCCCCGCGGGAGACCGTGGACAAGATTGAGAAAATGAAGGTCTGCACCTGCCTGAATCCCCTACATACGGCGCTGGCGATTTTCGGGTGCCTGCTTGGACATACGAAGATCAGCGAGGAAATGAAGGACGAAACGCTGGTCGGAATGATCCGCGTCATCGGCTATACCGAGGGTATGCCTGTGGTGGTCGACCCCGGGGTCATGTCGGCGGAGGCGTTCATCGGCGAGGTGCTTTCAAAGCGCCTGCCCAACCCCTTCGTGCCCGATACGCCCCAGCGCATTGCCTGCGATACCAGCAAGAAGCTGCCGGTGCGCTTTGGCGAAACGCTGAAGGCTTATGTGGAGCGCGGGAAAAGCGATCTTTCCTTCCTGACCATGATCCCCCTGGTGTTCGCGGGCTATGCCCGCTACCTGACCGGCATCGGTGACGACGGCAAGCCATTCGCCCTCTCGCCCGACCCGAACCTGGATACGCTTTGCAAGCTGGTTGCGGGCTATGCGCTTGGCAAACCCTTTGATACAAAAAGGCTGCGGCCGCTGTTCTCCGATCCAGAGTACTGCGGCGTGAACCTGTACGCCCACGGGCTGGGCGACAAGGCCGAGGCATATTTCACGGAAATGAACGCGGACGTCGGCGCGATCCGGGAAACCGTGGTGAATAGTTTGACACAGCCAATACGCCGCAATTGTTGACATTTTGGTCAGATTCTATTATACTACTATTAGTGATCGTGTTACAGAAACCTGCGAGGCCTGTGACCAAGGGAATTCCTACGGGGATTCCTTTTTTAGAGTATAAAAAAGGAGGCGAGTCTATGCCTGCAATATTTATGGATTACCCTCAGCAAATTCAAAACTTACAAAGTAAGGGATTGGTGATTCCCGATACGACAGCTGCCATTGATGTTCTAAGGCGTGTGGGGTATTTTCAGCTGATTGGTGGTTACAAACATTGTTTCAAGGATCCAGTTACAAACAGGTATAGAGCGAATGCCTCTTTCAATGATATACTTGCGCTTTATCAGTTTGATCGATCTTTAAGACAAATACTTCTAGAAAGTTTGCTAATAGTTGAGAAGGTTATCAAGACACAGATTGCTCATAGTTTTTGTAAACAATATGGGGAGAACCAAAGCCACTATCTCTCACTTTCAAGTTACCATATTACTCCTAATAATAGAAATGATGTAAGAAGATTGATTTATAGACTACAAACATTATGTACTAAACCAACAAATTACGCCTATATTAACTATCATCAAATAAAGTATCATAATGTCCCGTTATGGATCTTGATCAATGCGTTAACTTTTGGTAGTGTTTCAAAGATGTATGGGTGCCTGCCTCAAAGTTTGCAGTCAAAAGTTGCAAGAAACTTCCCGCTTGATACACAGCAACTCGAGAGTGTCATAGTATTATTGACAAAGTTTCGAAATGTTTGTGCTCACGGAGAAAGACTCTTTTCATACGTCTCAAAAAATAGCCGAATTCGAGATGTCCTGCTCCATGAGAAAATGAATATTCAAAAACGAAACGGACAATTTATACAGGGGAAGAACGATTTGTTTGCGGTTGTAATAGCATTGCGCTATACGTTGAAAACAGATGAGTTTAAGAGTCTCGTCAGAAAACTAGATAAGAACTTCAAAACAATTATAACATCATGTATTTCTATCAATGAGAGAGATCTACTTTCATTGATGGGATTCCCTTGCGATTGGAAGAGGATCACTAGATATAGAGTTTTACAATAGAAATATGCTGGCTGTCTGGGGCCTTTGGCACAGGTCCCAGGCAAGCGCAAGCGCGTCTGCGGTTTGATTGTTGGAGATAGCACATAGGTTCATGCCGTTCACCCTCGCTTTGTTGACTGGTAGCAGTATACCATCGTGTCCGACGGGTTATAAATCCTGTAAACTGTCTCAATGCGCGATCGCGAACAGTGACTGACAGCATTATTAACGATAAGCAGTATTTATCGCGTGAAATGCTGAATTTTTGTCCTAATTTATACTCCAGGTGAGTTTGGGAATACAGTATCTATGTTTAATATAGCACGAAAGTGCCTTTGTGGAAAGGTTTTCATTGACTAATTGACGGCTTGTGTGTAAAATAGAGCAGATGACTTCTAAGCGTAGTAGAGTTCCTGCGCCATCGTGTGCGCCTGCTTCTATCAGTTCTATGCCGGAGAGAACGCCAGAATGAATATATATAAAAATACTCGTCGCCTGATAGGCTGTGGAGATAAGAAATCTCGCTATGTATCGCAGCTGGTCATGGTTATCATGATCGGCCTATTGGACGTTGCCGCCGCGCACGCGCTGGGGCTTGTAACACGAAGCCTGACCGCTTCAGGCGCAGTTGCGCTGCCGCAGAGCTTTTGGTATTTTGCGTCGGCGACTATCCTGGGCGCGCTGCTGGAATGGCTGCGCTCCATCCGCATGACGCGGCTGACCGAGACTGCGGAAAGCAATTATCGCAAGATTACGGCCCGTGCGCTGCTGCGGGCGGAGTACCAGAGCCTGCAAAAGATGGAATCCGGGGATATCATCAGCCGCGTGGTGGCGGACTGCCGCTATGCGGCGTCCAACTCGGAGCATCTGATCACCGGCCTGCGCAGCGTGATTATTCCCCTGATCCTGGTTGTGGTCATGTTCGTTGTGGACTGGCGGGTTGGCATCGGGTACTCAGTGCCGCTGGCGCTGGTGCTTTTCTATCCCCGGCTAACCAAGCGGTCGCTTTCGGAAATTCCGGCGTTTCGCAAGTCGTTTGCGGCGATGAGCGGGCAGATTCGCGATTTGATTCAGAACCGCACCACCATCAAGGCCTACCGTTTGCAGAAAAAAGCGGACCAGTGGACCGAGGAAGCGGTGGAGGATTACCGCAAAAAGGGCATTCGCGGCATCGGAAAAGTGTATACGGCCAATATCTCCGCACTGGTGATCAACGTGCTGCCGATGTTCGGCGCGGCGATTGTCGGCGCGGGGCTATTGTTTCAGGGCCAGTTCGCCATTGAGTCGTTTGTAATCACCATCATTCTGGCGTCGTCGGCGACCAGCGAGCTGCTGCGGCTGCCCAATGTGCTGGTGAACTTCCCCTCGGGCGTCGTGGCGGGCGACCGCCTGTTTGCCATGTGGGATCTGCCTGGCGAAGCGGGCGGCACGCAGACCGAAGCGGGCGCGGAGCAAGCCGTATCGTTTGAAAACGTCAGCTTCCGCTACGCCGAGCAGGACGAGAGCGACCCGCCGCTTTTACGCGACCTGAGCTTTACGGTGAAACCGGGCGAAAAGGTGGCGCTGGTGGGGCCTTCGGGCTGTGGCAAATCCACGATTATCAAGCTGATTACAGGGCTGTATAAGCCGCAGGCGGGCACGGTGAAGGTGCTGGGGCGCGACGTGAGGGACTGGGATCTTACGGCCCTGCGCGAAAAGATGAGCGTGTTGCAGCAGGATACCTTTGTGTTCAAGGGCACGGTGAAGGATAACATTTTGCTGGGCAACCAGAGCGCGGATGATTTTTCCCTTGCCATCGCCGTGGAGAACGCAAAGCTGACCCAATGGGTCGGCCAGCAGGAAAACGGCTGGAACGCCGATGCGGGCGAGCACGGCGCGCTCCTGTCGGGTGGGCTGAAGCAGCGGATGGGGCTGGCGCGGCTGTTTTTGAAGGACGCGCCCATCGAGCTTCTGGACGAGGCCACCTCCGCGCTGGACGCAAGCCACCAGATGGAGATTTTGAACGCCCTGCGGGAGAGCGGGACGGGCAAAACCCGCGTAATGATCGCCCACCGCCTGTCCACGGTGACCGATGCCGACCGCATTTTGTTCCTGCAGGAGGGCCGCATTGCCGAGGAAGGCACCCACGAACAGCTTTTGCAAAAGCGCGGGCTGTATTACAGGCTTTTCACCGCCCAGGAGAAGGGGGAGGACGATGGAAAACAATAAATGCCTGCGCTTTGCAAGCGTGATGAAAACGGCCTTCCGTCTCATCCGCCTGGGGATGCCGAAGTGGCTTTTATGCCTGCTGGGCGTGACGCTCGCGGGGCTTGGCAGCTATCTGCTGGCGCTGCTGGTCGGCCTGGTGATGAGCGTTACGGTTCGCGATTACGCGCTTGGGATTTCCGCCGTACCCAGGCTTACGCTGCTGCTTTTAATGCTTGCGTCCTTTGTGCCGCTGGTGGTGCTCGGGTACCAGTTCAACCTGCGCGGGGGGCTGGGCATCCGCGCTTCGATACAGAAAAAACTGCTGTCGGCGTGGCTGAGGCAAACGGAGCGCTTTGCGGCGGAGCGGCATTCCGGGGAAGCGATGGCGCTTCTCAACTCGGATATGCAGATTTTGGAGAATTTCTATTTTCAGGGCATGATGATGACGTTCTTCATGCCGTTTGTGCAGGGTATCGCGTCGCTGATCACCATTGCGGTGGTGGACTGGCGGCTGACGTTTATCCCGCTGGTGTTCGGGTTTTTGGCGCTGATGAGCGCAATTCTCCTGGGCGGAAGGATTCACAGCCGCAACGTGCATCTGCGAAAGCAGACCGATGCCGCGGTGTCCGATTTTTCCGATCTTCTCGCGGGCAATACGGCGCACCGGTACTGGGGCACCGTCGACGCCCAGCTGGATGCGTATGAGCGCACCAGCGACAATCTGGCGCGCGACGGTGTGGCGGCCCGCAACCTGGATGTGCACGTGCGGTCCATCAGCGCACTTTTGTCGGCGGTGTCTATGGTGGTATTCTTCTCGCTGGGTATCCTGTTGATCCGGGCGGGCGAGATCAGCTTTGCGTCGCTGCTGCTGGCGTATCCGCTGCAAAGCTCCGTATTTGAAATGGTCAACTGCCTGGGCAACACCTGGCGGCTTTTAATCACCTCGGCAGTCTCCGGCGACAGGGTGATCGACGCGCTGGCCGCGCCCCAGGAGGACAACACGCCCGCCGATTGCCTGAAGGAAAGCGGAGAAACGCTGGAGTTTTCGGAGGTCGTGTTCGGCTACCAGGCGAAAAATGAGCTGCTCAACGGTCTTTCCTTTACCGTGCGCAGCGGCGAGAACGTCGCGCTGGTCGGCGCGTCTGGCTGCGGAAAAACGACTGTTTTCAAGCTGCTGCTTAAATTCTACGAGCCGGATTCCGGGTCGATTACGCTGCACGGCATCGATTCGGCGGCCTGCAGCCCCAACGAGTGGCGCTCCAAGCTGATCTACCTGGAGCAGAGCGCGCCGCTGCTGCACCGCACCGTGCGCGAAAACATCGCCATGGGGCGCTACGGCGACGATGCGGAACCCACGGAGGACGAAATCATTCGCGCGGCCAAGGCGGCTGGCGCGCATCAGTTTATCCAGGCGCTGCCACAGGGCTACGATACGTTGGTCGACGAGTGCGGGGAAAATTTCTCCGGCGGGCAGCGCCAGCGCATTGCCATCGCGCGGGCCTTCCTGTCCAGCGCCAAGTTTCTGCTGCTGGACGAGCCCACCGCCGCGCTGGACACCCAGAGCCAGCAGGTGGTGTGGAAATCCCTGCAAAAGCTGATGAAGCAGAAGACCGTGCTGATCATCTCCCACAACCTCGAGAGCCTGAAAATCTGCGACCGCATCCTGGTTATGGAGGACGGGCAGATCAAGGAAAGCGGCACGCACGACGAGCTGCTGGCCAAAGAGGGATTGTACGCGGCGCTGTACAAAAACCAGTTCCGGTAGTACGGCCTGTTGATAAAGTACGATCTGCTTTGTCGGCTTCTGCGGCCCCGCCTCAAACGTTGGATGAGGCGGGGCCGCTTGTTTTTTCGCCGGAAATGTGGGCACTGGTCACCGTTTGCTCACTGATGCTGGGATGCACCCGGTATCACGCACGACACGGGAAAGCACGGCCCTCAGCCCGCTCGCTTTCCGGCAGACGGGCCTTTTGCACAGGCTCAAATTCTGTTCAACCAAATATCCTGAAAACCGAAAACCCTTGTCTGCGCTTTGCTTTGCAAAAGAGCGCCACCGTGTACCCTTGCCGTAAAATATTTCGCCGATGCCATGGAGAAGCGCTGTGAGTCTTTCCATGCCGCCCGGTGTTGCCCCAGTTTCGCGGCGGGCAGGGCAAGGCGGCCAACCTGACAATCAGTCCGCATTCTTGACAATGTGAAACAAAAGAATATACTGTACCCATACCGGATGAGCGATAAGTGCATAGAGCCCGCGCTTTGTGCTACGCTCACAAACGGATGGATGTACACTGGACCGAAAAAAGGGGGGCGTTTGTATGACGATCGCAATCGTGGCAATCCTGATCGGACTTCTGATGTGCTTTTTCGGGTATCGGCTCTTCAGGGTATGGCTATTTGTTGCGGGCCTGTTTCTGGGCGCGTACCTGGGCTACTATCTTGGGCGCCAGATCGGCGGCGATGTGTGGCCGATAGTCGGCGCGGCTGTGATCGGCATTGCGCTTGCCGCTCTGGCGTACTGGCTGTATAAGGTCGGCGCGGTGCTCATTGGCGCGCTGCTTGGCGCAAGCCTTGTGCTGGTGGTGCTCAACTCCCTGGGTGTAGACCCTGTATGGTGGACCGCCGCCATCGGCGCTGTCGCCGGCGCGTTGATTGCCGGATTGTTCATCAAGGAGTTCATCATCGTCGGAAGCGCGCTCAACGGGGCAACTATGGCGACGGTCGGCGTTTACGCGCTGATCACGGGCAAGGACTATCTGGCGGAGCAAAGCAAGGAGCTGCTCACCTTCCCCTGGTACATTTTGGTGATCGTCGCGGTGGTCACGGTCATCGCGGCTATCGGCCAGTTCCGCTATGTGAAGGTCGACCACGAGCTGTAGGCAAAACGAAGCATCAAAAACGCCGGTCCCCGCAGGGGATCGGCGTTTGCGTTCTTTGGTATATCATGAAGCTCAGGCTTCCACCCGTTCCCCGAAAAAGTTCAGCTTGAAGCGCTCGTGCAGCGGCTGATCCTGCCCGATTGCCTGAAACAGGGTTTCGATCATCTCCGCGCCGTCCCGCAGGGCCTGATCGTAGAAGTAGTCCAGGCTTTTTTCGTGCTGGGCCTGCTCCCTGGTGAGCAGTTCCGCATCGTTCCAGAAGCACAGCTTCCCCAAGGTTTGGCCGAGCTTGCCCAGTACGATCAGCGTGCGCTTGGTATCGAAGGCCTTTTTCAGGATGTACGTGGCATGGATGGAGGTTTCCACTGCGTGCTGGGTGAGGTTGGGCCATATCATGGCGATGCCCGTGAAATCCAGCGTTTCCACAGGCAGAAAGGGGTAGCGCTCCGCGCCGTAGCCGCTGCGCCGCATGATGGCCTTGTCGTATGCGGCTTCCATCTTCCAGTGCTCTGGCAGGGTGCGGCAAAGCCCGAAAATGTAGGGGTGGCAGGTGCTGTCGAGGAAATAATGGCACAATAGCCCCAGCGTGTAGGCAAAAGAAGACGCCTTCTTCGGCTTATCCCGGAAGAGAGGCGCAAACATCTGGTTGGCGGAGCAGGTATGCCATTTCAGGCCGTATCGCAGGAGGTTTGGGTTTTTGAGCATCTGGTAGGTGAAGAAGATGTCGGGGCCCTGCAGGCCGATGTCGAACTCGCTTTTGTAGGCGGTTACCAGCTGCCGCAGCGTAAGGTTGAGGGTTTGCAGCATATCCTGCCCGAATTGATAGTGCGCCATACAGCTTGGCATCGGCATTCGTCCTTTCGTATCAGACTGCCCGGGCGTGCGGCAGGGCGAGGGCATAATGGCGGAGCAGGCCGCTGAAAATGCTGTCCCAGCTACGCTCTCCGGCCGTACGCAGCGCGCCTGCGCGTATCGTTTCGCGCAGGCGGCCCGACAGCATGGCGGTCATCGCTTCGGTCAGCGCGCGCGCGTCACGCGGCGCGCATACGCAGGCGTTCTCGCCTTGGGCTGTGAAGTCTTTCAATCCGCCCGCGTCCACGCAGATCCCGGGTGTGCCGCTGGCCATTGCTTCCAGCATCACGTTGCCGAAGGTTTCGTTATCGGAGGGAAACACAAATACGTCACAGCTGGCATAGATTTCCGAAAGCGCCCTGCCCCGCAGTGCGCCGGTGAAGACGGTGTTTTCGATATTCATGGCCTTGAGCGCGGGCAGGTACGGCCCGTCGCCCGTGAAAATGAAGCGGGCGCGGTCCCGGTGCCGCTCGTTAAACGCCCGGATGCTCTTGGCGTACACGTCGATGCCCTTCTCGGCGGAAATGCGCCCGACGTACAGGTATAAAAGCCGATTGTCAGCGCCCAGCTCCCGGCGCAGGGACTCGCTGCGAAACTCCGGGGAGAAGCGCGTCCGGTCAATCCCCCGCGACCAGACCGCGAGGTTGCGGATGCCCCGGAAGGTCAGCGTTTGCTGGGTGTTTTCCGACGGGCAGAGGTTGGTTTGGGCGAAGGAGTGAAACCACCGCATGTACTGCCACAGCGGCTCCTCCAGAAACGTCAGCCCGTAGTGGGCAAGGTACTGGTCAAAATTGGTGTGGTAGCTCATCACGACCGGGATGCCCATCTGGCGCGCGGCCTTCAGGCCGGAGTACCCCATGCCGAACTCGGTTACGATGTGAACCACGTCGGGCCTGAATGCCTCCAGGGATCTTCGCAGCGCGCCCTGGGACGGCAGCGACAGCCGCACCTGCGGGTATAGGGCAAACGGCACGGAGGGAAACCGCACAACGGGGTACTCCCCCGCGTCCGTTTTACCGCTTTTGTCTTCGGGAGCGTAAAACACATGCGCGATGCCCCGCTGCGTCAGGTAGCGGCTCAAATACTGCAGCGTGTTGGATACGCCGTTGATCTGCGGGTAAAACGTATCCGTGAAAATTGCCAGCCTCACAGTGCACCTCAACAAAATGTAGTGTACAGTGCGAAGATACTACACAATTGTTAAGGCCGCGTCATTGCGCGGTAAAGGTTGTGGAAAACCTGCGCCGGGCGATACTGGCGCTCACGCGGGATAGCGAACGCGGAGAAGGAGCGGGACTGCTTCGCAATGTAAAAAAGGCCTCATGGCATCACGCAATAAGACCTTCGGGGCAATACGCAAAGGAGCGAACACCAAACGGTACGTGTCCCCTGTGATTTTGATTCAATCGAAATGCCGGATTACTCCACCAGCGCCTTGAACTGGCCGTAGCCTTCCTGGTCCATCTCTGAGAAAGGGATGAAGCGCAGGGCGGCGGAGTTGATGCAGTAGCGGGTGCCGGTGGGGGACTGGCGGTCGTTTTCAAACACATGCCCCAGGTGGGCGTTGCCCGCGCGGGAGCGCACCTCGGTGCGGCGCATGCCGTGGCTGCCGTCGAAAAGCTCGGCGATCACCGCAGGATCGATGGGCTTGGAAAACGCGGGCCAGCCACAATCGGAAATGAATTTATCGGCCGACACAAACAGCGGCTCGCCGGTGGTGATATCCACATAGATGCCCTTATCCGTATGCTTCCACAGGGGGTTGGCAAACGGCGCTTCGGTGCCCGCCTCCTGGGTGATGTGGTACTGCTCGGCGGTGAGGGTCTCCTTAAGCTTTTTCGCCGACGGGCGCGGATACTTGCCCGCGTCCACGGTGATCTGTGCGGCCTTTTGAAACGCGCCCAGGGGGATATGGCAATAGCCGCCGGGGTTTTTATCAAGGTAATCCTGGTGATAATCCTCGGCCTCGTAAAAGTTTTCCAGCGGCTTGATTTCCACATAAAACGGGTTGTGCCGCTCGCGCTCAATGGCGGCGACGGCCTCCACGGTTCTGCCGGATTCCGCGTCGGTGTAATACACGCCGGTTTGGTACTGCTCGCCGATATCGTGCGCCTGGCGGTTTTT
>DAIOVG010000033.1:0-18437 GCA_036759125.1 Candidatus Limiplasma sp.
GTGCAGGCCGCCGATGCCATCTCCGCCGCCCGCCCCGGCGCGCGCCGCGAGAGCCTGGAAAATTACATCAAGCGGCTTGAGAAGCTCGAAGAGATCGCCAACGAATTCCCCGGCGTGGAAAAATGCTACGCCGTGCAGTCCGGCCGCGAGGTCCGCATCATGGTCAAGCCCGACGACGTATCCGACGAGGGTACCCGCCTGATGGCCAAGGACGTCGCCCGCCGCATCGAAAAGGAAATGGAATATCCGGGGCAGATTCGCGTGAATGTTATTCGCGAGACGCGCGCCACAGACTTCGCAAAGTAGTCCAGCCAGTCCATAATACCCAATCTGCGGTGTTGGCTGCGTCGGGTTTTCGCATCACTTACGCATCGAGTAAGCTCAGCTCAAACCCTCCTTGCCGCCTAGCATCTTGGGCATTCTGAACAGGCTGGAGACAACCATGATGAACTGGACGAGATAATAATCTGCGTTGTCAACTGCAAACAGCGAGAGGCATCACTTACCACAGTGTAAGCTCAGCCTCTCGCTGTTTTTGTTTCCTAGCATCTCACGCTTTTTGAGCGTGCTAAATCTAATTCCAACTTGCATAACTTACGAATGTATCAGTTTTGCTTCTTGCCGCTTTTGCTTCCTTACGTGGTAGCTTAAGTTTTTAAATAGGCTTGCAAACACCTTTAATGCGTATTTTTAGGCTGAGAAACACTTTGTTATGGGTAGTAAGAATCTATGAAAGGTGTATATTGAGTTGAACCTTATGACTTTGTCCATCCGGATACTGGTACTCAAGTTTTTCTCTATGAAATAATGGATTGTACAGGTGAATTAATCTATGGTGATTCGGACAAAGAATGATTATATTGCTCGCACTATTATTTTGGGATGTTGAGAAGTATTCAATATGATGCGCCTCACATATAGTATTACTTATTTCTGGGAATGGATTTCTTCCACATATTTGACATTGGTTTTTGTATATGATCTTTAGGTATTTGATAATCGCTGGATTGTATGATCTATATCGAACTTCCGATAGCTTTAACTTAATTGATGCTGATGTATCAGAATGATTAATGAGATTCTCCAACTCTTCTTCATTTAGTTCTGAAGTACCGTAATCAGCCGTTATATCGGTTGAAGGTATTATTTCGTAGCTTTTCATGATTGCTTGCACAAGGTTGGTTAGTGTTTCGAAAGAAACTTGATGTAACTGCTCAGCAAGCTCTACTACATCATCTATGGCAGGTCTATTTGCCCAACCGCGGCGTGTACTTTTGCTAGTTGGCAATGAATCAAACTCATCGCGTCGGAGCTTGAGATAATTATTGTCGTGGTCAAGTGATATGGAGATTTGTTTAAAGGCCTCGTTTCGAGATTTATAGCCTAATGCTACAACAGCATCCATATCATATTCCGAGAGATAATATGCAATAATAGATAGCTCTCTACTACTTTTCTTCATTTTTCCGTCCTCGATTTGATGACTTATGTATCAATAATACTACGGCGTATTCGCCTCGATATACTCCTCCAGCGCCCAGTTGTTGTTGCGGATGGTGAGGCTGTGGGGGAGGCCGACGTAGCGGATGTGCCAGTCCTCGGCGAGGTAGCCGGTGATGTCTTCCTTGCCGTCCTGGTAGCGGACGATGAAGCCGTAATCCCAGCAGTTTTTCTCCAGCCACTTTTGCTGGGTTGTGCCCTTGAAAATGGTATCGGCCACGGTGATATCGAAGGCAAGGCCGAGCTGGTGCTCGCTGGTACCGGGATCGGCCACGGTCAGGCGGGTGGAGGAGATGGCGTTTTGGCGGCTGGAGCCGCCGGCGATGTAGTTGTTCACCGAGTCGTTGAAAAGCTGTTCCTGATAGCTGTAGCTGCGGTAGCCCGCACTGATCTGCCAGTTGGTTACGCCGTCGTTGGCGGCGGCCTGGAACATGCGCTTAAGCGCTTCGGCGGCTTCGGGCGTGCCTTCGATCTCGCTGCCCTTGACATAGACCTGTGAGCTTGGCAGAACGTTTCTCAGAAGCACCAGGGTTTCGGGCTTATAGTCCTTGGGCAGGGGATTGTCGCGGTTGACAAGCACGGGCAGGGTCGCCGGATCGGGCGTCGGGGTAACGATAATCGAGGCCGCGTCGGGGTCCATCACGGCGGCTAAGGTCTGGCTGCCGATAATGCCGTCCACATCCAGCCCGTTCTGGCGCTGGAACAGGCGCACGGCCTCTTCCGTGCCGTTGCCGAATTGCCCGTCGATCTCTCCGGAATAGAACCCTAGCTCCAGCAGGCGCTGCTGCACGGCGGTCACACGGTCGGAATGCTCGCCTTTGCGGATTACCGAGGGCGTCGCCGTGGGCGTGGGGGTGGGCCGATAGGTTTGTGCGCCGCTGGAATACAGAAGCGTCAGCGTATCGGTACCCGCAAGCCCGTCGTCGGAAAGCCCGTGCTGCGCCTGAAAGAGCATAACGGCGGACGCCGTACCGTCGCCGAACTGGCCGTCCACAACGCCGCTGTAGTAGCCCAGGTCCTTCAAGGCCTGCTGCATCTTCTTCACGGTGTCGTTTTGCATGCCGCGCTTCAATACCGTTGCGGTCGGCGCGGGCGTGTTGTTGGGGTCGATCGTCACATACAGCATGCTTGACGTATCGGCGGTTGGCGTCGGCGTGGCGCTGCGCTCCATGTTCAGCGTGTTGTAGGCGTCCAGCGTGCCCGGCAGCATCACGGCGATGCCGATGATCAGCAGCGCCAAAATAGCCCATAGCAGACCGCGTATTGATTTCATCAGTTGTGTTCACCCCATAGCGTTTGGGGATAGGTTCCGTCCAGCGACATCTGCCGCAGCGCCTGCTCCACCATCGGCCGGTCGGCCTTATAGGTCACGCCGTACCAGCGCTCGGTGCTTTCGTACACCTTCACGCGGGCGCGCCGCTGTGAGACCAGCGTATCCACCGCCTGGGGCAGATAGAACTCGGCTTTTTCCACGTTCTCCTTGAGGGCCTTGTCCAAAAACGCGGGCAGAAGCTCGCCAAGGTACCGCGCCATGGCCTTGGGGAAGCACCACATGTTCATGCTGACCACGGCATGCGCGCTCAGCCGCGTATACACCTGCTCGTCCTCGGTCATCAGGGGGCCGTCGACCGTGGAGATGATATGCGTGCGCTCAATGATGGATTGCAGCGTGCCGTCGCCCGCAACATTGCAGATGCCGCGCGCGACATGCCCCGTATCGCTGAGCGTGTTTTTGAGCAGATAGCCGATCATGGCAAAATCGTCGTCCGTAGAAACGGTTTGCAGGTGCCGCGCTGCGAGGTTGAAGGACTCCGCGCCGTAAAAATCATCGGCGTTAATCACGCAGAAGGGGGCGTCCAGCTGCTCGCGCGCGGCGTACACCGCGTGGGCGGTGCCCCAGGGCTTCATGCGCTTGCCCGGCAGGGTGTAGCCCGCGGGCAGGTCCGTCAGCTCCTGATAGGCAAAGGTGACCGGGAACTTGACGCGCGACAAAAGAAACTCTCGGAAATCCGGCTCGGTTTCGCGCTTGATGACCAGCACCGCGCGCTCAAAGCCCGCGCGCTTGGCGTCGTACAGCGAATAATCCAGAATGAACTCACCGTGCGCGCCGACTGGATCCATCTGCTTCAGGCCTCCGTAGCGGCTGCCCATACCGGCCGCCATGATGAGTAAAATAGGTCCTTTGCTCATAATTCTGACTCCTTTGACAGGAAATAAATCATAGGTTCGCGTCCTGCGGAATGCGGATAGCCGCAGGGCAGATTTTACGGCTTCATTATAGCATATGGGGCGGGTTTTCTGTAGCCGAACAGCGCATGAACCTTGGTAATGTCTGTAACTATAACGAAATTATAGCTCATATATTACAATATATGGCATAAGTGTTGACAGTATGTATCATATGTGGTATAGTCGTGCCGAAATATCTGTAAAAGGTCACGGGATAGCAACGTTTTTGTAAAGGTTCGGTTTGCCGGGCGAATGCCAATCGCCGCGCGCCAGTTTCCTGTGGTTTGGCAGCATATTACGGGTTCACTTCATGAAGTGACGGAGGATTCGGATGGAAAAGCAGCTCAAGGTAACCTATCACCACAACAGCGGGTTTTCCGTGCAGGTGGGCAGCACCCTGCTGGTGTTTGATTACTGGGAAGGCGAGCGGCGGCAGCTATCATCCGTCGGCCAGCTGAACACGAAGATACTGTCGGTCTTTGAAGAGGTTTACGTGTTCGTCAGCCATGTGCATGCCGATCACCTCGACCCCGTGATTTATGAATGGCGCGAGGAGTTGCCCAACATTAACTACGTGGTTTCCTCCGATCTGCCCATCGGCAAGCGCGGCAAGCGCATCGCCCCGCTGGAAACCCTGGAGCTGACCAAGGACATCAGCGTTTCAGCGTTCGATTCCACCGATCTTGGCGTCAGCTTTCTGGTGACCGCCTATGGAATGCGGATTTTCCACGCGGGCGACCTGAACCTGTGGCATTGGAGGCAGGAGAGCACCCTGCGCGAGATCGAAGCTGCCGAGGAAGCGTTCTACAAAGCCTGCGACCCCATCCCCGTAGATGGCATCGACCTGGCGATGTTCCCTGTGGATCCACGCCAGGGCATGATGTACGACGCGGGCGCCAACCACTTCATCCTATCCAAAAAACCCCGGCTGTTCGTGCCCATGCACTGGCAGGAGCGCCCCGAGGTCGCCGTGGATTTTGCCCGCCGCGCCAGCACCCAGCATACCGATGTGATCGCCATCACCCATCCGGGCGAGACTGCGACCATCACCTATTCCGATCAGTATATCGACATCCATATCGCAGAGCCCCCCAAGGATTTAACCGATATGCCGCCGCAAAGCCTGTATACGCCCAAGCATACGCCAAAGGATCCCAACGATCCCTTTATCGATAGTGATCTTCCTGTTGATTTGTCTTAGGCCTGCCCAAAAGGCGCAATCTGCTTTGTTGGCTGCGTCGGGTTTGGGCATCACTTACGCTGTGAGTAAGCTCAGCCCATCCCCTCCTTGCCGCCTCGCATCTCACGCCTTTTGAACAGGCCATCCAACTGGTATGATGATAACGAAAACAGCCGCGCTTCGCGCGGCTGTATTAAGTTTGGTTGGATTCATTCCTTCATCAACCGCCCATAACCCATATACGGTCTTAACTCGTGAACATCGAAGGTGATCACGCCGGATTGGACCAGCGGCAGAGTGGCGAGGAGCAGTTTGGCTTCCTCCAAACCTGTACACTCCAGAATAATAATGGCGCAATGCTGTTCGGTAAGGTAAATCTCACGCAGGGCGCCTTGCAGGTAGAGGGCATACACCTGCCGGGCTTCGGCCTTGTACAGCGCGGCGGCGCTGCCGCCGGAGATGGATTGAAGCTCTTTTTCGATGGCGATGATCTTCATGGCGGCTCCTTTGGGCTTAGCGGCTGTAAACCCCGGTCAGTACTTCGTTGATGTAGGTGTCGATGCGGGGCACATCGGGGGCGGCCTGGGCATCGCATACAGCCTGGTCGCGGTCGTAGGACAGCTGAATCATCTGCATGTCAAACGGCGCGGCAAGGTCGTCCTCGTCGCCGTGTAACATGGCATAGCAGCACGCGGGCACGCCCAGCGCGTTGCCCACGCTTCCGCAGTTGTACAGGGTGTGGGTATCGACCGAGCGCATCGCCTGGCGGTGCGCGTCGGCATAGACCGCAACATCGCACAGCTGGCCGCTTGCGTCCGTGAACAGGGGGAGAATCTCTTCCTTTTTATCCTGAACATGAATCAGCTGGGGCATGATGGGCCTGCCGTGGAACAGACGGATGCGGCGGCCCGATAGTGTGACCGTCGTTTCCAGAGGCAGCTCCCGCAGCGCGCGCATCCGTTCCTCGCCCAGCTGGTGCCAGTAATAATTGTCCGGCTCAAAGGTTTTCAGCCCGATATAAAAATCCCAATTGCCGCCCAGGATCAGATCGCAGTTGGCCATGGCCCAGTCGAAGGTGAAATCGCTGGACGGACCCTTGCCTACGATATCGCCCAGACAATAGATTTTGTCAGGCTTCCGGCGTTTCAGGTCGCGCTCCAGCGCTTGGGTGGCCGGGCGGTTGCCGTGCAAGTCGGCGATCAATGCCAGTCGCATCGTTCAGCGGGTCTCCTTCCAATGTAGGATTTGGATGCCGGCCGCTTTTTGCAGACGCTTGCGCAGCGCACGGCTGGGGTTAACGGCATAGGCGTGCCCGCACATGCGCAGCATGGGCAGGTCGTGCGTGCTGTTGCCGTAGGCGGACGAGTTCTGGCTGTCCAGCTCCGTGCCGGTTTTTTCCAGATACTCCCGGATGCGGATGGGCTTTTCATCACCCCGGCAGTTGATGCCTGCAATGTGCCCGGTAAAGCGGCCCTTTCCGTCGGTGGCAAACTGGGTGCCAAGCACCGCGTGCAGACCGAGCATACTCTTGAGCGGCTCCAGGTAAAACGTCGGCGAGGCTGTAATCAGCAGCACGGGTTCGCCTGCCGCCTGATGGGCTCGTATGGCCTCGATACCCTGTGGAAACAGCCGGGGCTTGAGCACCGTTTCGCAGAAATCGCTGGCATACTGCACGTACTCCGCGCGGCTGCGGCCTCTTAAAAACCGTAGAGCCATCTCCTTGGCGCGTTTGGGCGATGTGAGACGCAGGGTGAACAGCCCGCCCGCAACCGTAAAGCGCGCGATGTCAAACACCGTGCACAGCTTGCGCCGCCACAGGTACCGCATGAACAGGATAATGGAATCCCCGCGGATCAGCGTGCCGTCAAAATCAAAAAGCGCAAAGGATTGGTGCATATCGGCCGCCCTTTCGTTTCAGTAAACCCAGTATACCCAACTCATGTGCAGACCGCAAGTGATAACACGGATGCGCAGCGCTTGCGGGCGCGGTGTTTCATTGACACGCAATGGGGGGTATGCTATTCTGATTGCATCCAATCATGCAATTCCAAAGAGGTGATACGATATGGCGGGCGTAACCTATCAGTGCCTGAACTGCGGGTCTTATTTACGGTTCCGGCCGGAGCTTCAGCTGTGGAAATGCGATTCCTGCGACAGCGAATATGATGAGAAAACGCTGCTCCAAATGGCAGCGAAGCATGAGCATGACCACGACCACGATCATGAGCACGACCATGCGCAGGAGCACGCGCACGAGCAAGGCGCAGAGGCCGCCGCGAAGGATGCGGAGGGAACCTCGCAGGTCATTTACCACTGCCCAAGCTGCGGCAGCGCTGTGATTACGGATGAAACCACCGTCGCCACCCATTGCTATTACTGCCACAACCCCATTGTGCTCGAAGGCAAGCTGACCGACGATCTGCGGCCTGAAAAGGCGCTGCCCTTCACCATCTCCAAGGAGATGGCGGTCGACCGCTTCATGCAATGGGTGAGCAAGAAACGCTTTGTGCCTACGGGCTTTTTTGCCAAGGAGCAGGTAAAAAACATTCAGGGCGTGTACTACCCGCATTTTGTCACAGACTGCGAGGTGGACGGCACCTACGAGGGCGAGGGCACAAATACTAGCATTACCCAAACGGTCAACTATACCGTGACCACCACACAGCACTTTCACTTCAAGCGCCGCGCGGATATCCAGTTCAAACGCCTGATGCGCCCGGCGCTCAAATCCGCCGACCGCAAGTTATCCGACGGCATTCATCCCTTCCCGCTGGATAACATGAAGGAATTTTCCGGCGCGTATCTCGCCGGATTTCTGGCCGAGCGCCGCGATATCGACAAGCAGGACGCGACCGCCGATATTCAGGGCGAGATCGACGGCTACATCCGCCCGCTGCTTGCCCCGACGCTCCATTACACCGCGCACGTTGGCAACACAGATGCCGATGTGAAAAAGATGAACAGCCAGTATGTGCTTTTGCCCACCTGGGTCATCAGCTATCACCGCGAGGGCGATAAGGAGCCCTATTACTTCGCCATGAACGGCTGCACGGGTACAGTTTGCGGCAAGCTGCCCATTGCCAGGGGCAAGCTTTGGCTGGCCGGGGGAATTCTATCCGCGGCCTTATTCGGCGCGTACAGCCTGATGGCGTATTTCCTGTTTTGACGGAGGAAGATATCTTGAAGAAAAAAGTATTTGCCCTGCTGGCGGCGGCGGTCCTTTTGCTGTCCGCGACGGCGTTTGCCCAGGATGAGCCGGTTCGCGTGTTTGATTATGCCGGGTTTTTTACAGCCCAGGAAGCGGAGGCGCTGGAGGCATCCATTGCCGGGTTTCAGGCCGCTACAGGGTATGACTTCGCCATTCTGGTCACGGATGTGGATCACGGGTATGACGACTATCAGCAGCTTAGCGACGATTTTTATGCGTCGAATCAGCTGGGGCTGGGCATGAATCGCACGGCCATCCTCTGCTATCTGGATCTGTACGGCGAGGGGTATTATTTCATCTCGGTGTTTGGCGACCTCAAGCACCTGAT
Source organism: Candidatus Limiplasma sp. (assembly GCA_036759125.1). Classification (GTDB taxonomy): domain Bacteria; phylum Bacillota; class Clostridia; order Christensenellales; family Aristaeellaceae; genus CAXXOK01. Next base: position 8,446 of record DAIOVG010000033.1, read on the forward strand.
GACCGAAGGGAACATTCAGTACCTGCTCGATACGGTCATTGATAATTTTGCGGATGGGGATCCTATCGGCGGGTTTCAGTGGATGATGGAATTTCTGTCCCAGGCGGTTACGAGGATCGGGGTGGACAATCCATCCTGGCGGGTGTTCGATTTTGCCGCACTTTTAGCGGATGAGGAAGTTGATACGCTGGAGACGGCGATTGCGGATTTCCGTGCGCTGTCGGGGCGGGACCTCATTTACGTGTCTACCTATGAGGAGATGGACAATAACCAGGACGGGTATTATATGGAAGAGTTCTACCTGTCCCACGCCTTTGGCGAAGGAGAGGACCACAGCGGCGCGGCGATCTACCTGGATCTCAATGGCGGGAACTATTATGTGCAGAACTTCGGAGACATGGATACGCTTATCACGCAGGATGACCTGACCGCCATTGTGAATCGCGCCAGCGGGCTGATGGGCGATGGTGAGATTTTGCCTGCCACGTTGCAAATCATTGACGATTATACGGCTTACTTTGAGTAAACCGGGTATACGGAGGGCGGAATGATGAAAAGACTGGCGCGGATCTTGCTTATGATCTTTGTGCTTGTGCTGCCGGTATCGTCGCTGGCTGCGCCGCATGTGTTTGATAATGCGGATGTGTTCACAGACGACGAGGAGCAGGAGATTTCCGATGCCGTATCGGCGTTCATTGCCGATACGGGCATGGACTATGCCGTGCTCACCGCGCGCCGCAGCCTCGGCAGCCAAACCGATCACGAGATGGCAAGGGATTACTACAAATCCCTTGGGCTTGGCGCGGGTGACGATCAATCCGGCGCGTTATACATGCTCAACATGTTTTCGGAAAACCGCTACGAATACCTGTACACCGACGGCAAAATGATTGACTATATGACCGACGCCCGTGTGGAGCTGGCGCTGGACCAGTCCAACCCCCTGCTAAAGCAGGGACTGTATAAGGACGGCGTTCTGGCGATGCTCGCGGCGGTGAGAAGCTTTGTGGAGCAGGGCATACCGTCCAATCAGTTCCGTTATGACGTCGATTCCGGCAAGATCCTCGCCGTGAACGAAAGCGCTGATGCGCCCGCGTGGATGGCGACCGTGCAGCAAAACATGATCAGCAACAACGGGGAAGGCGAATACCGCTACGATCCGGCGACGGATACGGTGTATTTTGTCCGCTTTTATGCCCTCACGGCGACCGAGCTGCTGATCGGCGCGGGTGCGTGCCTGCTGATCGGGCTTGGATTTGCGCTGGCCGTATCCTCCCGCTATAAGCTCAGAGGGTCGACCTATCACTACGATTACCGCGCCAATTCCGATATGACCATGACCGAATCAACCGACCAGTACCTGCGCACCACGGTAACCCGCACACGGCGCGTGCAGGCATCGGGCGGCGGCAGTCGTGGCGGCGGTGGATTCAGCGGCGGCGGAGGCAGCGGCACACATTCCGGCGGCGGCGGTGGCGGCGGTGGCGGGTTCTAAATGCTGGGGAAGCGCTGCGTGGCTTTACGCATCGTTTGCCTATGGGTAACAAAGGCGATAGAGTAATGAATTTTGACCATCATTATTGGGTACCTCTACTGCGTGCAAATCGTTTTCGTTTCACAGCTGCAAGCAGGGCTTTGAATCGAGCGATGGTGGGAAGGAGCAAGGAAAATGCCTGAGCGGTGCGCCTGGGCGCGGGGCGAGAAGATGATCCGCTACCACGACGAGGAGTGGGGCAAGCCCGAGCATGACGACGGGAAGCTGGCGGAAACGCTCCTGCTCGAAGGGTTTCAGGCCGGGCTCTCGTGGGCGGTTGTCCTCAACAAGCGGGAAAACTTCCGCAAGGCGTTTGCGGATTTCGACCCTGTAAAGATCGCCGCCTTCGGCGAGCTGGATGTGCAAAGGCTGACTGCGGATGCGGGCATTGTGCGCAACCGGCTGAAGATTGAAGCCGCCATCCGCAATATGCGCGTGTTTCTGGAGATTCAAAAGGAGTTCGGCTCGTTTGACCGCTACCTTTACACGTTCGCGCCGGATGCGCCCATCATCGGCGGGCAGGAGCTGATCTGTTCCTCACCCTTGTCCGATGCGATTGCCAAGGACCTGAAAAAGCGCGGGATGCGCTTTATGGGCACGGTCACGGTGTACAGCTTTTTACAGGCTGTCGGCGTGGTGAACGACCACGACCCGCTGTGCGATTTTAAATTCCGTTGAAAGGAACTGCGCATGACCATCAAAATCAAGTACCACGCGCCCATTGAGAAAATGGAACGGATCGAACAAGGCGACTGGATTGACCTGCGGGCCGCGGAAGACGTAACCCTGAAGGCCGGCGAGCATAAGCTGATCTCGCTGGGGATTTCCGTACAGCTGCCGGCCGGCTATGAGGCACACATCGTGCCGCGCTCGTCCACATTCAAACACTGGGGGATTTTGCAAACCAACTCCATGGGCGTGGTGGACGAAAGCTACGCGGGCGAGAACGATATCTGGCGCATGTCGGCGTATGCCGTGCGCGATACGCAGATCAAAATGAACGACCGCATCTGCCAGTTCCGCATCGTGGAGAAGATGCCGCCGGTGACCATCGAGGAAGTGCAGACCATGGAATCGGAGGATCGCGGGGGCTTCGGCTCTACCGGCATGCGGTAAAGCGATTGAAAAGACAAAGCAAGCAAAGACCGCGCCTGTGGAAAAGGCGCGGTCTTTGCTTGTACCTGTTCATCCGTTTAGCTTGATCTTAAACCCGTATACAGTCCGGCGAAGCACATTCGCCGCTGGCATCCGCCGCTTTGACTACCGCCCTGGCGCGGTCCAGCGCTGCGGTGATGGTTTTACAGCAGTTCTCCGGGCCGATTTGCCTGATGAACCCGGCCTTGGTCAGCATAGCCTCCGGCTGGGCGTTGAGGTGCGATAGAATCATGGTGATGCCGCGCTTGCGGCAGCCGTCGTAAATGCGCTCCAGCGCGTGCAGGGCGGTGACGTCGATGCTGCCGACTGAGCGCATCCGAAACACCAGGCAAAGGCAGTCGTCGCTGAACAGATCGCGGTTCAGCTTATCCGCCACGCCGAAAAACAGGGGGCCGTCCAGCTCGAATACGCGGGTTCTGGCCGGGATGGCAATCCCTGTGCCCATCTCCACCTTGTCGGCGTCCACCCAGGCGCGCAGGTCGCTTTCCTCGCTCATGCGCTTGACGAACAGGATCGACACCAGCAATATGCCGACGCCGATGGCGACCACCAAATCGAATACCACAGTGAGCACAAAGGTGGTGATCAGCACGATGCTGTCGCTCTTGGGCGCGGTTTTGATGAGCCGCGCAAAGGTGCGCCATTCGCTCATGTTATAGGCCACCACGAAGAGTATCGCGGCAATGACCGGCATGGGGATCAGCGACGCGTAGGGCATCAGCACCAGCAAAACAAGCAGCAGCACTACGGAGTGTACCATACCCGCAACAGGCGTGCGCCCGCCGTTTTTCACGTTGGCCGCGGTGCGGGCGATCGCGCCGGTGGCGGGAATGCCGCCAAACAGCACCGAGCCGATGTTGGCAACGCCCTGGGCGACCAGCTCCATGTTGGAGTTGTGGCGGGAGTTGATCATGCCGTCGGCTACCACACAGGACAAAAGCGACTCCACAGCCGCCAGCAGGGCGATGGTCAGGGCATCGGGAAACATGGCGGTGATTTTTGAAAGCGTCACGGGGTAGAGCCGGATTTCCGGCAGACCGCCGCTGATGGTATACAGATCGCCGATGGTGTTGACCTGCATATGCAGCCCGTGCACCATGGCGATGCCCACCAGCACGGCGATCAACGACGCGGGGATCTTTTTGTTCATGCGCCGCCAGCCGATCAGCACGGCGAGAGACACAAGGCCGACAACCATGGCCTGCCAGTTGAAGGTTGCGCCGCTTTGGAACAATGCCTCGACCTTCTCCATCGTTTCCACGGTCGGCAGTCCTGCCAGGTAGCGCATACCCAGAAAATCTTTCACCTGGCCGATCAGGATGCTCACCGCAATGCCTGCCGTGAACCCCACCGTGATGGTGACGGGGATATACCGGATCAGCGATCCCAGACGGAACAATCCCATCAGGATCAGCATGCCTCCGGCCATCACCGTGGCGATGAACAGCCCTTCCATGCCGCTGCGGGCGACCACCCCGGCTACAATCGTGGCAAACGCGGCGGTCGGCCCCGCGATTTGCACTCGGCTGCCGCCAAGCAGCGATACCAGAAACCCGGCAATGATCGCCGTGTACAGCCCCTGCTCAGGCCGCACGCCGGAGGCCAGTGCCAGCGCGATGGAAAGCGGAAGCGCGATGATGGCGACGATAAACCCGGATGTGATGTCGCTGATCAGCTGTTTGCGGGAGTAGGACTTCATGGTATAGAAGAGTTTCGGCTGCAGTTTCTGCATAAATGCACAATCTCCCAGAGCATCAGAATGCACGGATTTTATCAGGATTCCGCCTGGAAGTCAATAACGAAAAAACAGCGGACGCATGCCCGCTGTTTTCCGCTTGAAAAAATCGTCACCGCCAGCGGTACAGCCGCTTGCTCAGCATATCAATGGAGGCAAACAGCCAGTATCCGACCACGGAAATCACCAGGATTCCGGCATACATGCCCGCATAATCAAGCCGCGACCACGCGTCGAGAATATAATAGCCCATCCCGTAGCGTGTGCCGTAGCCCTCGGCGAAAAACAGCACCGCAACGGCGGTCGCGATGGAGATGCGCAGGCTTGTCATCAGCGCCGGCAGAACCGCCGGAAGGGTAACGTGGCGGATGATCTGCATGCGGCTTGCGCCAGCGCTGACCGTAACCAGATAATATGCGGGATCGATGCTTTCAATGCCGTCGCGCACCGAGATCATCGCCTGAAATACGATGATCAGAAACAGAATGGCTACCTTGGAGCCGTCGTGCATGCCCCACAGAAACATAGCGATGGGTAAAAGCGCGGTTTTGGGGATGGGGTAGGTGAAATACACAAACGGCCGCAGGACAGCGCCCGCGATTTTGGAGTACGCCATCAGGATACCCACGGGGATGCCGACGGCAAGCGACAGCAAAAGCCCAAGTCCGATGCGTTTGAGGCTCAGGGCGATGTGCAACAGGATGTTGTTTTGAAGCAGCTTGCCCGTCTGCGCGTATACAGTCCAGGGGCTGGGGATCACCGGGGTGCCGGTGAGCAGGTACCCAAGCGCCCAGAACAGATTGACGGTGAAAAAGCCGAGGGCGAAGTAATAGAGGTGTTTGTTCATGCCGTTCATAACGCTGCCTCCTGCGCGGGGGCAAGCGAATGGAGCAGGCGCTTTTTGAGCGCCGCGTACTCCGGCGCGTCCGGCTGCAGCTGGCTGAAAAACGGGTTTTCATGACGCGAGAGAATCGCGCCGCCTGTTTGGCCCATCACCGCAATTTCGCGGCCCAGGTACAGCGCTTCCTCCAGGCTGTGGGTGACCAGAATGGTCACGGCCCGCTGCTGCCGCCAGGTGGACAGGAACAAATCCCAGGCTTCGTAGCGCGTGATCTCATCCAGCGCCGTAAAGGGCTCGTCCATTAAAAGCACGTCGGGGTTCTGCAAGAAAGCGCGCGCCATGGCTGCCCGGCGCAGCTGCCCGCCGCTGATGTGGTTGGGGTAGCTGTCCTTCAGATGACCGATCTTGAGCGCTTCGCAGATCTGCTCAAACGCAGCTTGCGCTTTCCCGATGTCCTGTCCGCGCAGCCTGGCTGGCAAAAGGCAGTTCTGCCGCACGGTTTTCCAGGGCAGCAGCCCGCAGTTTTGCGGAATCACGGCAATGGCATGCGTTTTGGGATTGAGCGGCGTTTGCCGCCCGTCCCGCTCCAGCACCACGCGGCCGCTCTGGCTGTGCACCACGCCTGCCAGCGTGTGGATGAGCGTGGTTTTTCCGCAGCCGGAAGGCCCCAGCACCGCCAGCACCTCGCCCTCCGGAATGGAGAGGGAGAGCGCCTTGAGCACCGCAGCAGCGCCCTGCCTGGCCGGGTAGGCGACGGAGAGGTTTTCAATCAACAGCATGCTTGGCTCCAGCCGTGTCAATACACGTTATAGGTGAGCTGGTCGTAGCTTAGGTCCAGGGAACACAGGCCCTTGGCGCTGGCCCAGGCGATGGCCTCCTGCACGTCGCCAGGCGGCGGCAGGGTGCTAAGGCGAAACGGCTTGAGCGCAATATGCCCGGCCATGTCCGCCGGGTACCCCACGGTTTGAATGACCAGCGCTTCATATACGCCGATATCGGTTTGGTTCATATACGATACGGCTTCGTTATAGGCCTTGTAAAGGGCTTGGATTGCCTGCTCCTTGCCGCTGATGGCCTGCATGGAAAACGCCGACACGGCAGGATACAGCCCGTATTCGTTGGCGGTCGCCAGCTGCACGGCTCCGCCGGAAAGCCCCAGCGTGGCGAAGGGCTCGGGCATCAGCCCCAGGTCGATCTGTCCGCTGCGCAACAGCTCCAGCCGGTCGGGAATCCGGGGGACGATCTGCTTGTCCACATCCGCGCCCGCCATGCCGTTGTGCTCCAGAATTTTGTCCAGTGTATACTCGATCAGCGTGTTCTCCGAAATGGCGATGCTGCGGCCGCGCACCTGAGAGAGCGCTGTGATGCCCGTAGCCTTCCCGGCCATCAGACTATAGTCGCCGTCGGTAATCCCGGTGATGCGAACGTCAAACCCGGCGTTCTGATAAATGCAAACGCCGATATAGTCGGTCAGTACCCCGTCCAGTTCCCCGACCTGAAAGGCGGCATCGCGGTCGCGGGCGGAGGTGAAGGTTTCCAGGTTGAGCGTGAAGCCGTACTCTGCGTCCAGTCCAAGCTCGCGGATCAGCACATAGGGGATCACGTCCAGCGAGCTCATCATGCCGATGGTGATGGTGGAGGCCTGCGCGTCGCCTGCGGTGCCTGCGCCCAACACGCACAGCACAATGATCAGGGTAAGAATTGAAAGAAACCGTTTCATCAAGTTTGTTCTCCCTTCCATCGATGGAATAATAGGTTGTCAATGCCCAGGCTGTCCAGCACCTTGCCGACCACGAAATCGATGAGGTCCTGCTTGGTCTCCGGCTTGCCGTAAAAAGCGGGCATGGCGGGCAGAATCACTGCCCCGGCCTGGCTGAGCGCGGTCATATTTTGCAGGTGGATGGTGCTAAACGGCGTTTCCCGCGGGACTAAGATCAGCCGTCTGCGCTCCTTGAGCATCACGTCCGCACTGCGCGTGAGCAGGGTCTGCGAAATGCCTCCGGCCATCATGCCAATCGCCGACATGGAGCATGGCACCACGGCCATGGCATCAAACCGGGCCGAGCCGCTGGCCGGAGGCGCGAACAGATCGGCGTTGTCGTACATAAATACCTTTCTGTTCTCTGCCTGCCAGCCGGAGACGTGCGTATCAAAGTCCAGTCCGGTTTCGTACCGCAGTACGTTTTTGCCGTTTTCGGTAGCGATCAGGTGCAGCTCCAGCCCGGAAGGCAGCAGGGCTTCGCACAGCCGCACAAAGTAAATGCTGCCGCTGGCGCCGGTGAGGCCGAGTAGAAGTTTTTGCATACAGACCTCCTTATAGCAGCGCGTCCGCAAGCCCGAACAACAGCAGCGTTACGCTGACCAGCTGGTTGATGCTGTAGGACGCGAATTTCACTTTGGTCAGGTTATCCGGGGATACCATGCGATATTCGGCTATGAATAACCCGGCGATCAGCGCAAGGCCGATGAAGTATACCAAACCCAGTTGCGGGGCGAGGATACCCAGCAGGATGAGCAGTGCGAGCGTAACGATATGGAAGAGCATCGATATCCGCAGTGCGCCCTGCACCCCGAAGGTTACGGGGATGGAGTGCAGCCCCTCCCGCTTGTCAAACTCGTAATCCTGGCTGCCGTAGATGATATCAAAGCCCGCAACCCACAGCGTGTTGGCCGCGCCCATGATCAGCGGGAGTAACTCAATACGCCCCGTCACGGCAAGCCAGGCGCCCACGGGTGCGCACGCGCAGGTAACGCCAAGGTACAGGTGACACAGAAAGGTATAGCGCTTGGTGTAGGAGTAGGTGATCAGCAAAAACAGCGCCACGGGCGACAGCATAAGGCATAAGGGGTTGAGCATCGCCGCGCCCAGCACCATGGCGGCAAAGCTCACCGCTGTGATGGCGATGACCTCTACGGGCTTGATTTCGCCCTTGGGTACCTGCCGGTCCGCCGTGCGGGGGTTTTTCTCGTCGAACCTCCGGTCGATCACGCGGTTGATGGCGTTGGCTCCGGTTCTGGCGCCCAGAAAGCATAACAGAATCCAGAAAATGGTCGAAATCCTGGGCAGTCCCTGCGCCGCAAGCACCATTGCCAATAGCGCGAAGCTCAGCGAAAACAGCGTGTGCGAAAACATCACCAGTTTTCCGTAGGCCTGGATTTTTCCGTAGATTTTATGCGCCAGTGCGATCAAACCCGTATTCCTCCCAGCGGCTGCTTACCTGCCGTTTCATTGCGTCGCTCATGATAATATCGTCGGGCCAGTCCCGGTGCAGACTTTCCTCGCGCCATTTTTTGGTGGCGTCGATGCCGATCTTCTGCCCGGCAAACACCAGATCCCGTCCGGCGTCGATGTTGTTGAACACCTTCCACAGCACTGTGGACAGGTCGGCGGTATCCACCGTATCGTCCACACAGATGACAAGCTCGCTGTCCGATCCCCGCAGGGCTTGCTCCAGCGCCTTTCTGCCCGCGAACGCCTTGGTTTTGTGCACGGAGATCACGCTGTATGCTTCCCTGACGCCCGCCTCACGAGGCGCGGAGGCCTGCGTTGCGTCAATCCCAAGGCGTGTGCCGTACAAGGCCGTGTTGGATGAATGGTCCAGCGCGTCCAGCGGGCCTTCGCAAAGCACAAGGCTCTGTCTGCCGCGCAGGTTTTTCAGCACCGCGTCGCCCACTGCGGCGAGGTTTTGCACGTCCACATGCGCGTCGACGACAACGATCATTTTCGTATACATCATCTGGCCCATGCCCCATACGGCGTTCATCACCTTGCGGGCAGCGCCGGGGTAGCGGGTTTGCACCGACAGGATGGCGCAGTTGTGGAACACGCCCTCCAGCGGCAGGTTGATATCTACAAGCTCCGGGATTTGCAGCTTCAACACCGGTAAAAAGATGCGCTCGGTCGCCTTGGCCAGATAGCAGTCCTCCATGGGCGGCTTGCCGACCACCGTAGCCGGGTATACGGGCTGCTTGCGGTGTGTGATGCAGGTGACATGGAAGCGCGGGTAGTAATCAGCCAGCGAGTAATAGCCCGTGTGATCGCCGAAGGGGCCTTCCAGCACCAGGGCCTCGTCCGGGTCCACATAGCCTTCCAGCACGAACTCCGCGCTGTCCGGCACCAGAAGTTCATTGGTGATGGACTTCACCATCCGCACGTTGGCCCTGCGCAAAAAGCCAGCGAACATCATCTCGTCCAGACCCTTGGGCAGGGGCGCGGTGGCGGCGTAGGTGATGGCCGGGTCGCAGCCCAGCGCGACCGATACGGGCATGCGCCGCCCGCCTGCCTTGTACGCGTCAAACAGCGCGCTGCCGTCCTTGTGCTTATGCCAGTGCATGGCGGTGGTTTGCCTGTCCAGCACCTGCATGCGGTACATGCCCACGTTTTGCCGCCGCTTGCCCGGCTCCCTGGTGAATACGAGCGGGAGCGTAAAAAACCGTCCCCCGTCCTGCGGCCAGCAGTGCAAAACAGGAAGCGTTCCCAGGTCGGGGTCGCGATGAATCACCTGCTGGCAGTGGCCCCTGTGAAATTTGCGCAGGGGGAACGCGTGCAGCAACCGCAAAAGGCGGGGGATGCTGCGCAGCAGGGCGGAGATGGAAAACTGGCTGAGCAGGCGCAGGTAGCCCTCAAGCGCCCCGGCAACGGCATCGGGCGATTGATCGGAAAGCGCAAGCTGCATCCGGGCGTCGCTGCCAAACGCGTTGATCAGCACGGGGTAGGGCGAGCCCTC
>DAIOVG010000034.1:0-18334 GCA_036759125.1 Candidatus Limiplasma sp.
CAAAGCCGATGGTCATGCCGCCGGTCTCGTGGTCGCCGGTGACGATGATCAGGGTTTCGTCCGGGTGCATTGCCGCGAAGTCGACAGCAACCTGCACGGCGTCGGCGAAGGCGATGGTATCGTAAATGCTGGTGGTCGCATCGTTGGCGTGGCCCGCCCAGTCGATCTTGCCGCCTTCGACCATCATGAAGAAGCCGTTATCGTTATCCAGCACTTTGATGCCGGCCGCGGTAATATCGGCCAGGGAGAGGATGGTTTCGCCTTCGCCCTCGCGGCGAACGCGGTCGATTTCATATGCCATGGCGTTGGAATCGGCGATGTCGGGGTTGTCGGCAAGCACGGGCGCCTGATCGGCGGTAAGGGATTCAAACCCTTCAAGGGTGTTGACAATCGTCCAGCCGTTATCGGCGGCGAGGGCTGCGGTGTCGGGCTGGCCGTCAACGCTCATTTTGTGCAGGTTGCCGCCGCCCAGGTAATCAAGCGTCGTGCCGGTCAGGGCCTGCACGCCGATTTTGTAGTAATCGTTGCGGCTCTGCTGCTTGGCATAGTACGCGGCGGGGGTGGCGTGGTTTAGGGATACGCTGGAAACAACGCCGACCTTCATGCCGGCTTCCTTGGCGTACTCGGTGATGAGCTTGGTGGGCTCGGTCAGTTCCAGGGTGCCGTCGGCCGCTTTGGCAAACGTGTAGTTGAGAACGCCGGACAGCGTTTTGATGCCCGAGGACATGGCGCTTGCGGTGGAAGCGGAATCCGGGTTAAAGGAGCTCGCGTCGTAGGTGGTCATCAGACCGACGTTATTCCACTGGGTGAAGGAAAGCTGCGCGGGGGTCGGTACAGCCGCATCCGGGTTTTCGATCGCGCCGAGGTAGTACTGGGTGGCGGTTACCTGGGGGCTGCCCATGCCGTCGCCGATGAACATAAACACATACTTGGGGGTTGTTGCCGTATCGTCCGCAAAGGCTGCGGTGCAGGCAAGCATCAGTACCAGTGCAAGGAGCAGGGAGATCGCCTTTTTCATGGGGTGCACTTCCTTTCGATATTCAAGATCGTTCGATTCAGACTATCAAGGCAGTGTTAGCGGCGATGTGGCGGCTATGTAAATCCTTTGTAAGGCTTTTTTAGCGTGTGTTAAGCGGGTGAGTGGGTGAATGACGAGAAAACCCATGTACTGCAAGCGTTTGCGCATGTCGATGGCTGTTAACAGGCTTTATATTCTTTTTGCATTGCATCGGTCTGGTAAACCGCAGGTCAAGTTTGTGTGAAAAGGAAAGCTCCGTATCCCGCGCGGGACACGGAGCTATCGGGTGTACAGTTATGGAGTGGGCGGGGTCTCACGGTACTGCTGGTGTATGCCGATGCGCCGGTAGCCGATGTGCTCGTAAATGTGGTTGGAAACCGGATTATCACAGTCTATATACAGCGCGCATTGCGGGTACTCGTCGGTTAGCAGGTCGCGGGTGAGGGTGTAGACGCAAGCGGAGGCGTAGCCCTTGCCGCGCAGCTGCGGCGGCGTGTACACATAGCCGATGATGAGGCAGCCTGTCACCTTGCGGTGCGAGGCGGCTATGGAAACCGGAATGCCGTCCTCCCAAACGTAAAGCTGCTGCTCCTCCACCAGCTTCTTGGCGTTTTCCACCCCGGCTTGCAGGTCGTACGCGCCGATGGCACAGGCAACGTTGAAGTCAGCACACCAATGTGGCAGATAGTACAGATCGTCCTGCGTGGCAAGCCGCAGCCTGCCGGGGGTCATTCGGCCCGGCGGCGTCGCGTGATCGGTTACGCTCAGCGCCAGACGCTGTTCCGGGTGAAAACGCTTGCCGCTTACCGCTGCGTAGTGGCGGATGAAGCTTTGGGCAAGCTGGTCTTCGGTAAACAGAAAATCAATATCAATGTTGCGTTCATACAGCGAACGGGCAAAAAAGGCGACGACCGCTTCACTGTGCCGGTTGTCGTGCTCGTACATCACCAGCGGGTGGGGCGGCGTGCGGTCGGCAATGAGCAGCACATGCCCAGTATCGTCCTTGACGGTCAGCATCACCTTGCCGTCGCCGATATTGCGGTACAGGAGGTTGTTTTGGATGGCGTGGCGGTTCAGGCTATCCAATACGTCCTTTGAAAATGCTTCCGCCGTTTCATACTGTGTAAACCGCATGGCAATCCCCTCCTTATGTTCCCTTAGCATAGCAAAGGCCCGCCCAAAATTCAATCACAAAAAAAGCCCGCAGCAGGCAATGATCGCCTTGCTGCGGGCATAATGGCTGTTGACGGGTTACGGCGAGGGGTAATCGCTGTTATACGGCATCACAGCAACGATTTTATCCTCGATGTAGATGATGCGGTAAAGCGTCGAGCCGTACATATTGTAATGGCTGATGAAGTCGGAGAAGCTGATCGCGCGGATGGGGTTTTGCATCGTGCCGTAGTAGAAGATCGCGTCGTCCGCACAGGCATAGTCGTACAGGTACTTGGTTTCGTTTACGAACGTGGACAGGTTGGTGCCCTGCGTATACGTGACCGTAACCAGATCGGCGCGGATGTGGTTTTCATTGCCGCTGGAGTATACCGAGTCGATATACCCGGCCGATACGCGTGTGCGGCGTTCGCTGGGCCTGCGCTGGATATATACGGTATAGGTGTTGGTTGCGCCGCCGGAACCGACCAGGGTGAAGACGGCCGATGTCGGGTTGTTGGACAGGGTGATGGAAGGCGTTTGCGCGCCGTTGGCAACCACCGTGCCGTTAAAGTAGATGGTAGAGGCATTGGGGCTGAAGGGTACGAAGTAGATCTTGGATACCCAGTCCGCCACCGTAAGCAGATAGCTGGTCTGCCCGGGCGAGAAGGCGCTTGGCACCATTTTGCCGGTATTGGGCGCGTTGTGCGTCAGGGACGACAGATAGGGCAAGCCGGAGGGAACCGGGACAACCGGGGTCGGCACCGGGGTAACCACCGGAGCGCTGATGGGATAGTAGGACGGGGTTACGGACGGTACTTCCGTGGTCAGCGCGTCGCTTTGAATATAGCCGCGCATCGGCTGCATGCCGCTTTTACTTACCTCAACGTACACCCAATAGCTGTTGTAGCGCCCAAGCACGGTCACCATTTGCCCGGCCAGCAGGTCGGTCAGAGGCGTTTTGTCGCCAAAGAGCGGATCGTCGGTGATGTAGGTGTTCTTGGATGTGTAATTGGGTGTGGCGGTGAAGGTGATGTTAAACAGGCTGTAATCGGCCGGGTCGGTTTTGATGTTGGATGCGGCACTCGGCTCAATATACCCCATGCGCCAGGTGTTGCCGCTGGTCTGATAGCCAATCATCAGCCAGCCGCCCGGTTCGGTTCCGTAGTAGCGCAGAACGCCGCCGCCGTAGAACGCGTTGCCGTTGGCGCGGTAGTAGTGAGCGCCGGGGCCGGTATATACGGCATAGCCTTGGGTGAGCCGGAGGTTGTAATAGGTTTCGCTGAAGTCCGCTTGTGCGGCCGGGATCGTCAGGGCCAGCAGTGCGAGGACAAACAGGATGGACAGAATTCTCTTTTTCATGACTGGGACTCCTTACTTTCTGTCGGTATTGGGTCATATCGGGGTGCAATGGGTTTATGACATGGTATTGAAGGTGATACGCTCGCCAAGCGGCAGCCGGTCGTGCTGGGGTAGTACCTCTGTGGGAATGCCGATGGGCAGGATGACCGATACGGTGAAATGCTCGCGGTCCTGAAGACTGAGTATATCGGCGATGCGCTCAGCAACGCCGTCGTGGCGCAGTGCGCCGTCCAGCCACACGGTGGCATAGCCCAGCGCCGTAATTGCCAAGAGCATGTTTTCCACGGCCGCGCCGTAATCCTGCGGTTCAAAGCTCGTGTCGCCGTAAGCAGGCGTGTTATCGGTCACCACGGCGATGATCGCCTGCGCCGTTTGCACCACGGGGCGGGGCATCAGCCTGGCGATTGCCCTGAGCTGCTCAGGATCGTTGATCACACAAAAGTGCGTGGTCTGCTTGTTGCAGCCCGAGGGGGCGCGCACGCCCGCCTCGGCGATCTTCCACAAATCGGCCTCCGGCACGGGATCGGGCTTGAAGGTGCCGCGATAGCTGTGGCGGCGCCGAATGGCTTCGAACAAATCCATTTTGGTCCTCCGGTGGTTTAATAATCTGCGGCGTAGGGCATTACGGCGACGATCTCATCCTCAATGTATACGATGCGGTAAAGCGTCGAGCCGTTATCCTGGTAATGCGCTACAAAATCGGCGAAGGTCGTTGCGCGGACGGGGTTTTGCATGGTTCCGTAGTAAAAAATACAGCTGTCCGCACAGGCGTAATCGTAGATGTAGTTGGTCTCGTTCACAAAGGTGGACATGTTGGTGCCCGCGGTATAGGTGACCGAAACCAGGTCGGCGCGGATGGCGTTTTTATTGCCGTTGGAGTACAGCGAGCTGATATACCCCGCCGATACCCGCGTGCGCCGTTCACTGGGCCGCCGCTGAATGTAGATGGTATAGGTGTTGGTTTTGCTGTCTGCGGCAACCAGCTTGATGGTGACGTAGGTCGGCTCATCGGACAGGGTCACGGTGGGGGTCTGCGCCCCGCTTTGGACGACTGCCCCGTTGAAATAGATCGTCACGCCGGGGGTGGAGGCGTAGGGCACGAAATAGATGCGGGATACCCAGTCCGCTACGGTGAGCAGATAGCTTTCCTGCGTGGGTGAAAATGTGTTGGGCAGCATGATGCCGGTGTTGGGGGCGTTGTTGGTCAGGTTATCCAGGGTCGGGCCGTCGGTAATCACGGCCGACGCGCTGATCGGCGCCATGGAAAGGATGAGCATCGCTGCGGCAAGCAGTAAAACAATGCGTTTTTTCATCATGAAAACCTCCTTTATTGGTTCTGTGTATAGAACGAATGGTCAATCCCATTTCTTGCATCCATAATAGCACATTTTACGCGGAAATTCAGACAAATCCACCGTATATTCGTTGCTGAGATACGGTTCCACAATTCCGCCTGACATGGTATACTATACCAAACAATTCATGTTTCTAAACGAAAACGCAGCACTGAGGGTATGCCGATGGATGATATTGCACAAATCCGCCTGGAACTCGAGCAGATGAAGCTGGAGCTTGCGCTTGACGCATCCGGCCCTATAGAACCAGCCCCGCGGCCTGCACGGCAGAGTCGCCTGTGTGTGGATTTCGGGCTGTTTGTGCTGCTGTATTTCTTTTGGCTGATTACAATCGTCACAGCGGAGCTTGCGGCAGGGATGGGCATACACCCGTTAACAGCGCTTGCCGTGCTGCCCTGCGTCTGGCTTTCAATTGCCTTGCTGCGCAAAGCGCCGCTGCAAATGCTGCTGGTAGCGGTTGCGGGGGCGCTGCTGCTGGCCGCCGCCGCGTATGGCGTATCGCTTCTGTATGATACAAGCGCAGAGTCCAATACGGTCTATAAGCCGGTCACCGGTATGCTGATGAACGGCTGGAATCCCTTCAGGCAGAGGTTTGCGGAATTTGCCAATACCCATGCCATTCTGCCCTACAACGACAGCTGGTCCGCCTACGGACTGGATAGCCAGCCCAAGGCGGCGTTCATGATCGGCGCGGCCGTATACGCCCTGACCGGGAGCATCGAAAGCGGAAAGATGTTCAGCCTCATCGCGATGATCGCCTGCGTGTGCATCGCCGCGCCGCTGCTCAAGGACGCGTTCAAACTCAGCCGCGGCGCTGCGTTTTTGGCAGCTATATTAGCGGCGGTCAACCCGGTCACGCTTTCGCAACTCGCGCTGTACTACACGGATGGCTTTGCGTTCCAGCTGCTTACCGTCGCTGCCGTGTCGTTTGTCTATCTGCTGGTGAAGCCGGACGGCGCGATGGCTTTCACGGCGAAGCTTGCGGCGTTTTTAGCCGTCGGCATTGCCGTGAGCCTGAGCGCGCTGGGGGCGGTATATGCGGCGATCCTGATGGGTGTGTTCATTCTGGCTCGCGTTGTGCAAATCATCAAATCGAACAATGAAGGAGAGCGCGCCAAACCGCTTCTCTCGCTGGCGATCTATCTCGCGGCGATGATCGTATGCGCTGTATTTGTGCTTGGTGCGCCCACGTACCTGGTCAACCTCCTGCGCAATGGCAATCCCTTCGCCGGGATGTTTGGCCAAACGGGACTGGGCGGCGCGGCCGCAGGCCGGATTGGCCTGCAGATCGCCGCCTTGCCGTTGATTGCGCAGTTCTTCGGTTCGCTATTCTCACCCGTGTCCAACGGGTTCTTCACGCAGGTTGATCTGAAGATTCCCTTGGCCGTTTCCCGGACAGAATGGCTGCAGCCCGTCATGGATGCGACCGTATCCGGCTGGGGTATCCTGTTTGGCGGCATCTGTATACTATCGGCGCTGATTGTGCTGATCACGGCAATCCGTATGTTCCGCCGCAGCCCAGGCAGCTTCTGGCTTTTGCTGGGGCTGCTGCTCGTGGTTATCCTGCCTGCCGCGCTGATTCCGGGTTTGTTCATCGCCAGAAGCTATCTTCAGCCGTTTTGGCTGCCGATGGCGGCGCTTATCTGCCTGCTGGCGCCCGCCGTGGACGACGGGGAGGAAGCCGCATGGCTCCGGGTGCTCAGGGTGCTGCTGGCGACGGGCCTGTGTGTGCTGCTGATCGTCAACGCCTATACAGGCACGAACGATTTGCGCACGCAGGTGACCCAGACTGCCGCCGACAGGGCGAAGATGGATGACATACAAAACCGCATCGCGCAGGACGATGCGGAGTTGGGCGTGACCACCATCGCGCGCGGGCAGTTTTACGGCCTGTTCCTGAATTTGCGGGATGAGGGTGTGAACTATGCCTTTTTGGAGAGCCTGCCGATGATACAGGACGAGCTTCTCTATCACATGGTTTATGCCTTCCGTGCGCGCGGCTCCGGGCAGGACGCGCAGGCGGAGTCTTTCCTGAACACCTTGTATGCCAATGGCTATCTGGTTGCGGTCGCCGCCAACGCGGGCAGCCCGCTGACGGAGCGGATGACCGCGCTACTCCAGGCTGTCGGGCTGATGACCGACGGGCCCGCCGATCCGAATGCCGGATACCTGGCGGTGATCGATGCCGACGGAAACGTGCTGACCGAACAAAGCGGGTTTGAAAGCATCACAGTGGCGACCGCTGGCACCAGCCTGAGGATCGAAACCTCGGCAGCGGATGTTTCCGTCACCATCGGCGGCACGGACTACGGCAACGAGCAACGCGGATTTCATATTGTCGTCTACGATCCGGTCAACGCCGCCCCGGTCGACTCTGTGCTGATCGATTCCGGCGCCGATCCGGTGCTGACGGTCTATCCCGTACGCATCGCGGCAGAGACCGAGTAATACAAGAAACCGGGACCTCCACGTTGCCTTGAGGTCCCGGAAAAATAGGAGGAGAGCCCACGAGGTTAGTTGCTCATGCTACCCTCTGCGGCCGGCTCGGTTGTGTCCTGGGTCATGTCGTCTGCACTGTCGTCATTCGTCTGGTCGCTGTTGACCACATATACAATCTGGATACCGCGCCCGTGGTTGCCGTTGTAAACGTAAACCTGGGCGTTTTCATCGTTCATAAGCTCCTGGAATTTTTCAACGCGCTGGGCGGAGCGCACCTGCCGCGCAAAATCGGATGCGTTGGAACGTACCTGCTGGAATACCGAGCGGAAGACGATTTTCGCGTCCGGTGCGAGATCCTGCTGGTTGAGGAAGGAACGGTACATCGTCAGCGCGTTGCTTTCCGATTCGGCAACCGCCGCATAGGCGTCGGCCAGGGTATCGGGTACGGTCACGGAAGCGTCGTTCACGGGAATGGCTACGCCGTTGGCCTTGAGGAGCATCTCCAACAGCACAATCTGGGTATCCATATCGATCTTTGCAAGGCTGCGGCTGTCGGGAAACGCTTCAGTGAAAGCGCTATAGGCGGACTGACGCTCGTACGCGTCTTTCATCGCCATGGTCAGCATTTCATCCAGAGTATAAACAGGCTCGGATGCCACTGTGCTTTCGTCCGCCGCTGCGGTTTCATCGACAGGCGGGGTGGTTTCGGTTGTTCCGGCGGGGCTGGTGCTCTGGGCTGTCGCCAGCGCGGCGGCAGAAAGGATCATCGCCACGGCCAGAATGATGGACAGGGTTTTCTTCCAATTCATGATCATGCACCTCACATTCATGTCGTTTGGGTTTTACCGTATGCACATTGTAGCAAGCAAATATGGACAAACTTTGATGGATTTTTAATCGGCCTGTAAATTGACCGTGAAGGAACATCAAACAAAAAGGACGGCACATTGTGCCGCCCGTTGATGCAGTGCCTGCGTTACTGCTGGGGATACGTTTTAATGCCGAAGCCATCGTAATACGATACGTTAGGCTTGGGGGTTACGCCGTTGAGGTAAAGCATTTCATCCACCGTGGCGAACATGAACCCGCGCTCGGTCAGCGCTTTTAGAATATCGGGCAAGGCGCTAGCCGTTTTGGTTTTAATATCGTGATTGAGGAAGATATCGCCGTGCGCGGCATCGCGGATCACGCGGCTGGCGATCTGGGACGCGCTGTTGTCACCCGTATCGCTGCCGGATTTGTTCCAGCGGATCAGCGGCCAGCCGATCTGCCGGATCACATAGGTTTTCAGGTCGCCGCCCGGCGGGCGCATCAGCTTGACCTCGGTGCCGAGCACGTCGCGGTAGAGCTGCTTTTGCGTGTCGTACTCAGCCAGCATTTCATCCTTGGGCTGGGTCCACGGGTTTATGTGCGTCATGGAGTGCGCCGCTACGGTATTGCCAAGCTCCGCCTCCAGGCGAACGACGTCGGGGAACTTGTAAACCTGCTTGCCGACGCAGAAAAACGTAGCGGTTGCGCCGTACCGGGCCAGCGCGTCAACAATATTGATCGTTGTGCGCCCGGCGGGTCCGTCGTCAAACGTCAGTACGATCATCGGGCGCGAGGAATTGTCGGTCTGCTCCTGCGCCTGGACGGTCATCAGCGGCCGGTAATCGGGATAGGGCAGGATCAGATTGACGATCTGCTTGTGCTCCGGGAGGATCGTTTCCAGGGCGAATGGCACGGTCAGCTGGCCCGGACCGGGCAGGAATGCAAGACGCGACAGCGCCTGTACGGAGACCATCTCGGCGAGGGCCTCCTCGTTCCGTGCCTCGCCGGGGTAGCAATCGGACAAGAATGCCCGCGCGGCCTCGGATACCATGGCCCAGGCCTCGGCGTTATCGCCGAACACATCGTAAAGCGTCAGCGGCGCGCCCGAATTCATATTGTAGGTCTGCACGTCAAACAGCTTCGCAGCCGTTGCGGTGGGATAGAGCTCCGTTTTTTGTGATACATCCGGCAATACGGCGCGGCCGATGAGCAAAAAGCCGGCCCAGGCCGTGCCGGAAACGCGGTATGTCGCCGTCATTTCAACACTGCAATCGGTATAGGCGTCTACCAGATCCAGTATGGATTTTGCACTCTCGCGCAGCTTGCCGTTCACATTTTCGAGGATTGTGACAGGCAAATTCACCGAAACGTCTCCATGCAAAGCGGAGGCCCAGGTTTCGGTCTTGACGCTGATTTTGAGTTCATCAGGATACGGGTGCTCGTAAGGCTCGGCGGATGCCATCGAAAAAAGGATGAGCAGCGCGAGCAGGCAGGAAACCAGGCGGGCTGAAGTTTGCAAAAAATCACGTTCCTATATAATGAAATAATCAAAGCCAGTATGAACCGGATGATGGGAAAAGTCAACACCGTCGCTGTGTAAATCCTTCACCCTTTCGGGGCTGCTTGTTGTCATCGTCTCCGGAAACATGCTATAATTAAAAATGGTGTAAACTGCCGTTGTGAGCAGTGAAAACAGCACCGATACCGCGTGAAGCGCTTGTAAAAGGGGAGAATAAGCCATTGGCACTGACTGATATGCTCAAAAAGATGCTGGGGCAGTCCAACGAAGCCGAAGTGAAACGGCTTCGCAAGATTGCCGACCAGGTACTTGAAAAGGAAAAGGAATACGCCGCGCTGTCCGATAGCGCGCTGCGCAATAAAACCGGCGAGTTCAAGGCCTTGCTGCAAAACGGGAAAACGCTGGACGATATTCTGCCCGACGCCTTCGCGGCGTTCCGCGAAGCCGTATGGCGTGTGGATGAAAAGCGCCTGTTCCCCGTACAGATCGTCGGCGCGGTCTGCCTGCACCAGGGGCGCATCGCTGAGATGAAAACGGGCGAGGGCAAAACCCATACCGCAACCCTGGCCGCCTACCTGAACGCCCTCACGGGCCAGGGCGTGCACATCGTAACCGTGAACGATTACCTGGCCAAGTTCCAGGGTGAGTGGATGGGCAACATCTTCCGCTTTATGGGCATTTCGGTGGGCATCATCCTGCACGGACTGGACAACGCCCAGCGCCGCGCGGCCTACGCCTGCGATGTAACCTACGGCACCAATAATGAGATGGGCTTTGACTACCTGCGCGACAACATGGTCATCCGCGAACCGGATATGGTGCAGCGCGGGCATGTGTTCGCCATCGTGGACGAGGTTGACTCCATCCTTATCGACGAAGCCAGAACCCCGCTGATTATCTCCGGCAATGGCGACGATTCCTCCGATATGTACGAAAAAGCGGATCGCTTTGTCAGCCGCCTGAAGGTCGAGGACGACTATACCGTCGCCGAGAAGGAAAAGGCCGTCACCCTCACCGAGGAAGGGATCGAGAAGGCGCAGAAGCATTTCGGCGTGGAGAACATTGCCGATCTGGATAATGCCGACCTGTACCACTATATTCTCAACGCCCTCAAAGCCCACGCCATGATGAAGCGGGACGTGGACTATGTGGTGCAAAACGGCGAAGCCGTGATTGTGGACGAGTTTACCGGCCGCCTGATGATCGGGCGGCGCTATTCCGACGGCCTGCACCAGGCCATCGAAGCCAAGGAGCACGTGAAGGTCAACCGCGAGAGCAAGACCCTTGCGACCATCACGTTCCAGAACTACTTCCGCATGTACAAGAAGATCTCCGGCATGACCGGTACGGCCAAAACCGAAGAGGAAGAATTCCAGGGCATCTACAACCTGGACGTCGTGCAGATTCCCACCAACAAGCCCATGATCCGCAAGGACATGAACGACGTTGTGTATAAAAACCAGAAGGCCAAGTTTACGGCCGCCGTGCAGGAGATTATCGCCCGTCACCAGACCGGGCAGCCCATCCTGGTCGGCACCGTGAACGTGGAAACCTCGGAGCTTGTCTCCACGCTGATCTCACGCCATGGCATCAAGCACGAGGTGCTCAACGCCAAGAACCACGAAAAAGAGGCCGAGATTGTAGCGCAGGCCGGCTCGGTAAACGCCGTGACCATCGCCACCAACATGGCAGGCCGCGGCACGGACATCCTGCTGGGCGGCAACCCTGACTTTCTGGCCCGCCGTAAAATGCGCCAGGACGGATTGCAGGAAGAGATCATCATGGAGGCCATCGGGCATAACGAGGACGTTGCCCCCGAGGTGCTCGCTGCCCGCAAAACCTATCAGGAGTATTTCCAGAGCTATAAAAAGGAAACCGACGCCGAGCACGAGCGCGTAATTGCGCTGGGCGGGCTGCACATCATCGGCACCGAGCGGCATGAAAGCCGCCGCATTGATAACCAGCTGCGCGGCCGTTCCGGCCGCCAGGGGGATCCGGGGTCCTCGCAGTTCTTCATCTCCCTGGAGGACGAGGTCATGCGACTGTTCGGCTCGGAGCGCATCGCGCCCATGGTAGAGCGCCTGGGCCTCAAGGATGATGAACCTCTGGAAGCGGGCATCCTGACCAAGCAGATTGAATCGGCCCAGAAACGCATTGAAGGGC
This sequence comes from Candidatus Limiplasma sp., assembly GCA_036759125.1. GTDB lineage: Bacteria > Bacillota > Clostridia > Christensenellales > Aristaeellaceae > CAXXOK01. The sequence continues at coordinate 11,819 of DAIOVG010000034.1, forward strand.
GCAACTTTGATATCCGCAAGAACGTGCTGGAGTTCGACGACGTGATGAACAAGCAGCGCGAGCTGATTTATTCCCAGCGCGGCGATATTCTCAAGGGCGACAACATGCGCCAGACGATCATCGGCATGATTCACAACATGATCGACGCCACCGCCGAGCGCAACTTCACCGGTGACGGCATCTACGACTGGAGCATTGACGACGCCCGCGAATATCTGGAGAAGCTCTGCCTCAGGCCCGGCGACATCGATAAGCACAAGGAGTACTTAGAGACCGCCGACGAGCCCGACGAGTTTGCCGAGATGCTCAAAAAGGACGCCGAGGCGTTCTACGAAGAGCGGGAAGCAATGCTTACGGAGATGGGCATCGACATGCGCGAGTTTGAGCGTGTGGTGCTCCTCAACGCCATCGACCGCCACTGGATGGACCACATCGACGCCATGGACGACCTTCGCAACGGCATCGGCCTGCGCGCCTACGGCCAGCGCAATCCCGTGCAGGAATATAAAATGGAAAGCTATGATATGTTCAACGACATGGTTTTCCTCATTCGCGAGGATGCCCTGCGCAGGCTGTACCAAAGCCACGTGGAACGCCTGCCCGAACGCCGCAAGGCCGCCGATCCCGGCAAGCTGCAGGAGGGCTTTGCCGGCCGTAACCGCATCGCCGAAGGCGCCAAGGCCAAGCAGGGCGGCGCACCGGTCAGCAAAGATACCCCCGGCGCCGTGGGCCGCAACCAGCCCTGCCCGTGTGGCTCCGGTAAAAAATACAAGCACTGCTGCGGAAAATCGTCAGCCTGATGAAAACGCGCAATCTGCTTTGTCAGCTTCGGGATGGCAGGGGGCGTCATTTACGGGTTGAGTAAACTCCGCCCCTGCCACCCTCGCTTCCTCGCATCTCACACGTTTTGATCAGGCTGACGGGCGACAAGGCAGGCTGAACTATCGCGTTACTTACAAAGGAAGTAAGCTCAGCCTTCGCCCGTCTCGACGCCGCGCATCTCACACCTTTTGAGCCAGCAGACGGCTTGGGCATACGGCAAGGCTGCATGAGGTGAAAATGCGCAATCTGCTTTGCCCTCCCTGCCGCCTGGCATCTCAGGCTTTTTGATCAGATTGACAGTGAATTTCCACACGCAAATGAACGCTTTCTGAGTCGTCTGTGAGTATTATAAGCACAGATAGAATCAAATGTTGAATCGTAGACAAGCGACATGATATGAAACAAATAACGAGGCACGTATGGCGCACAACAGGAATGACGTTTCCATCCGCTTGATGGAGACCGGGGATTACGATCAGGTATATGCGCTTTGGCTGTCCACGCCCGGGATGGGGCTGAACTCGATTGACGATACCCGCGAGGGGATTGCCAGGTACCTGCGGCGCAACCCCGCGACCTGCTTTGTGGCGGATGCCGGGGGCGAGGTCGTCGGCGTGATTCTCTGCGGGCACGACGGGCGTCGCGGGCTGATACACCACACCGCGGTGAAACCGGAGCTGCGCCGCAGGGGCGTGGGCAAAGCGCTTTGGGACGCGGCGGCCGCCGCCCTGCAACGCGAGGGCATCACCAAGGCGTGGCTCGTGGTGAAACGGGAAAACAATCTGGGCAACGCGTTTTGGGAACAGCTGGGCTTTGAAAACCGGCTGGACCTGACCTTCCGGGGCATTACCCTGGACGAAACTTTGGTTCGAATCGACACGTAGGAGTGTATGTATGATTGATATCGACAGCTATCGCCAGGCCCTGGAGGGCTTACGTGAAAGCGTGGAAAAATCCAGCGACGGCCTGCATTTACCGCAGCTGAAAGAGGAGCTTGACGAGCTCAAGGAAGAAATGAACGCCCCGGAGTTCTGGAACGATCTGGAGCGCTCCAAGCAGGTGAACAAGCGCATCAGCCAGATTGAGGAAAAGATCAACCACGTTGGCGATCTGATATCCAGGATGGACGACGTGGACGCGATGCTCATGCTGCTGGCCGAAGAGGCGGATGCCGAGATCGCCGCCGAGTGCGAAAAGGAGCTTGATACCCTGCAAAAGGACGCCGACGCGCTGGAGCTGGAAACGCTGATGCGCGGCGAGTACGACCACTGCAACTGCATTTTGAGCCTGCACGCGGGCGCGGGCGGCACCGAGGCGCAGGACTGGACACAGATGCTGTTCCGCATGTATACGCGCTATTGCGAGCGCATGGGCTTCAAGGTGACGATCAACGACCTGCTCGACGGCGACGAGGCGGGCATCAAGTCCGTGACCTTCGAGGTGGAGGGTGAAAACGCCTACGGCTACCTGCGGTCCGAGCGCGGCGTACACCGCCTGGTGCGCATCAGCCCGTTTGATTCCAACGCCCGGCGCCATACCTCGTTCGCCTCGCTGGACGTGGCCCCCATCCTGCCGGAGGACGATACCTTTGAAGTGAACATGGAAGAGGTTCGCATCGATACCTACCGTGCCGGTGGCGCGGGCGGCCAGCACGTTAACCGCACGGATTCCGCCGTACGCATGACGCACATCCCCACCGGCATCGTAGCCCAGTGCCAAAACGAGCGCAGCCAGATACAGAACCGCGAGGTCTGCCTGCGCATCCTGAAGGGCCGCCTGATGGAACAGCGTATGCGCGAGAAGGAAGAGCAGATGGCCGATATCAAGGGCGAGCTCAAGAAGATCGAGTGGGGCAGCCAGATTCGCAGCTATGTTTTCCAGCCCTATACCATGGTCAAGGATCACCGCACAGGCTTCGAGGTCGGCGGTGTGGACAGCGTGATGGACGGCAATATTTCCGGCTTCATCACGGCCTATTTGAAGATGATTTAAGGAAAGGCGAAGGGAGCGGTTATGGATCCATATCTGGCGCAAAGCAGGCTGTATCAGCGCAGGAGAACCAGTCTCCTGGGCGCGCTGCTTTCGCTTGCGCTGGCGCTGTGCCTGACGGCTTTGGGCATGGGCTATGCCGCCGGCGTGCATGTAACCGATTTGGATCGTTTCCGCGATGCGGCCGATACCGCGCTGGTGCAAACCAACATCATGTCGGCGGAGGACGCCGAACGCTTTGCGCAGGAAACCATCGGCTACCTGACGGGCAGGCGTGCCGCGTGGCTCACGGCCATCACCGTGGAAGGGCAGGTCACCCCGGTGCCGGAAGCGTTTTCCACACACATGGCTGAGGTCCAGCACTGGGTGAAGGCGTTCCGCTTCATGCTGCCGCTGATGATCGCCTGTGTGACGGCGCTTATCTTCCTCACAATTCTGGGCGCGGCGGCCATGCGGTCGCGCACGTTCTCCCCGCGCTTTTATTATCTGGGGGCGGTTATCCCCATCCTGATAGCGGGGTTTTTGTTCCTTTGGGCGCTGATTGATTTTGCAAGCTTCTGGGAAACGCTCCACCGCATCGTCATCCCCGGCGGCATCTTCGCCGCGGACGAGCCGGTAATGCAGCTGTTCCCTGTAACCATGTTCCAGGGCTACATGATGCCCATCGGCCTGACCTTCCTGTATCTCCTGGCGGGCATCCTGCTGCTTCCCGCGATTTTAACTATGATCGACAGGCGGGTGCGCAGGCGGCGGCAGGAACGGCAGATGCAGGCCATGCCTTACGATCCCATGGAGTATCGATAAACATGAAACCCTATCGTATTTTATCGCTGGAGACCAGCTGTGATGAAACGGCCGCCGCCGTGGTGGAAGACGGCAGGCGGGTTTTGTCCAACGCGGTTTTTTCGCAGATTGATCTGCACACGGTGTACGGCGGCGTGGTACCGGAGATCGCCAGCCGCGCCCATGTGGACGCCTGCGACCGGATGATCGACCAGGCGCTGCGCGACGCGCACCTGAACCTATCGGAAATCGACGCGCTGGCCGTTACCTACGGGCCGGGGCTGGTGGGGGCGCTGCTGATCGGCGTCAACTGCATGAAGGGCCTGAGCTTTGCCACCGGCAAGAAGCTGATCCCTGTCAACCATATCGAAGGGCACGTCAGCGCGAACTTCATCTCCCACCCGGAGTTGGAACCGCCGTTTGTTTGCCTGGTGGTGTCGGGCGGGCACAGCCATCTGGTGACCGTGAACGATTACGGCAGCTATACCCTGCTTGGCCAGACCGCCGACGACGCGGCCGGTGAGGCGTTTGATAAAGGTGCGCGGGTGCTGGGGCTCCCGTATCCCGGCGGCCCGCATCTCAGCAAGCTGGCCCAGGGCGGCGACCCGCACTTTCTGCCCCTGCCGCGGCCCAAGGCCGAAGGCAAGTACGATTTCAGCTTCTCAGGCCTCAAGACAGCGTTTATCAACGCCTGCCACAATATGGAGCAAAAAGGGCAGGAGCTTCCCAGGGCCGATCTGGCCGCCTCCTACCAACAGGCGATTGTCGACAGCCTTTGCGACAAGGCCATCCCGGCCGTGCTGGACAGCGGACTGCATACCCTGTGCCTTGCGGGCGGCGTCAGCGCCAACCGGCTTCTGCGTTCGCAAATGGCTGCGCTGGCCGAGGCCAACGGCATTACGCTCTATATGCCCGACATTGCCCTGTGTACCGATAACGCCGCGATGATCGCTTCGGCCGCCTATTACAGACGGGAAACAGCAGCCGCGCTGGACCTGAACGCGGTTCCTTCGCTTCCGCTGGTTTAATATGTGAAGTCAGGTTTCTTGACGTGCTGTGAGCGGGATGATACAATACGAAAAACTAGTATGCCGGTTGGAATGGTGCGGATGGGAAGAGGAACAGTATGAACATTTCGGAACGATATGCGCGCGAAACGGCGCGGGATTACGCGCTGAGGATGCTCAAGCGCAACATTGCGTCCATGGATCTGGAACCCGGCGCTATGCTGAGCGAAAATGAAATTTCCGCCGCGATGGGCTTAAGCCGCACGCCGGTGCGCGAAGCGCTGATCGAGCTGGCCAAGATCCGCATCGTGGAGATTTTGCCCCAGCGCGGCAGCCGCATTGCGCTGATTGATTATGATTTCGTGGAAGAAAGCCGTTTCATGCGCATGGTGTTTGAAAAGGCTATCTTCGAGCTTGCGTGCGATATGGCCGGGGAGCTAGACTTTTCTGTTGCGGAAGCCAACGTGAAGCTCCAGGAATTTTACTTTGCAAACGGCATGTTCGACAAGCTCTTTGAGCTTGACGACGAGTTCCACCGCGAATTTTTCCGCCTGACCAATAAGCTGCAGAGCTACCATATGCTGGAGAGCATGACCCTGCACTTTGACCGTGTCCGCAACCTGAGTCTGTTTGCCATCAAGGAGATTAAGATCGTCGAAGACCACCAGAAGCTTCTTGCCGCTGTTATGGCGGGCAACAAAGAGCAGGCCTCCGCGCTGATTATGAAGCACCTGAGCCGCTACAAGGTGGATAAGGACGAGATCTACTCCAAGTATCACCAGTACTTTACAAATTAAACGGGCGGGTTCGTCATGAACCGATTTTGGCTGATATACACAACAGGATACGCGATCGCGTATCCTGTTGCTTTGTACGAACGCTTTTTGCGCCTGCCGCAGGCTATGCCTTGGCCTGGAGCTTCTGCCAGGCTTTCTGCTCGTCTTCCACCATCGCCCCGATGCGGGTGTGCAGCGCGGTTACAATGCGTTTGTTTTCATCGTTTACGGGCGCGCTGGGGTTGAAGGCGATTCCCTTGCCAAAGGTCAGCGTTTTTAGCTTTTTGGAGGCATATACGGGTACGAATACCGCCGCCTTATGCGCTTTTTTGTACAATGCGGGCGCGATCATCGCAAAGCCGGTATACAGCTCTCCGATGCCTTCCTCGGCGTAGCCCTTGTCGCCAGGCCCCAGGTTGTCGCCGCGCTCGGGGAAGAGCAGCAGGTTATCGCCTGCTTGCATGGCGTCAATCGTGATGCGGAAGGTTTTAATCAGCGAGCGGGGATTGTTTCGGTACACGGGAATCGCGTCCAGGCTTTTGAATGCCCAAAGGAAAAAGCGGGCGAACATCCTCGTCAGCGGCATTTTCATAAACTCCGGGCACCAGTCCTGCCGCACGGCGGTGTTCTGGTAAATATAGTCCACGATCTGGTCCCGGTCCATCATTTCCGAAATGCCCCAGGGGCGAAAGCTGATCGGCACATGCAGCGTGGCGGCTACGGGCCCGTAGACCTCGCCGTGGTTGCACACCAGAATGATGGTGCCGTCCTCAAGCCCCTGCAGGTTTTCCTTGCCCAGCACCTTGTGGGGCATCAGGAACCGCAGGAAAAAGATGATGATCTTCAGTCCAAAGCGATTGGTATGCTTGCTGACCACCACGGAATCCAGCTGCTTTTTCAGCGCGGGGTTGTCCTCGTCTCTGAGTGTTAAAAAGCGTTTGAGCTTTTGAAAATGCCGGCTGTTAAGCGGAAAGCGCAGCGCGAGCGAAAACGCCGCAACGGTCAGCGCAAGCGGCGGCAGGATCATCAGCGGGCGAAAGCCGTTGAGAATCTTTGTAAATTCAATTTCTGCGATATTCACGCCAGCGGGCAGGGTCAGGGCGGCCAACAGCAGCAGGGCAAACAGCTGCCCCGCAAGG
>DAIOVG010000035.1:0-18268 GCA_036759125.1 Candidatus Limiplasma sp.
CGCCTTGTGCGCCTTGAAGCGCTTGAGCGACAAAAGGAGCACGATCAGCGCGGTGAAGCCCTCGGCGATGAAGATAGCAACGTTCCATTCCCCATATAGATTTTGCACCGCGAACGGGAAGAACTGAAGCGCCGGGTTTTCCACCAGCGGCCCATAGCCCAGGCCGCCCAGCCCCTCGGCAAAGCGACCAAGCGCAAGCATGAGGAGCAGAGCCGGAGCTGCTGCGTTGAGCACCTCGGCAGTCTTGCGCCGCAGGCGCTTGGCAGCAATCAGCCCGGCCAGCGCGCTGCCGCCCACCGCGCCAAAGAAGGCGTACCCGCCCTCCCACAGCCGAAGGACAAAGTCCAGGCCGAACAGATCGACAATATAGTTGATACGCGCCATGCTGTAGAACAGCCGTGCGCCAAGCAGCGCAAGCGGCAGGCACCAGGCGGCAAACACCGCCCAGGCATCCTGCCCAAGCCCGCGCATGGTTACACGCAAAAACGCCACCGACACAGCGGCCGCGCCCATGATGCACAGGCTGAACGCGGTGATCTGCAGACTGCCTATGGAGAGAATTACGTTTTCCAAGTGTTAATCCCCATCCTTTACCCAGGCGGTGGCAAAATAGATAATATCGGAGATCTGGCGCACCTTTCCGGTGGAAAGGCCGTTGATCTTCTCGCCGTTGAACACGATGGTCGAAGACGATCCCCCGTCCAGATTGTAGGCATTCTATATGTTGCCAAAGGAGTAAACAAGCTCCGCGAACTGCGCGATGGTCAGGCCCTTGGAATCCTTGTTTTCCGGCCCCTCGCTATAGACGATCAGGTATTCAAGCGGCCCGGTCTGCGCCAGGCAGATGCGCTGCGCCTGCTTTTTGGATCCCTTGCCGTTGAGCTGGCCATCCGTAAACTCGGTCACCATTTCGCCGTCGATCACCAGGCCGGGGCCAAAGTTGAAGGCGTTGACGGCGATATCCTCATACGCCTCGCATTCCTCCTCCGTCGCAGACGGGAGGATGTGCAGGTTGCCGTCGCGGTCGATAATCAACACGTCGCTTTTCTTGTCCGCCCGGCGGCGGATGACGGTGCCCTGCCGGATGCAGAAGCCGGAGGTGTTGTAGCCGTAATAATCGCCGTTGATCGCGAGCACGGCGTTGACGCGCTTGGCGATTGAGGAGCCATACGCGGCGCCGGGGTTACGGTAGCTGCTTGCGACGGCCGTCCTGAGCTGGGACGGATCGGCAATTTTCACGGTAACCGCCATCCAGTAGGTATCGTATACCCGGCCCTGGGTGATGTTCACATGCAGAGACTCATCCATGTATTCCGTGTCGCTGAGGTATCCTTCCGGGGGGACCTCCGGCCCGGGTGATTTGTCCACCGGAAGCGGTAAAACCTCGCCAATAGCAACCCCAGACGGTACCAGCACAGAGAGCAGAAGTATCATTAAAATAATGACGGCGATCCGAATTGCTTTCATGGTTTCTGACCTTTCCAGATACAAATATTGCCAGACGCTACCCAACAATATATCATCGCCAAAAGAGGAAGTCAACGAGGTGCCTTGTTTTCGGACCTTGCGGGTGGTACACTGTTTTTACCAAACACAAAGGATTGAGGAAAATGAAAAAGCTGGCGGTTCTGATTCTGGCAACCCTGCTTAGCCTGCCCATTTCCGGCCTTGCGGGAGATGCTCCCATCGCGGTCTCGACGCCTGAGGACCTCATGGCCATCGCGGACAATCCAACCGCAAGCTATATCTTGACGGACGACATCGACATGGAGGGCGTCGCCTGGAAGCCGATCGAGTTTTACGGCACGCTGGACGGCGCCGGACACACGATTTATAACCTGCACATTGTACAGGTGGGAGACAAAAAGGGCCGTACCCGGGACGGTAACCTGAAAAAGTACGATACCTATTTCGCCTCGCTGTTCTCGGTCGTCCGGGACGCGGAAATCAAGGATTTACATCTGCTGAATCTTTGTATCGATGTCACCGCCGACGGCTTCAACTGCTTTGCTGCGGGCATCGCGGGGCTAGCGGAGTACACGACCATTACAGGGTGCAGCGTCACGGGTCGCATAACCCTGTACCAGAACTATTATATGTGCGGTGTGGCAGGGATTGCCGGATCGGGCAGCGGTACCATTGCAAATTGCTCCGCCGACGTGGAGCTGGTGATTGTCGATACGAACCGTTCCCTCAAATGCGAGGAATTTCTGGGCGGTATTGCGGGAGCCGGGTACTTCGATATTGAAAACTGTACAGTAAAGCTCGACGGCTACGCCTCCGTGCACGGCTATGTACACAACGGCGGGGTGTTGGGGATGTATAAAATCTATATGTCCGATGAACGCGATCACAAGGGCTACGTGCGCGGGTGCACCGTGGACGCGCGCATTACGTTTTTTGAGCACAACAGCGACAGGCGCGCCTACTGCAAGGACATCATCGGTGAAAAGCTCAACAAATACCTGCAGCCGGAAAACAATACGGTGCTTTCGTTTGAAAGCACCGAAACCAGAGATTATAAAACCGTACTGCTGCCTCCAACCTGCGCAGAGGGCAGTTATACAGTCACGGTCGTGCCGCCCACGGCCACGGCATTCGGCTATACCCTGTACACCTGCCCGGAAAGCGGATACAGCTATACCGACCATTACGTCCGCCCCACAGCGCCGTAACAGTCATTTTTGACTATTCAATATTCTCCATAAAATCGTTCTTGAGGACATCTTCCCCCACCGTGGAAAAAACCAAACCGAACGCATACGCAGAGTGCTTGTGCTCTTTGGGCATAACGCCTGCAAAGCTTGTGCTCTGCTGGCTGATGTGCCATGTCAGCGCTTCGTTGGCAATGTCCAGGCCGGTCAGCCCGCCATAGGCGGCCAGGGGGCGATCCCAATCCATCTCGACAGTATTTTCAGGGTACAGGTGCAGGTAGAGCTTCTTCACCTGCCACACCCCGTAGGCTTCGGCTGACGCGGGATACCTGGCCGCATCGACCGCAAACGCAAGGCAGCGCTGCGCGGCATCGGCACAGGCCATGTGCATACCGTGCCCGTACTCCCCCTGTACATCATGCGAGAGGACAACCTCCGGCTTGTATTGCCGGTACAGCTCCGTAACGTACTCCCAAACGGCGTCCTTCCCGCCGCAGATCTCATAGGCGTCCTTGGCGCTGCGGCTGTAGCGATCCCGCAGCAGCCCGATGGACGGATAGGTGTGAATCCCGGCGCTCCACAGCCCGTTGAGCAGCTCGCTGGTCCGCTGCGAATCATAATACGTCAGGCATGCGACAACGACATGCAATCCGCGTTCGACCGCATAGTCGGGCAGCAGTCCTCCAAAAAATACAAACTCGTCGTCGGGGTGCGCGGTGATCAGCAAAAGATCCGCCTTTTCCGGCGTCGGCTCCCAAAACTGCACCCAGTCCGGCACAGCTCCCTCGCCCAGCACGTACAGCTCCCCGATCACCAGTCTCTCCTTGTCCGGCGTATCCGTGGTGATGCGAAACACCGTCGCGCCAGGCAGCGCGGCATATTCGTGCAGGTACTCGCCAGTTCCGCTGGCAACGGTAACCCAGGCGTCGCCGTCCGGCACCTGCACCTTCCAGGGCACAGGGGTTTGTGAGGCAAAGCAAAGATACACGCCGTAACAGGGACTGTCGTCCGGGGTTGTAACGCGAATCCAGGGTTCCGCCTCCTGCTTGCTTTTCCAGAAGGTCAGGTAGTTCCGGTCGCGAAGCTCGCTTCCGCTGCTGTAGGGGGTTTCGCTGGTCTTGTATTTACATTGGCGGGTGATATCCTGCGCTTCCCTGGAATCGGCCGCCGCGTACGTGCCAAAGATCGCGATCAGCAGGATTACAAGAACAACGGCCAATTTCCTCAACAGCATTCCGTGCGCCTCTTTTCGTATGATCATGATATCGGAAATGCACATCCACTGCGCAAAACCATTGCTTTCCAACTATACCACGCCGGAAAACCGATGTCCACGCGGGGTGTGGTTCCCATATAAATTGTGGGCTTTGTTACAATCAAAATCCCGCTCCGGCAGCCTAGCAGAGCCGGAGCGGGACGATACATTCGTTTGATGTTTTATAGCCTACTCGGCAAAGGGGCCGACCCGCCAGCTGTAACCCGTCACCAGCCCGTCAGCGCTGAAGTTGACCTGCAATAGCGCTAGCTCCTGGTACAGATAGTTCGTCAGATCATTGCGCACATCGTCTTCAAAGGGCGACATCGGGGCGACAAAGTTGAACAGGAAGGTTCCGTCCTCATTGTCCAGTTTGTAGCCGCAGGGGGGAAGCTGCGCGTCCAGCATGTCCACATATCCGGCGGAATAGAACACGGCATCGGACGCCGTATCGGGATCAGTATAGAATAGCCCGGCAACATCCTGCGCCGATTGTCCCACCGCAATACCACGCGGACCCATGTATTGCGCACCGGAGATTTGTACACCGTTCACCCCGCCCATGGCGCTAAAGGTCACGGTCATGCCCTCGTAGGTCCAGACCTCATAGGTGTCCCCCGTCGCTTCGGACGTGATGGTTTCAGCGCTGCCCGGAGCGCCGAACATGGCGGAGACCTCGTCCCTGGTCATGGACAGGTGCGGGTCGCAGGCGGCCAGATCGTCAGGCAGGAAAATTGCGGGCTCGACAGCCAATGCCACTGCCTGCGCGGCGGTCAGCAAGAGGACTACGGTGCATACGACGGCAAGGAAACGCTTGGTGTGTTTCATGGGCAATTACTCCTTATCGCTATGGGTGTTCGTAGCATGACGCGAGATATACGCCTTGACTGTCCGGGCGATATCGTTCGCTACTGATTATACGCTGTTTTCAAGCGTTTGCATCCCGCAGAATCCGGGATTCCGAAAATTTTATGTGATAAGAAGCGGCGCTCCTGTCGCCGCTTCCTACCGTTTATTGCCTGATCTCCCGCAAACAGGGGTACCTCTGATCCTTGTCAGATAACAGGATATCCAGGCCATCCACCGGCCACGCAATCCCGATGTCCGGGTCATCCCAGCGGATGCCCGCTTCGTCGGCCGGATCGTACAGACGCGTGCATTTGTACAAAAACGTGGCGGTTTCGCTCAAGGTCAGATATCCGTGCGCACAACCCTCGGGCACATAGAATTGCCTTCGGTTTGCCTGCGACAGAAGTACGCCATGCCAGCTGCCATAGGTCGGGCTGCCGGGGCGTATATCGACGGCCACGTCATACACCTCGCCATGGATGACGCGCACCAGCTTGCCCTGCGGGTTCTTTTTCTGATAGTGGAGGCCCCGCAGTACCCCGCGCATGGAATGGCTTTCGTTGTCCTGCACAAAGAATGCAGGGCTGCCGTCCAGATGGCGGACGATCGCCGAAAATTCGGGATTATACGTTTCCATAAAATATCCGCGCGCGTCCCCAAAGACCGTCGGTTCCACCTCGTACAGGCCTTCGATTGCGGTTTTTTGGAAGGTAAACTTGCTCATTGTATCGCCTCCAGGTAGCGTTCTACGGCGTCCTGCCAGGGCGGCAGCTTTTGAAAGCCGTTTGCGACCAGCTTGTCCGTGTTCAGTCGGCTGTTGCGGGGACGTCTGGCTTTTACCGGGTAGGCATCGCTGGTCACGGGACGCAGATCAACCTGCATCCCGGCCAAGGCAAAGATCTCCCTGGCAAACTCGTACCAGGAGCAGTAGCCCTCGTTGGCCGCGTGATACACGCCGTACCGGTCCGTTTCCGCCATGTCCGCCAGGAGCTCCGCCAGGTCGGCCGTATAGGTGGGCGAGCCCACCTGATCGTTGACGACCGACAGGGGCTTACCCTGCGCGCCAAGCCGCAGCATGGTGCTGACGAAATTCCTGCCATGTTCGCCAAACGCCCAGGAGATCCGGACGATACAATATCGGTCAGTATTCGCCTGTATCGCAAGCTCCCCATCCAGCTTGGATCTGCCGTATACGTTGAGCGGCTCTCCGGCAGGATCCTCCGGCTTCCAGGGCTGCGTTCCCCCGCCGCCAAACACGTAATCGGTGCTGATGTAAATCAGCTTGCATCCAAGCTCGCCGCAGGCGCGGGCGATGTTTTCCGTGCCGTCCACATTCACCTTCCGGCAAAGGCTTTCGTCGTCCTCCGCCGCATCCACCGCCGTATAGGCTGCGCAGTGGATGACCGCATCGGGACGCAGCCCGATGAGCTTGTCACGCACAGCCTGTGCGCTGGTGATATCCAGATCGGCGATATCGGTGCCCACGGCATGATGCCCGCGCCTTTGCAGAACGGCCATCACATCGCGCCCCAGCTGGCCCTGCGCGCCGGTCACCAGTATATTGATCGGGTTTTGCGTTTTCATGATCGCTCCGTATACATTTTCCGGTAGTATTCGCGGTATTCGCCGCCGAGGATTTTCTCCCACCAGGCACGGTTTTCCACGTACCACGCGATGGTTTTTTTGAGCCCGTCCGCAAACCTGGTTTCCGGCAGCCAGCCGAGCTCTGCGTGAATCTTTTTGGGGTCGATGGCATAGCGCAGGTCGTGCCCCTTGCGGTCGGCAACGAACGCAATCAGGCTTTCCGGCTTTTGCAGCTCCAAAAGAATCAGCCGGACGATATCAATATTTCGCATCTCGTTGTGTCCACCGACGTTATACACCTCGCCGGGGATACCCTGCCGGAAAATCCGGTCGATCGCCTTGCAGTGATCCTCCACATACAGCCAGTCGCGCACGTTTTCCCCCTTGCCGTAAACGGGCAGAGGCTTACCCGAAAGGGCGTTGATGATCATCAGCGGGATCAGCTTTTCCGGAAACTGATAGGGGCCGTAATTGTTGGAGCAGCGCGAAATGGTCGCCGAAAACCCGTAGGTACGGCAGTAGGCGAGCACCAGCAGATCGGCGGACGCCTTGGACGCGGAATAGGGGCTGGAGGTATGGATCGGCGTTTCCTCCGTGAAGAAAACCTCCGGCCTGTCCAGCGGCAGATCGCCGTAAACCTCGTCTGTGGATACCTGATGATAGCGCGGCACGCCGTACTCCCGGCAGGCGTCCAGCAATACCTGCGTACCCAGAATGTTGGTTCGCAGAAACACGCCGGGGTCCTCGATGGAGCGGTCTACGTGGGTTTCCGCCGCGAAGTTGACCACAACATCCGGCTTTTCCTGCGCAAACAGCGTCCGGATTGCCTCCCGGTCGCAGATATCAATCTTGTGAAACGAAAACCGGGGGTTTTGCAGAGCGCTGTCCAACGTGGACAGGTTGCCCGCGTAGGTCAGCTTGTCCACACAGATCACACGATCCTCCGGGTGGGCGGACAGGAGATAATAACAGAAGTTCGCGCCGATAAACCCTGCGCCGCCGGTGACTAGAATTTTCATATTGATTCTCCCCTAGCGTATTTTGCCATCCGCCACGGCGATGAGGTGCTCCCCGTACGGGCTTTTGCCGTAGCGGCGCGCCGAATCGAGCAACAATGCCCGGTCGATCCAGCCGTGATGGTAGGCGATCTCCTCGGGCGCGGAAATCTTGATGGACTGGCGCTTTTCAATCACGCGGATGAACTCGGCGGCTTCCATGAGGCTATCCACAGTTCCGGTATCCAGCCATGCGAAGCCCCGGCCCAGCAGCTGCACATCCAGCGTTTTTTGGTGCAGGTACATTTCGTTGAGGGTTGTGATCTCAAGCTCCCCCCGTGCCGACGGTGTAATCTGTTTGGCCAAAGCGCTAACGCCGCTTGGGTAAAAGTACAGGCCTGTCACCGCATAGCTGCTTTTCGGCCGCGCGGGCTTTTCCTCAATGGAAACCACCTGACCGTCAGCATCGAAGGCCACCACGCCGAAGCGTTCGGGATCGTTGACATAATAGCCAAACACCGTAGCGCGGGCCTGCGCCTCGGCGTTTTGAACCGCCTTTTGCAGCAACGCGCCCAGGCCGTTGCCATAGAAGATATTGTCGCCAAGCACCATCGCGCACGCGTCGCCGCCGATGAATTCCTCGCCCAGGATGAACGCCTGCGCCAGCCCGTCGGGCGAGGGCTGCACCTTATAGGAAAGCTGTATGCCAAACTGCGTTCCGTCGCCCAGAAGCCGCTCAAAGTTGGGCAGGTCCGCAGGCGTGGAAATGATCAGAATCTCCCGGATGCCCGCCAGCATCAGCACCGATAGCGGGTAGTAGATCATCGGTTTATCGTAGACCGGCAGAAGCTGTTTGGACGTCACCATCGTCAGCGGGTACAGCCGCGTACCCGCGCCGCCTGCCAGTATAATGCCTTTCATGCCTGTATCCTCCTTGCCAAGATGCTGTAACCTCTTTGTAACCCATGCGGCCGCTAAAGCCTCCAGCCCCATTTGTTGAAGTACCGGATCAGGGAGCGTATCATCTGCCGCCGTGCCCATTTGGAGCGATAGGCGGCCCGCTTTTCGTGATGGGTGACGTGCAGAAACGGCAGGCACATCACCTCGCCCTTCTCCCGCATGCGTCTGGACAGATCGGTATCCTCATAATACAGGAAAAAGCGCTCGTCAAAGCCGCCGATCTGCTGCGCCGTTTGGGTGCGCATCGCCATGAAAAAGCCCGGGCACAGCTCAATTGGGTATGCGTCCGTGCTTTGGTTTTGATAGTCGGTGAACTCGTCGCGCCACGCTTGCAATAGTTTCAGCTTCCAGGGCAGAAACCTGGCCGCAATATAGCGCAGCCTCGGCGCTTTTCTGGGCGAGGGGATGCGGTTTCCGTCCCCGTCGTACACATCCGGCGTACAGAGCACACAGGCCTTGTTCTGCTCCATATAGGAAACCACGTCCGATAAAAGCGCCGGGCCGAACACAACGTCCGGATTGAGCACAAAATGGTAGTCCGACCGGGCGCTGAGCAGCGCTTTGTTGTTGCCCGCGCCGTAGCCCACATTGCCGGAGCGAATCAGAGCGATCTCCGGGTATTCGCGCTCCAGAAGCTCAACCGTACCGTCCGTTGAGCCGTTATCCACCACGGTAACCGCGCACTGCTGCGCGCAGTCGCTTTGCCGCAGGCTGTCAAGCACGCCGCGGATATCCCCGATGCTGTTGTAGGTCACGATGGATGCCGATAGTTTCAAACGCGCGCCCCGCCTTCTGCCGCCGCCATGTTCCGCGCCGGATGCTTTCCCCATTATACAATGAAACGCGTGCGATTTCCATGCGCAGGGCTGTTTACCCGACTGGAAAAACGCGGGTCACGGGCGGCAGTCCCTCCGTTTCCAGCGTCAGGGTGAGCGTACCCGGCGTGCGCGGCGCGCGCAGTACGCCGTACAGCAGGCCGCGATAGGTAACGCGGACAGGATTTTGATACAAGGTATGGTCGGCGGGGTCGCCGTTATCCATGCCCAGCAGCGTGCCGCCGCTGACTGTAACGTGAATCTGCCTGTCATCATCCGGCACCACGATGCCGTTGGCATCCAACAGCGCAACCTCGAACTGGCAAACGGATCGCCCGTCGGCGGGGAGGCTATCGCAGTCCGCAATCAGCCGCATCGCCACGGGCTTGCCCGCGCGGCGGATGGACCGGCGGATGATTTCACCGCCGCTTGCGTCGCGCCCGACGGCGATCAGCTCCTCGCCTGTATAGGGCACATCCCAGCTCAGGTGCAGGTCGCTGGTCGTGACAGGCGCCAGGGGGCGGTCAAAATGCGACCATTTTTGGGTCATGCCCTGCATGGGAAACTCGTAGGCCTTTACGCCGTAGCTTTTGCCGCCCACAAACAGCTCCGCCGAAAAGCAGTTGGTATAGCAGATCACAGGGTATATCGCGCCATCGGGAATATCCAGATTCAAATGCGGGCACAGGTAGAGCACGGGCTCATCCCTGCGCCAGACCGACTGATAAAAATAATAGCCGTCCTTTGGAAAGCCACAGGTGTCCAGCACGCCGGGAGACGCACCCTTATCCGGCCAGAAGCATTCGCCCAGGTGGTCGATGCCCGTCCACATGAAGCTGCCGATCATGTATGGATGCACGCGCAGGTACTTCCACAGCTTTTCAGCCTTGAGCATTTTAGCATAATACGGCGTCGGCCCCCAAACGCTTTCCTCGGTATGCAGGCGGTAATCGCCGCGCCTGCCGCTGACTGACACATCCTCCGTACCCAAGAGCAGCCAGTCCGGGTGCTCCAGCTTTTCCTCGTCAAAGAAGGTCTCGGTGCGCTCGCGCCAGCGGTCGGCATAGTTCACGCCGACGATATCCAATTCTTCCAGAAATTCCAGTGTTGCGGGCGTAGGCTCGGCCTTCACCTGATCACACGCCGCCGTAACCAGGCGGGTGGGATCCAGCGTGTGGCAGAGCTCCTTGAGCTGCCGGGCAATCAAGCGACCCCTCTCCATGGTCTGCTCCCCGACCTCGTTGCCGATGGACCACATCACAATGGACGGATGGTTGCGGTCGCGCAGCACCATGGCTTCCACATCTTCACGCCAGCATTCGTCAAAGTGTTCCGAATAGCCTTTGCTGTCGTGGGTGTTGGCGCCAAGCTCCTTCCATTTCATGGACTGCCACTCGTCAAACGCCTCGTCCATCACCACAAAGCCAAGCTCGTCCGTCAGGTCCAACAGCGCCGGATCGGGCGGATTGTGCGCACAGCGCACGGCGTTTACCCCCATGGCCTTGAACCTTTGAAGCCTGCGCTTCCAGATTTCCGGCGGTACCGCCGCGCCGACGCATCCGCCGTCGTGGTGCAGGCAAACCCCCTGCAGGATGCGCTTGCGACCGTTGAGCAGAAAGCCTTCGTTTGCCGTATAGGCGATCTGGCGGATGCCGAAGCGGGTTTCCACAACGTCCGTCAGCGTATCGCCCCGGTACAGCGCGCACCGCGCCGTATACAACACCGGATCGTCGATATCCCAAAGCCTGGGGTTGAGCGCGACCAGAGCCTGCGAAAGCACCGCGTCGGCCTCCATGGGGATATCCGCCTGCCGCAGCGCCACCTGGTTTCCGTCCGGGTCGAAAATCGCCGTCTCGACCCGCGCACCCTCCGCGCCGACACCCAGCACATGCAGGTCCACGCAGATTTCCGCCATTTCATCGGTGATGACCGGGGTATACACAAACATACCCCAATCGGCTACACGCAGGCTTTGGGTGACGCGCAGGTACACACCGCGCGTGATACCGCTGCCCGTATACCAGCGCGAGTTGGGCTGGCGGGAGTTGTCCACACGCACCAGCAGCTCGTTTTCCTCTTTCAGTACAACATCGGTCAAATCAACCGTAAAGGAGGTATAGCCGTACACATGCCGCCGCAGATGAACGCCGTTCAGCCACACATCGCAGTTCATGTACACGCCTTCGAAATACAGGCTGACGCGCTCATCCGCACGCTTTTCCACCCGAAAACGCTTTTGATACCAGCCGATGCCCGTGCGCGCGTACCCGCCCGAGCCGCAGCTATCATAGGCCTTGTCTACCGGGTACTCCACTGACCAGTCGTGGGGCAGCTGTACGGAGCGCCAGGCGGCATCCGCCGGGGGAAACGCCGGATCGTCCGTCAGGGCAAACTGCCAGTCGAAGCCGAAAAACGTTTCACGGCGGCAGGTTTTTGTATGCAACTGTTCTTTCATTGTCATGCCCTCCATCCAAATCCCGTATGGGCTTATGTCATATATACATCAGAACTGCGGAACTGGCAACCCCGTGCTTTCGCGGTTTCAGCTTGCGTCCGGGCTGATGTTTTTGTATGATAGACACACAACGAAGGAAAGGCGAATGATATGAAGAAGGACAGGGCTGCTCTCCCCGCGCTGAAGCTTTCGCTTCCGGGCGGACAGGCGTTAAACGAAGACCACGCAATATGCCGGCGCCAGGCGGGCGTGCGGCTGCTTGCGGCGTTTGACGGCTGCGGCGGCGTAGGCGGGCGGCGGTATCCGCAGCTCCACAACCGCACCGGCGCGCATATCGCATCCAACCTGTATGCGGCTTGCCTGGAGGAATGGTTTTTGGAAAACGCGGCCGCCCTGCCCATGAAGCATACCGCGGAAGCGCTGGACACGCTTTTTTTCACCACTGCCAGCGACTATCACGAAAAGTACTTGAAGCTCGAACCCTCCGCCGTCACCGGCAGTATGGTGCGCACCCTGCCAAGCACTGCGGCGATCCTTTTGCAGTATGAAAACAGTGCCGCGCTGTACTGGGCGGGCAATACGCGCGGATATTTGCTGACCGATACGGGGCTGAAACTGCTGACCACCGATGATACCGCCTCGCCGGCCGACGCCTTTGAAAGCCTGTACCGGGACGCGCCGATGCATAACTACCTGTGCACAGACAGGGCCTTCCGCCTGCACGAGCACAAATTCGACCTGCCAAAGCAGGGCGTGCTGATGCTGGCAACCGACGGCGCATACCACGCCGTGCCAACGCCCATGCACTTTGAAGCGCTGCTGCTCAATACGCTTGAGGAAGCCACCGCCAAGAAGCAATGGAAGCAGACGCTGCGCAGCGCTTTGCAGGCAAGCATTTCAGACGATGCCACAATGATCCTGCAGCCCTTTGGCTTTGCAGATTACTGCGAGCTCTCCCCCTACTTTGACAAGCGCCGCAGGCACGTGAACCAGGCCTATATTCTGCCCGCAGCCCAGGCCAGCGCAGACCCGCGCCTGACCATGAGAACCCTGTGGGAGATGTACCAGAAGGAATAGGGTTACTCGCTAAAAGTTCATATGCCGGATAAATTGATCGGCAAACTGCGGATTGCCGCTCAGCTGTACAGGCCTGGCGGCGCGAACAATGGCATCCGTATCGCTTTGCCGCTCTGTATCCAGCAATCGCGCCGCGCCTTCCAGTGCGGCGTTGCCCAATACCCGCACTTTGGGCGCAAGGGCGGCCGGATACAAGCCGATCGCCGCCGCGCTGCGCGGATCCAGATGGCTGCCAAAGCCACCCGCAATATAAAGTGCGTGGATGTCAGACGCTCCAACACCTGCGGTATCCATCAGCAGCTCGATGCCAGCGGCCACAGCCGCCTTGGCCAGCTGCACCTGCCGGATATCCTGCTGGGTGAGGGAAATCCCCTCCGCAAGCGGAACGGCTTCGCCGTCCATTGTGCCGTTTGGGTCAATCCAGCGCAGCGTGCGCATCGCGGCCACGGCATCAATCAGCCCGGAGCCGCACACCCCAAGGGCCTTTCCCCCGCCGATAACATGCGCGTCCAGCCTGCCTTGCGCCGCCCAGACCTTATCAACCGCGCCGGCAACCCCGCCCATGCCGCAGGAGATACCCGCGCCCTCAAACGCCGGACCAATCGCGGTGGATGTAATAAACAGTGTTCCCCTGTGCCACAGGGCGATTTCCCCGTTGGTTCCGATATCGCAGAGCAGGGCGGTGTCGGGCCGTTGCGTCATCCCGCTATGGAGAATCGCACACGTCAGGTCCGCACCCGTAAACGCCCCGGTGCAGGGCGGCAAATAGGTTGGGAATCCCAGAACGGTTTCCATACGCCCAAACAGATCCTCGGCCGCAAACGGCGCAAGCGCCAGCGCCTTCGGGCTTTTTCCCGTGAGCAGATAGAGCATCACCGTATTGCCTGTCATCACCGCGCGGGAGACCCGGTATGCGTCGCCGATCATTTCCCGCAGCGTTCTGAGGAGCTGGCTGCGCATTGCCTCGCCCTTGCCCTCCGCAGCGGCGGTGATACGGCCGATCACGTCCGCGGCAAAGGCTGCCTGCGGGTTGGGCGCAGCAACGCGGCGCAGCACAGCGCCGGTCGCGGGGTGGATGAGCTGAAGCTCCAGCGTCGTCGTGCCGATGTCCGCCGCGAGCAGACACTCTGTTTGGGATTGCCCTTCAATGGGTTGACCAGAGCTTCCGGCCATGGTTTGCAGCGTGACCTCGCAATCGCCAAGCAGCCGCAGCTGGCAGGACAGGCGAACGCCTTGTTGCATTTCTATTGCATTGGGAGCCGATACTTCTCCCCGCGCGTCCACCGCGCATTTTCCGCATACGCCGCGCCCGCCGCAGGGGTGCGCAAAGGCAATGCCGCGCGCCTGCAGCACATCCATAAGCAGCGGCGTAACGGCAAAGAGTATCCGTTCAGTTGTCTCCTGCGTGCGCAGGACCAGCGTATGTTCAGTCACTTCAGTTCCCATCCGCCGCCGCAGTGAGCCCCAGCAGCTCGCTCACGGTGACCAGTTCAAATCCTTCGCCCTGGAGTTTTGGAATCAGCTCGTCCATACATTGGACGTCCTGCCAGTTGGTATGAAAAAGCACGATGCTGCCGCCCTTGACACAGCGTTTGTTCCTAAGCACGTCATCCAGCCCGGCCGACCACAACACCATATGCGGGTATCCCTGCTCGCCGAGTTTTTCCAAGCTGCCATGCCCGCTGTGGTCGAAATCGCCAAACGGCGGACGGAACAGGCACATGGGGTATGGTTCCCTCAGTACAGCGTCCAGCGCCTCCTGCATGATTCTGAGCTGGTGCCCTAGCTGATCGCTGTTAAGCTTGGTAATGCGCACATGGCCGTAGGTATGGTTGCCAATCTCGTGTCCTTCGTCCACAATGCGCTGCCACAGCGCTGCGTCCTCGGGCTTGATGACGATGCCCAGCGTAAAAAACGTGATGTGGATATCGTACTTCAAGCAGAGGTCCAGCATGTTTCGCAGGTTGATCGGCTCATACAGGTCGTCTACGGTGATAGCGATCTTGTTCGATTCAGGATCGCCGGAATAATAAACGGATAAGTCCCGCTGCGCGCCTGCCGGTACCGGGAGCAGGAACACACACAGCAAAATCCATACGGCAGTTATTATGTGTTTCATCGGTCAGTATACCCCAAGCTATTCATTTGCGCGCACGTTGACTCACTCCACACGATGATACCCCAGTTCCAGCCCCCCGTCAATGCTTGCGGCTTGTATTGGCAGCCGCTTTGCAGTAAGATGATCGAAAAGGAATCCGTGGAATTATCTGAGGTGCAAATGGACGTTTACAGGGAATTTCAATCGCCTCCGCCGGAGCTTTCCGCCTGCGCATTCTGGTTTTGGAACGGCAAGCTTACACCCGAACGCATGGTCTGGCAGCTGGACGAAATGCGGGACAAGGGTGTTTTCAACGCCTTCATGCACGCCCGCGCCTACCTGAAAACACCCTACCTGGGCGAGGACTGGTTCCGCGTGATGGATGCCTGCGTGCGGCACGCCAAAGAAACCGGCTTTTATACCTGGCTGTACGACGAATACGCCTGGCCCTCGGGTACCTGCGGCAGCACATTTGAACACAGCCTGCAAGCGCCCTCGCGCGTGCTCAAAAAAGGGCGGCAGAATATGGCCAAGGGGCTGGACGCGGAAATACTGCCCGGCGCGCCGGACCCATCCCGCCGCCTGATTGCCGCCTGCCCGCTTGCCGACGGCCGCACGATGGCGTTTTATGAGCACCTGTACGATAACGCTGTGGATTACTTAAATCCCGCCGCCATCCGCGATTTTCTGGACTGCACCCACGAGCTGTACAAAGCGCATTACGGCGATGATCTCGGCAAGGTCATCCCCGGAATTTTCTTCGACGAAATCTATCTTGCCGCCCGTCCCCTGCCATGGACGGACACCCTGCCCGAAGCCTTTCAGGCTGCGTATGGCTACAATTTGCTACATAATCTCCCCGCGCTGATCGGGGGTGATGATGCCCATGCCCGGCAGGTGCGGGCGGATTACCATGCCCTGCTCGCCGTGCTGTACGAGCAGGCGTTTTTCAAGCAGATCGGGGACTGGTGCACCCAAAACGGCCTGTGGCTGACCGGCCACACCGAGGAGGACCTTCTGCACCATCCCAGGCGGCAGGGAGACTATTTCCGCACGATGCGAAACCTGCACATTCCCGGCGCGGACTGCCATGATTACCGCTACCGTTTCCCGCGTGAGATTTCCATGCACGAGCCCAAGTATGCCGTATCGGTTGCCCGGCTGCATCAAAAGCCCCGTGCGATGTCCGAGGCAATGGGCGGCGCGGGCTGGGGCTGCAGCCTGCAGGAATACAAGCGCGGCATCAACGCGCTGGGGGCGGCGGGCATCAATCTATTCATCCTGCATGGCTTTTATAACGATTGCGAGCATCAGGGTTCGCAGGGCGATTGGCCCGCGAGCTTCTTTTTCCAAAACCCGTACTGGAAATACTTCCGGCAGTTTGCCGTGTATATCCACCGCGTTTCCTGCATGAACACGCTGGGTGAAGCCGTGGTGGACGTGGGGCTGTATTACCCCATCGAGGAGATGGCCGCCCATACCATAGCGGGCGAGCCGGACGCCATCGCACACGAGACTGAGCGGCAGTTTCACGCCGTTTTGCGGGCGTTTCTGGAAAGCCAGATCGATATTGATCTGATTGATCACCAAAGCCTGCAAAACGCGCAGGTGCAAAACGGAAGACTCTGCGTGGGAACGCAGAATTTCCGGCTGTTGATCCTTCCGGCCAGCCTGCGCAGGGTGGATGAAATCAGTGAAACCCTGCAAACGCTGCTTGCGCAGGGCGGCATGGCGCTGTTTTACCCGATCAGCACAGGTATGCTGCCCGGCGGCTTTTCCCAGTCCGATCTGTGCGAACCGGAGGCTATGCCCAGGCGTTACCGCGAAAAGTTCTCACCCTCTATTACAGTTTTGGATGGCCCGGCAGAAAAGCTGTATTGCAACCACCGCATCATCGACGGGCAGAACGCCTACATGATCGCAAGCACCCTGCCAAAGCCGCGCCGCCTGCGCCTGTCGCTGCGCGGCCAAGGCGCGGTGCGTAAGCTGAACCCAGAGGACGGCTCCGTAACCCCGCTTACCGCAACGCAGGAGGCGGACAGGCTGCTGGTCACCCTCGACCTGGAAGCCGACGAGGCCTGCTGGCTGATGACAGGCGGAGAAGCCGACGCCGTTTCGCCTGTAAGCGCTATACCGCAAGCCATTCCGCTGGATGGCGACTGGGCATTCCTACCGCTGGACAAACGCTTTGACGACGCCTGGGCAATCGACGCCGGGGAGACCGTTTTGTCCGTCCCGCTGGCACGCCTGACCGACGTACATACCGGAATCGCCAGCGATATCCGCATCAGGAATACGCGGGACGAAGCAGGCCGTTGCGGGCGGCATATCAGCCTTTGGCAAGGCAAGTGGCTGGGGCGGCGCATCGGCTGGGGTGACGATGCGGACAAGCACGATCTGTACTTTGTGAAAGAGCTGACGCTGAACTCCCCCGTGCTTTCCGCGCGGATCTGCGTTGCCGCCGTGACCACATTCACCCTGTACATCAACGGGCGAAGCATTACGAATTCCAAAAATGCCCTCATACCTCAGACGCTGGACATCACGGACTCTCTCAAGCCGGGCCGCAACCTGATTGCCGTACACGTGCATACCGATACGCCGCTCAGGAGCCGCGAGCTCACCCAGGCGGAGATCATCCCGCCGGATGCGCTGGCTTCACTTTTATTGCAGGGGGAAATCGCAACCCAGGCCGGACCTTTCGTTCTTTTGTCCGATTCCACCTGGGCGGTTGCCGCCAAGGTATCGCCGGGTTGGATGCTGCAGGTGCCGCAAGATGTGCGCGCCATCGACCCCAAGCAGGTGCTTTGCCATGTCGCCGAAGGACTTCAGGATGAAGACTGGGTGGAGGCGTGGGAGCGCGGCCGGCCGCCGATGCAGCCCTGGGGCGACCTTCCCCTGTTCGGTCAGACGCCGCAGTACCCAAGGCCTTTGCGCTACGCCATCACCCTGCCTGCCGGAACCGCGCAGGTGCACAAGCCGGAGCTGACGGGCACGTTTACCGCTCTTTTGGATGGAAAGCCAGTGCACTTTTCAGATCATCTTTTGCGCCTGCCAGCGGACGGGCTGACACATACCTTGCAGCTGGATGTATACGCGCCGTCTCCGGACGGCGGGCTACACGACAGCATTCGTGTACACGTCGTGCCGCAGACCGTTTCCCTCGGTGATTTCTGCCAGCGCGGGCTACCATGGTTTTCGGGCCACGCGCTCTATAAAAAGACCATCAACATGAAAAAAAGATCCGGCTGCCGCTACTTGCTGGATCTTGGGTGTGTGCGCTGGTACGCGGAAATCTGGGTGAACCAAACCCTTTGCGGCACGCGCTTATGGGAGCCATACCGCGTTGACATCACCGGGCAGCTGACAGACGGGCAAAATGAGATTGCCATTATAGTCGCCAATGCCGCCGCCTGCGAGCGCAGGCATATGCTGGTCGACGAGGGCATGGCTCTGGCCTAGAACCGCTACTGGAATGAAGATACCATCGACCGCGAACCCGAAGCCCTGATGGCCGGATTGCTGG
>DAIOVG010000036.1:0-18073 GCA_036759125.1 Candidatus Limiplasma sp.
CTGCTGTGTGGATGCAACCGCCAACCGCTTTTTAGCGCCCGCAAGCATGAAGGATGAAGTATGCGCCGCGCTGCGGGAGCAGGGGTCGCCGGCTCCGGCAGATCACAAGGATCTTTTCCGGGCAGTGCTCTTGAGCCTTGCGATATGCTACCGCGACAGTATCCGTGAAATCGAAACGCTGTCGGGAAAACAGTTTACATCGATCAACATTGTGGGCGGCGGCAGCCGCAACCGGACGCTTAACCGCCTGACAGCCGAGGCGACGGGATTGCCTGTTTTTGCCGGTCCCACAGAAGGAACAGCGCTTGGGAACATTGTAGCCCAGATGATTGCCAGTGGAGAGCTAAATAACCTTGCGGCTGCGCGGCGCTTGATCGCCGAGAGCTTTGAGATTCAGGAATACCAGTAATATGGAGGCAATAGCATGAGCGGCATGTATGAACTGGCTAGAGAGAAGTACAGAGACTTGGGAATTAATACTGAGGCGGCAATCCGTACCCTGCAGCAAACGCCCATCAGCATTCATTGCTGGCAGGGTGATGATGTCGGTGGGTTTGAGAACACGGGGGAAACGCTGTCCGGCGGCATCCAGGCAACCGGCAACTATATGGGGAAAGCGCGGACACCGGATGAGCTGATGGCAGATTTTGAGAAAGCCATTTCGCTGATCGGCGGCATGAAGCGTATCAATCTTCATGCGTGCTATGCCATTTTCGAGGCGGGGGATGCGGCGGATAGAGATGCGCTTTTACCCAGGCATTTTGAAAAATGGGTTGCGTTTGCCAGGAAGAATCATTTGGGCATTGATTTCAATCCGACCTTTTTCAGCCATCCGATGGTGAAAGGCGGACTGACGCTTTCCTCTCCCGATGAGGAGGTGCGCGGGTTCTGGGTACGGCACGGGATTGCCTGCCGAAAAATCGCAGCCTATTTTGCCAAAGAGCTCGGTACCCATTGCCTGTGCAACATCTGGATTCCGGATGGCTTCAAGGATGTGCCCGCGGATCGCTTTTCGCCGCGGCTGACGCTGCAAAAAAGCCTGGATGAGATCTTCTCAGAGAGGCTTGACGGCGTTATCGACTGTGTGGAGAGCAAGGTCTTCGGCATCGGGGTAGAAGCATATACGGTGGGTTCATCGGAGTTCTACCTTGGCTACGCCGCTTCGCGGGATAACGTGTACGATCTGATGGATAGCGGACACTACCATCCCACAGAGGTCATCAGTGATAAAATCTCCGCGATGCTGTGCTATTTTGACCGTATCCCGCTGCATGTAACACGCCCGGTGCGCTGGGACTCGGATCATGTCGTGCGGCTGGACGACGAGCTCAAGGAGATCGCAACTGAGCTTGTGCGCAATAACGCGCTTGACAAAGCCATGATCGGGCTTGATTTCTTCGATGCGTCTATCAACCGCGTTGCAGCGTGGATCATCGGCACGCGCAATATGCAAAAGGCGCTTCTGCATGCGCTTCTCATGCCGCACCAGGCGCTTAAGGCATTGCAGGACGGCGAACAGTTTACCGAGCTCATGGCACGCCAGGAAGCCCTGAAAATGATGCCTATCAGCGCTGTATGGGACGAGTTTTGCCGCCGTGAGGCAGTACCTGACGATATGACGTGGTTTGAAAGTGTCAAACAGTATGAAAATGACGTTCTTTCGCACAGGGGAAATTGTGGAAACGCTTGACAAGAAAACGATAACTTTATATAATGCATTTGTTTCATTAGGAAACCTATGCCGAAGACAGCGAGTGGCTACGCCATAAAGAAGCAGCGCTTCTCTCGCCGAGGTGTAAGGCGGGAGAAATCCCTTGCGAATATAATTTCGCCCTTGCGCCTGCAAGGGTATTCTTTTTGGAATGAGATTTCAAGAAGGAGGTGCCAAGGAATGAGCAAGAACCTCGAGCTGAAGAAAGAAACGGTAGAGGTCATCAAACAGAAGTTTGATGCCGCCCAGAGCGTCGTGATCGTCGACTACATGGGAATCACCGTGGATCAGGTCAACGAGCTTCGCGCAATGTTCCGCGAAGCGGGTGTCGAATACTGCGTGCTGAAAAACACGCTGGTGCGGCGCGCGCTTGCAGAATCCAATATCGAAGGGCTGGACGACGCGCTCAAGGGTCCGTCGGCGTTTGCGTTCGGTATGAACGACGTCGTATCCCCGGCCAAGGTGGTATCGGAGTTCAAAACCAAGACCAAGATCAAGTTCCTCAATGTGAAAGCCGGCCTGATGGGCAGCGAAGTGATCAACGCGGACATGGTCGAAGAACTGGCTAAGACGCCGTCCCGGAACGAACTGCTCGCACGGCTGCTGGGCAGCCTGCAGTCCAGCATCGGCGGCTTTGTACGTGTGCTGGATGCAATCGCCACCAAACAGGCGGAAGCCAACTAAAACAACAATCAACTAAAGTGAATGGGAGGATCATATCATGACACATGCAGAATTTATTGCGGAAATCGAAAAAATGACAGTCCTTGAACTCAACGATCTGGTAAAAGCCCTGGAGGAGAAGTTCGGGGTATCGGCGGCGGCAGCCGTTGTGGCAGCGCCCGCAGCGGGCGGCGCAGCAGCAGCCGTGGAAGAGAAGACCGAATTTGATGTCGTGCTCAAAGATGCCGGCGCTGAGAAGATCAAGGTCATCAAAGTGGTTCGCGAGGTTGTCAGCGGCCTGGGCCTGAAGGAAGCCAAAGACATCGTCGAAGGCGCTCCCAAAACCCTCAAGGAAGCTGTTTCCAAGGAAGAAGCCGAGAAGATCAAGGCGAAGTTTGCCGAAGTCGGCGCAACCGTCGAAATTCAGTAACAGTTCCGCAAGCAAAAAGGCCACCGCATCGGCAGTGGCCTTTTACTATGCCTTGTTTTAGAACCCGTAGGTGTAAGCCATCACGGCTGCGCCCAGGTTATCGATGCTGGCCTGGTACTCGCTTGAGATGCTCGTTACGGGGAGCACGTACGCATCCTGATCGGTGATGTTGATCCGAACGATTTCATACCGCAGTACGTCATTTTCATAAATCGAGATATGCGGATGGTCGATCAGGAACTCCATATACTCCTCCTGGCACATGTCCAGAATTTTCATGGCTGCGGCATGCGCCTTGCCGACGTAACGGTACAGATCCAGATGGACGGAGACGCCGGTCTTGTAGGACTTGTCTTCCCACTGGGAATTGGGATAGTTATCCGAGGGAAAGCGGAATATAATGCCGTACTTCCAGCTGTTTTCAGTTATCCACTTGCCCTGATCGGTTTCCTGGAACTTCTGCTTGGCCACGGCGGGGTCCTCTCGGTTGTATAGACCCAAGCGGAACGATAGACCGGACTGAAACTCGCTGGTGCCGGGGTAATTCACGGTCTTCTTGGCTTCCTCAATCAGGATATTGCCGGAGTATTTACTGGACAGGCTGTCCATTCTATCGGTAAAATACTGTGTCTGGGTTTCATTGGTGCGGAAGGCTTCACGCACGATATAATCTGTCATGCCGGCGGCGGTAGCATCGTTATACATCGCTTCCAGGGCGGTGTACGCACTTGGAAAGATGGTAACGGTGGCATCCTGCACGGGGATTTTAAACCGGCTTTGGGCACCGATGCTGATGAGGTTGTCGGTGGAGAAGAAATCAGGCACGGGATGCCATCCGTTCACCAGCATCAATCCACCCTCACAAAGGGAGGAATTGCTGACGGTGATGGTATAGGTGTTCTCAAGGCCCGCTTTTCCTTCGTCCTCGATTCGCCAGTTGGTGGCCTCAATCGTCGCTTCCCAGGTGGGCAAATCCACAATGGTCGTTTCACCCGTGGGTTCGGCCTGTGCGGCGCTGGCACGCAGAGCCTCCAGTTCCACGTTGAAGGCCTGCTCGTTATCAATATTCTGCTGATGGATATCTTCCACAATAGCGCGATAATCGGAATCTACCCACGCGTTGCACGCAAGGAAAACCCCAAGGCTGATCAGCGAAACCACCGCAAGTGCAACGGTGATCCGGAGAAAAAGCTTGTACGGATCCTTTTTTTGCTTTTTTGGTGCAGTCATCTCTCTTACCTGCCCTTCCCAACTTGATCCAGCGATTGAGTGATTTTGGTAAACACATCGTATAAGTGATCCAGTTCAGCGCTGCTGCTATACATAAAGACGATCTTGCCCTTGCTTTCGTTCCCGATGATGTCTGTTTTCACACCGATGGTCTCCCGCAGAGTATCCTTAAACCCGGCGAGCTCGCCAGTGAGCGGCTTTGTTTGCGTTGTGCGGATTGCCGGGAGAGGCTGCTTGGCAAGCTGCTCCAGCTTGCGTACGGTGTAACCGTTCAACACACACAGATGCGCCAGTTCCGCCTGACGGCTTTCAGACGATATGCCCGCCAGCACCCGGGCGTGGCCTGCGGTCAAATCGCCGCTGATAACCATTTTCTGCACGGCGTCCGGCAGAGAGAGCAAGCGCAATTGGTTGGCAACCGCAGGGCGGCTTTTTTGCAGCTTGTGCGCGGCTTCCTCCTGCGTATAGCCGAAATGGCTGATCAGGCTTTGGATGGCCTGCGCCTCCTCGATGGGGTTTAAGTCCTCGCGCTGGATATTCTCGATCAACGCCGCTTCCAGCTGCTGCGCTTCGTCAAACTCCCGGATCAGGCAGGGAATCGCCTGCAAACCGGCTAACCGGCTGGCACGGTATCGGCGTTCGCCTGCGATGATGCGGTAACGCGGCCCCTGCTTTACCACCAGGATGGGCTGCAAAAGCCCCTTTTGCCGGATACTTTCGGCCAGCTCTTCCAGCTTCTTATTATCAAATGCCTTGCGGGGCTGCGCCTGGTTGGGGTCGATCAGGGATATCGGAAGCTCCATCACCGGTGAATCGTCCATGGTTCCGGTTTGCGGAAGCAGGATATCCAGGCCTCTGCCCAGCCGTTGTTTCGTCATCGGTGCACCTCTTATTTCATGGTGTGCTATGCGTTGCGCCGCAGGAACTCTTTGGCAAGCCGCCGGTACGATTCTGCACCCAGGCTTCGGGGATCGTACAAATGAATTGGCAAACCGTGGCTTGGTGCTTCGCCGAGGCGCACGTTGCGGGGGATGGCGGTCGCGTAAACCTTCTTTTTGAAGTGCTTCTTGACCGTATCCACAACCTGGATGCCCAGGTTGGTTCGCCCGTCAAGCATGGTCAGGAGCATGCCTTCAATCTCCAGCTCGGGATTGGAGCGGCGCTTGATCAGGTCAATGGTATACGTCAGGCTCGATAGCCCTTCCAGCGCGTAATACTCGCATTGGATCGGCACCAACAGCTGCTGCGCTGCGGTCAGCGCGTTGACGGTTAAAAGTCCCAGCGATGGGGGACAATCGATAAAAACATAATCGAATCGGCTGATCACGGGAGCGAGAGCCTGCTTGAGGAGATATTCCCGGTTTTGTGCGCTGACCAGCGCGGGTTCCGCGTTCGCCAGCCGGATATCCGAGGGTACGACATGCAGGGTTTTGAGCATTGTGGGGAAGATGCAGCGCGTAATCGGCGCACCGCCCAGAAGCGCTTCGTAAACCGTATCGTCTTCGGCCTTGACGTTCAGGCCGCTTGAGCTGTTGCCTTGCGGATCGAAATCCACCAAAAGGATCTCTTTTCCAAGTTCTGCGAGACAGGCGCTCAGGTTGATTGCCGTAGTGGTTTTGCCGACACCGCCCTTTTGATTGGCGATGGCAATCACTTTGCCCATATATAAATCCACCTCGCAAAAGAATCAAATTCATTCTATCTTCTTTTGCGAGGTTTGTAAAGTCTGCTTAAAACATCGTCAGGGATACTTCGGCGTCGCCGTCTTCGCCGTAAATATCCAGTACGGTGGTGGTTACGGCGGACGGAGCCATGGTGCTCTCCAGGAGCAGCTGGGCCTGTATGTCTCCGCCATCGTTGACGAACGTATCCAGCGCCGCCTGCCACTCGTCGGTGAATTCCTCCAGGGTCAGGCAATGGCTTTGGATATACTCGGCAATCTCCCGCCCTACATAGCGTAAATGCCAGGGCTCATACGGAACCTTGGTGATCTCTTCCTTGCCGTTGGGGTAGCGGATAATAAAGCCAAAGGCGGCTGCGTTTTCTTCCATCCACTGGGCTTCAGGCGTTTCGTAGAATTCTTCGTTCATGTACTGATGCGTGTTATTATAGCCTACGCTGATCACATCGCAGGCCAGACCCGTTTGGTGTTCGCTTGCGCCGGGCGGGGATGATATTCCGTCATCCACACCGTTGTTGCGGTCCAGGTAATTGTGGTAAATTGTATATTGAGAACTGTAGGATCTATACCCGCTGTACAGCAGCAGCTTCAACCCGTCTTCATTGTTAAAAACCGCGTCCTGCCAATCGCCGTCACCGACTTTTTCACGGTAGGAGTAGGATGTGATCTTTGCCGATTCGGCAAACAGATCGGTCAGGGCTTTGGCGGCTACCGCGTCCAGCTGTATAACGGTGCTGGTCTTCTTGCGCAGGTTAACGCTGACAAGGTTTTCAGGCTTTTCATCCTTGGTCAGCATATGATCGCGATTGACAAGAACGGTATACTCGCTGTTTAGAAGTGACAGAGGGATAGCGTACGTCCATTCCGCCTCTGCCAACGCTGAACTTACGGATAAAAGAATGCATATCAACAGGATGAGGGAGAGCAGTCGTTTCATGGGGTTACCTCTTCGGCCTGACGCACAAGATAGCTGTAGACTTCCATGCGATGCAAGGAAGCATACAAATCCAGCGGCAACCCCGATTCATACACTTCTTTGGCGTATTCTATGCCGATATAGCGCAGATGCCAGGGCTCGTAGGAGTAACCCGTGATTTCTTCCATGCCCTCAGGATAACGAATGATAAAACCATACTTATACGCGTTTTCCGCTACCCATTTGCCTTCCGCCGTGGTGCCGAATTTGCTGGAGAGGCTGGAGGAGTTGGTTTTGGAAACGTCCATGGCGAGGCCAAGCTGATGCTCGCTGCTGCCGGGCAGCGCTACATAGGCATCGGCAACCTCCACACCGGCGGAAGCCACCTTGCGCTCGTAGATGGTGTTCTGCTTGGAATAGCTGCGGTAGCCCGATACGGTCGATAAGCGAATGCCGTCCTGCTTGGCCGCTTCAAATAATATCTCCAACGCTTCGGCCGCGTCATACCGCATGGACTGGGACATTCCCGGCAGGTTGGTTTTGCGGATTTCCGGTACATAGCTTTCGCAGATCAGCTGGCTCCGGTTGACCAGAAACAGCGTATCGTCGATATTTTTATCCGGAATGGCGGCATCCATACTGCCTTTGAGCAGGGAAGCGGTCAGAAGAATCACGGAAACAGCCTTTTCGAGCAACGGGAACGCACACCTTTCTATAAGCCGTAAATCAACTATAACGTTTCGTCGTCCAGAATCCGTATCCCTTCTTTGGCGATACTGTTTACAAGCTCGCGTTCGGCTTCGATGGAGACAATCACGCCGTCATCCTGATAGTCTTCCGAGCGAATGACGCCGCCTTTGCGAATCCTGTTGAGGATATGGTAGGCAGAGAAGGGAACGAACACGCGCAGCGATTGCAGATCGGCGGACACAACCTTTTCAATGGCATTGAGAAGCGCGTCTAAGCCGTTACCCTGCAGGGCGCTGATGCGCAGCACGTCGGGGTCGGCGGCCGCGTCGCCTGTCATCCTGTCGCTTTTGTTGAGGACGTGAATCTGCGGTTTATCGGCAGCGCCCAGGCTTTCAAGCGTCTCCTGCACGGTGCGGGAGTGCTTGAGCAGATATGGGCTTGCCCCGTCGGACACGACGACGATCACGTCCGCAAGCGCGGCCTCCTCCAGCGTAGCGTGAAACGCCTGCACAAGGTCGTGGGGGAGCTTGTGGATAAAGCCGACCGTATCAATCAACAGCGCTTGTCCGCCACGGGGCAGCGCGATGGGGCGGGATACGTTATCAAGCGTGGCAAACAAGGCATCCTTTACATAGACGTCCGCGCCGGTCAGCTGGTTGAATAAGGTCGATTTTCCGGCGTTGGTGTATCCGACAAGCGCCACGATGGGGATGCGGTTCTTCTCCCGGCGCTTGCGGCGCAGGGAGCGCTGGCTTTCCAGGGTTTTCAGCTGGCGCTCCAGATCGGTCATCCGTTCGCGGATGCGCCTGCGGCTGACCTCCAGCTTGCTTTCGCCGGGGCCGCGTGTGCCGATGCCGCCGGCCAGACGGCTTAACACCAGCCCCTGCCCAAGTAGGCGCTGGGAACGGTATTTGAGCTGCGCCATTTCCACCTGTAGCTTGCCTTCGCTGGTTTTGGCGCGCAGAGCAAAAATATCCAGAATCAGGGCCGTACGGTCGATCACCTTGACCTGCAACAGCTCCTCCAGGTTGCGCTGCATCACACCTGTAAGCTCCTCGTCAAACACGACCAGGTTCGCTTGCAGGCTTTGCACATCCAGGGCCAGATCTTCCGCCTTGCCCTTGCCGATACAATAGGTGGAATCGGGCTTGTCCCGCTTTTGCAATAGCGTGCCAAGCGTCTCTGCGCCGGCGGTTTCCAGCAGCATTGCAAGCTCGGCAAGCGAATCCTCATTGTCGATCCCAACCAGAATGGCTTTTTCCTTGTCTGTCTCAGTCGCGGGCTGGGCTGCGCGGTATTCCCGGTCAATATCATCGATTTGCGAGAGCCATTTGGCGTCGGGAATCGATTTGGCGGGAATAAGCTCCGTCAGCGTTACGCCATCGCTTTTAAAGGGGTCCAAAAACGAGCACTGCACCGTTGTGGGCGTGCCGCTTTGGCTGACGCCCACGGCGCACATGGCATCCAGGCGCACGGAAACCAGCGCGGAAAGATCCACGTCGCTGAGCTCGCCGGAGTATTTTGGATGGGTATGAACGCAGCGCACCATAGACAGGCGCGCTGTGCTCCGCCGCAGGCGGATTTCGGGAAGATCGATGCGGTCGGATTTGCCGATGATCACATCCGCGATATCACCGTAACGGGAAATGTACAGTGCGATTTCGCGGTTGATGGATGTGGAAAAACCGCAGAGCTTTTCCAAAAGCTCGTAGGGAATGAACGAATCAGATGGAATCTGCTCGTCGTATATGGCCTTGATTTGATGCAGAGTCGCGTTTTTGATGCCTTCCAGGTTGCCGTGTATATCGGGCATGGCCTGTCCTTTCGGGAAGCAAAGCTAGGCGTGATTCTTCTTGTAATCTTCCAGTGCGGCGCGGATGGATTCCTCCGCAAGCACCGAGCAGTGGACTTTCACAGGCGGCAGGCCGCCCAGTTCGTCCATGACCTGCTTGTTGGTCAGCGCCAGGGCTTCCTCAATTGTTTTTCCGATGATCATTTCGGTGGCCATGCTCGAGGTCGCAACCGCGGCACAGCAGCCGAAGGTCTTGAATTTGGCGTCGGTAATCACACCGTTTTCAACCTTGATATCCATCTTCATGATGTCCCCGCATTTGGCATTGCCAACCGTGCCGGAACCTGAAGCGTTCTCAATTTCACCCACATTGCGGGGATGTTCAAAATGATCCATTACTTTCTCGGTGTACATCAGGCATTCTCCTTCTCTTTCTCCAGATAATACAGCGGACTCATGTCCCGCAGAACCTGCACGATGCCGGGGAGCTTCTCCAGCACATAGTCAATATCGGCCTCGGTGGTGTCGTGTCCCAAAGTCAGCCGCAGGCTGCCGTGGGCAATTTCATGGGGCAGCCCGATGGCCAGTAAAACGTGGGACGGATCCAGGCTGCCGCTGGTGCAGGCCGAACCGCTCGATCCTTCGATGCCCGCCAAATCCAGCCGCATCAGCAGGCTTTCGCCTTCGATGAAGCGGAAACACATGTTGAAGTTGTTGGGCAGGCGGTCGGTGGGGTGTCCGTTGAGGCGCACGTCGGGGATTGTATTGGTAACGCCCGCGATCAGCTTATCGCGAAGCCTGACAAGCACCTTTTTGTGCTCCTCCATTTGAGAAACGGCCAGTTCAATGGCTTTGCCCATCCCGACGATGGATGCCAGGTTCTCGGTGCCTGCCCGTTTGTTGTGCTCCTGCGCGCCGCCCAGCATGAACGGCGAAATGCGCAGACCCTTGCGGATGTACAGCGCGCCCACGCCCTTGGGTCCGTTAAACTTGTGCGCCGACATGGAGAGCATATCGACGTTCATAGCCTTCACGTCCACGGGAATCGCGCCGATGGCCTGTACAGCGTCGGTGTGGAAGGGCACGCCTGCAGCCTTGGCAATCGCGCCGATCTCGGCGATGGGCTCGATGGTGCCGATCTCGTTATTGGCGGTCATGATCGTAATTAGGATGGTATCCTCCCGAATCGCGTCCTTGACGGCCTGCGGGCTGACGCGGCCAAACTCATCCACAGGAAGGTAGGTAACCTCGTAGCCCTTCTTTTCCAGATATTCGCAGGGGTGCAGCACCGCGTGGTGCTCCACCGCGCTGGTGATAATATGCTTTCCCTTGGCAACGTCCGCAAGCCCGCGAATGGCCCAGTTATCGCTTTCGGAACCGCAGCCCGTAAAATAAATCTCCTGCGGCTGCGCGCCGATAGCTGCAGCCACCTGCTTACGTGCGGTTTCCACGGCGACTTTCGCCTCGCGCCCGGCGGTATGAATGGAGCTTGGGTTGCCGTAATGCTCGGTAAACCATGGCAGCATCGCTTCCAGCACTTCCGGGCGAACGGCGGTGGTCGCCGCGTTATCCAGATAAATCATCTTGTGGTTCATGGTTCTTCCTCTCGCTGCTTAGAGCATATCTTTGAGTGTCACGCTGGCAAGTTCGTGGTTGATGGTGTTGGTGAGCTTTTCCCACATATCACGCACACGGCATTTGGTCGCCTTGGAGCAGCACCTGTCATCGGCAATGCAGTCGCTCAGCGCCAATGGACCTTCCATCGCGTCGAGGATCTCAAGCACCGTGATCTCCTCCGCCGGCTTGGCGATCTGGTAACCGCCGTTGGCACCGCGTACGGAGCGAATCAGCCCGTTACGCCGCAAACCGCCCAATAGCTGTTCCAAATACTGCTTGGGGATGCCGACATTAGCGATATGGCTTAGGCTTTGGGGGCCGTCGTGCTCGTGCTGTGCCAGATAATGCATGGCGTACAGCCCGTATTTGCCACGTGTGGATAGCCTCATGCGAACCTGCCTTCTGATACCAGAGTATTCTGGTCGGGTATCATGGATATCATACCACTCGGATTTTCAATTGTCAAACTTTTATGAATGAATTTTGATAAAGCGTTCCACTACGGCTCCTACCTCGTCCACCGTGACTTCCAGATAAGCGTTTCCAGCCTGCACCAGGGCGGAAAGCGATCCGGGGTTGATTAGCTTTACGCCGTGTTTTTCCTTTGCCAGCGGTTGATGGGTATGCCCGAAAAATGCAAGCCGCGCGCCTATATCAGCTGCGGCTTTGGCCAGCGGCCCCAACCCATGCTTGACCCCGTATAAATGACCGTGCGTTATCAAGGCGCGGACACCGTTTAGATTGGCGGTTTCGGTACCGGGATACTGAAACGCGGTCAAATCGCAGTTGCCGCGCACGGCGTATATGCGGATATGCGGGTTTCTGCGCAAAAGTTCGCCCTCAATGGCTTCCAGATCGCGCACCCCGTCGCCGCAGTGGATGAGCACGTCAGTTTTCCCGTCATCCATAGCCTGGCGCACGCATTGGGAAAATAGCTCCGTATTCTGATGCGTATCCGAGAAGACTACGATTCTCATGCCCAGAAAAGATCGTGGAGAACCTTCAGCACTTGCTCAGTGGCTCTGGCGCGGTGGCTGACCTTGTTCTTCTCAGCCTGAGAAAGCTCCGCGAAGGTTTTGCCTGTTTCATACAGGAACAGCGGATCGTATCCGAAGCCGCTTGTTCCGCGCGGTTCTTTGAGAAGCGTGCCATGGCATTCACCGGAAACGGTGATCGTGTCCGCGGCGGGAATGGCAAGCGCCATAGAGCATACGAATTTGCATGCCCGGTTATCCTCTTTCTCCATGTTGTGAAGCAGCAGCTTGTTGTTGGCCGCGTCGTTGCCGTGTTCTCCGGCATAGCGCGCGCTGCGTACGCCAGGCGCTCCGCCAAGCGCATCCACCGCAAGGCCGCTGTCGTCGGCCAGGGCGGGCAATCCGGTTGCCTTCATCACAGCCTCTGCCTTGAGGATGGCGTTCTGGGCAAAGGTTTCGCCGGTTTCATCAACATCCTCAGTAACGCCCAGATCCCGCATGCCGACGGGCTCGCAAACGCCCTTGAGCAGCGCGCGGAGCTCCTTGAGCTTGTGCGCGTTGGCGCTGGCGACAGCCAAACGGGGGAGAGGCAACAGATGGGCGACTTCATGAAGCGCTATGCGTTGGTGCTTCATCAGGCTCAAAATACCCTGTCTGCCATATTGCAGCAGTACCCGCAGCTCGCGCTCGGTGAACGCGCGGCCTTCGCCCGTGCCTTGCAGCTCGATAAACTCACCCTTATGGTTCATCACCAGGTTCATGTCGGTTTGCGCCGTCGAATCCTCGCTGTAGCACAGATCGAGCATGGGTTCGTCGTTTACGACACCCACGCTGACGGCAGCAACCTGCCCGATGATGGGATTGTTCTGTAACAGACCGTTTTGCATCAGCTTGTACACGGCGAGCGTAAGCGCGACAAACGCACCTGTAATGGATGCGGTACGCGTTCCTCCATCCGCCTGCAATACGTCGCAGTCCAGGGTAATGGTTCGCTGTCCAAGCAGCGTCATATCCACAGCCTGGCGCAGCGAACGCCCGATCAAACGCTGGATTTCCACGCCGCGTCCGTCTTTTTGAACGCCGTCGCGCTTTTTACGCATTCCGGTGGAGGCGGGGAGCATTGCGTATTCGGCGGTTACCCAGCCCTGCTCCTTGCCGCGCAAAAAGGGAGGTACGCTTTCCTCGATGCTCGCGGTGCAAATCACCCTGGTATTGCCTATGGTGATCAGGCAGCTTCCGTCCGCCGTTTTAACAAAATTGGTTTCAATGGCGCAATCCCGCGCCTGCGCCGCCAAACGTCCGTCCGTCCGTTTCATATCGGCACTTCCTTTCCTCATCAATCATCTCACGTCATTATACGGTCTGGGTTTCCCGTTGTCCAGCGCTGCGCTCTTCATACACGATGGAAACAGCAATTTATAGAAGATGGCTGCCGCCCTGGCCGCAAGATATGGTATAATGATTCATGTACGGCGAGCCGGAGGTGATAGCGTGCGATACCCGGATTATGACCACAGTATTGTCAGCGTAACCAACTCGGTTTTGCGCGCGTTTGGGGCGCAGCGCAGGCATACGTCCCTTCCTCTGCTGGATGATGCCTTGGCACGGGGGTATCGCAACGTCGTTCTGATGCTGTTTGACGGCATGGGTACGGAAGCGCTGGAAACCCATTTGCCAGATAACAGCTTTCTGCGCAGGCATGTCGTGGATACGCTTTCCTCCGTATTTCCGTCAACCACGTCGGCCGCGCTGCCGTCGATTGAAAGCGGGTTGACGCCCTATGAGCACGGCTGGCTTGGATGGAACCTGTATTTCCGGGAATTGGATCAAATCGTAGACCTGTTTCCAAACACCGTGAAGGATTCACATGGGGTACCGGCGGCGGAGTTCCATGCCGCGCGGACGTTTCTACCCTTTGAAACGATTACGCCCGCGATTGTGCAGGCGGGTCTTGGTAGGATGATTACGATCTCCCCATATGACGGGATTCGGGTTTCCACGCAGGATGCCTTGTTTGATGCGGTGCGCAATACCTGCGGCGAACCCGGTAGGAAGTATATCTATGCGTACTGGAACTAGCCCGACGCCATCATGCACAAAACTGGCTGCCGCAGCGAACAAACGAGGGAATCAATCCGGGTGATCGATAAAAGCGTTCAAGATTTATGCGAATCGCTGACCGATACCCTGGTCATTGTGATCGCGGATCACGGGCATATCGACGTTCGCTATCATGTGATCACCGACTCGCCAGAGATTCACAGTATGCTAAAAAGACCCATTTCCGTGGAAAACCGCGCCGCCGCGTTTTATATCAAGGACGAGTGCAAGCGGCAATTCCCGGAGGGATTCAAGCAAACCTACGGCGATGAATTTCTTTTGCTGTCACAGGATGAGGTGCTTTCCAGCGGGCTATTTGGCAGCGGGACGCGGAATTCCAGACTTTTGGAATCCGTCGGGGATTTTCTGGCGATCGCGGTTTCCGACACAGCCTTGGCGTACAGCCATGAGTCCAAGCAGCATGTCTCAACCCATGCGGGGCTGACCGATGCGGAGATGCGTGTACCGCTGATCCTGATTGAGAAGCCGGCAATGTAACGATTTTTACAAACAGAAAGGAGGATGAGTATGGCAATGGACGGATTCACGCTTTCGTTTTTAGCGCGTGAGCTGCGGGACAAGCTGGTCGGCGGCCGTGTGGATAAGGTGAACCAACCGGAGCGTGATATACTCCTTCTTCTGATCCGAAACCAGGGCGCCAATCACAGGCTTTTGCTGAGCGCGAACGCCAACGCGGCGCGTGCGCAGCTTACAGTACAGTCCATGGAGAACCCGGCGGAGCCGCCGGTGTTTTGCATGCTTTTGCGCAAGCACCTGTCCGGCGCACGGGTCACCGCCGTGGAGCAGCTTGGCTGCGACCGGGTGCTGATCCTTACCTTTCAGTGCCTGAGTGAGATGGGTGATGAGGTGCAAAAAACCCTGGTGCTCGAAGCGATGGGCAGGCACAGCAACCTCACCCTTGTGGACGAGAACGGCGTGACGATCGACAGCATTCATCATGTGAACGCCGATATCAGCCGCGTCCGTGTAGTGATGCCCGGTAAACCCTTTACCCTGCCCCCGGAGCAAGACAAGCTCAATCCAATGGCCATGACCGCCGCTGAGCTCTCAGGCAAGCTGTCGCTGCTGGCAAGTCCCCTGTATAAAGGGCTAATTGAGGTTATCAGCGGCCTGTCCACCATCAGCGCTAAGGAAATCTGTGCGCAGATTGGCATGGAACATGCGTTTTTGTATGCACCGGAGCAAATACCTGAGATAGCGGAAAAAGTCGCTGCCTTCTATGCACGTCTGCCGGAGCTGCGCCCGCCTGTGGTGATCAGCGACGCGGCGGGGAAGACCCTGGAATATCTTCCCTATCCGTATCGAAGCTATGCGATGAGCCTGCAAACAGAGTATGAAACGCTCAGCGAGGCAATGGACTCGTTCTATGCCGAGCGTGAGCTGCACGCGCACATCAGCCAGCGCGGGTCGGGCATCCGCAAACGGGTCAAAAGCAATATCGCAAGGCTGGAGAAAAAACGGGCGAAGATGGTGGAGACCCTCACACAGAACGACCGAGCCGAGGAAAACCGTATCTTCGGCGAACTCCTGACCGCAAATCTCCACAGCATCGAAAAGGGCGCGGCGGCGGTCAATGTCGTGAACTATTACGATGCGGAGCAGGCAACCGTGACCATCCCGCTCAGCCCGGAGCTTTCACCGTCGCGCAACGCGCAAAGCTACTATAAAAAGTACAGGAAGGCCAAGGGCGCTCAGCAGTATGCGCAGAAAGAAATGGGGACAATCGAACGGGATCTGGAAGTGCTCGAGTCCGTGATGGAAGACCTGGACAAGTGCACCACCACAGCAGATCTGAACGAAATCAAGGATTTTCTGACCGATAACGGGTTTCTGCGGCCCGAAGCGGGAACGGTCAAGCGCAAAAAGCGCAAGGAAGGGCAGCCGTATCGTTTTATTGCGCCGGACGGCACGGAAATACTCGTTGGGAAGAACTCTGTGCAGAACGACCGCATCACCCTGCACGCCAAGCCGGAGGAAACCTGGCTTCACGCCCAGAACGTTGCGGGTTCACACGTTGTGGTGCGCACGCCGGATACGCCGGCCGATGAAACCCTGCTCTTTGCGGCCAAGCTTGCCGCCTACTACAGCAAGGGCCGCAATCATCCGGCCTTTCCGGTTGATTACACCCTGCGAAAGCATGTGAAGAAGAAATCAGGAACCCCGTCCGGCTTTGTGATTTACGATCATTTCAAAACCATTCACATTGGCTTGTCGTCCAAGGACATGGAAACCATTCGGCGGCTGGCGATGGAAGCAGCAGGAGGAACCGCATGACGACCAACATCCGCGTGGCAACAGAGCAGGACGCACAGTTCGTGCACGATGTGTACGGTTATTTTGTCGAGCATACCAACGTAACATTTACCACCGAAAACCCATCTGTGGAAGCCTATGCCGAAAAGATCGAACACACATTGCAGCGGTATCCCTTCCTGATCATGGAGGCGAATGGTATCCCCTGCGGGTTTGCCTATGCCGGGCAGATTCGCCCACACGAAGCCTACCGGTGGACGGCGGAAGGAACGATCTATCTGGCTCCCGATGCGCCCAAGCGCAGGGGATTGGGCCGCGTTTTATACCAGGCGCTTCTGGATATACTGCAAAGGCAGGGCATCCAAACGGTGTTCGGGGTCATTACGGCGACCAACGAACCCAGCCTCCGCATGCACCTGAGCATGGGTTTTAAGGAAGTCGGCCGCTTCAAGCGCATGGGCAATAAGCGGGGCGAATGGCTGGATGTGGTTTGGATGCAGAAAACCCTATGCACCTTGGATACCAATCCTTTACCGCCCGCTCCCTTCTTGGCGTTGAAAGACCAGGTGTAATCCGGCCGCTTGCGCAAGACCATCGCATCCTGTACAATACATTCGATTTATGTTTCCTGATGCTTTACTTTTTAAGGAGTTGCCGGAATGAAAAACAATCGCTTTCTTTTGATCAATATCGCTTATATCGGCGCGTTGATCGCCCTGCAGGTGGTGCTTGGCAATCTGGTGCAGATCGCAATGCTGACCAAGCAAATGAACTTTGGGTTTCTGCCTATCGCCGTTGCGGGCTATTTGTTCGGCCCGGTCGGCGGTTTGCTCGTCGCCGCGTTTGGCGATATCATCGGTACGCTTTTATTCGGTACCGGCGCATATTTCCCCGGCTTTACCGTAACGGCCGCGCTGGTGGGCATTGTGTATGGCTTCCTGCTGCATCCCAGGTATTTTCGCTGGGCTGATGGCTTGAGTAAGTCAAGAACAGGCGGATTACTGATTCGCGCTATCGCTGCCGCGTTGATCGGCGCAGTGATCTACGCTCTGCTCAATTCCTACTGGCTTACATACTTCATCAGCAAAGGCTATTGGCTGATCCTGGTCGGGCGCCTGCCGTTCTACGCTCTGGAGATTCCGATTTTCGCCGCTGTGATCACCATTTGCTGCTCGCAGATGAAACGGCTGCCGCGTATGCTTCTGCCTGACGAGGTGCGCAGAAACATCGCTGATAAACCATGAAGGCGCAGGAAATCCATACGGTTCTTGAGATATTCAGGGACTTGTACCCGGACGCCAAGCCGGAGCTGCATTTCCACAATCCGTACGAAACGCTAATTGCCGTGATGCTTTCGGCCCAGAGCACGGACGTGCAGGTGAACAAGGTTACGCCCGTGCTGTTTGGCAAGTATCCAAGCGTAGAGGCGCTGGCTGCGGCCAGGGTGGACGACGTATTTCAAATCGTGCGCAGCTGCGGCTTTAAGAGCAAGGCAAACAACATTGTGGAAACGTCCCGTTTGATTCTGACGCGCTTTGGGGGCGAGGTTCCAAAAACCATGGAAGAGCTCGTCACGCTGCCCGGCGTCGGCCGCAAGACGGCCAATGTGGTATTGGCGAACGCCTTCCATGTTCCCACCATCGCCGTGGATACCCATGTGTTTCGCGTCAGCAACCGTATCGGGCTTGCGGACGCCAAGAATGTGGAAGAAACGGAACGGCAGCTGATGCAGGTTATCCCCAAAGAGGACTGGATCGAAGCCCATCACTGGCTGATTTTCCACGGCAGGCGGGTGTGCAAGGCGCGCAAACCGGACTGTGAAGCCTGTGCGATTGCGCCGTACTGCAAATACCTGAACAACAACTGAGAGGGTTTTATGGCTTCATTTGTCGATCGCGTGACGATCAAGGTAAA
Source organism: Candidatus Limiplasma sp. (assembly GCA_036759125.1). GTDB lineage: Bacteria > Bacillota > Clostridia > Christensenellales > Aristaeellaceae > CAXXOK01. Next base: position 17,993 of record DAIOVG010000036.1, read on the forward strand.
AGCGGGAAACGGCGGCAACGGCTGTGTATCGTTTCACCGTGAGAAATATGTACCCAACGGCGGGCCGGACGGCGGCGACGG
>DAIOVG010000037.1:0-18002 GCA_036759125.1 Candidatus Limiplasma sp.
GCTGGAAGAGGACTTCATCACAGTGTTCTTCATCAACGGCCTGAAAGCGTCCATGCTGGGTCTTACCGACGCCGCATTGACCGATACGGCCCAGCAGGAGCAGGTCCTCAGCAGCATCTTTTCGGCCAAGCTGCCGGAGCTGTCCGCGATTGAAACCGTGGAAACCACCGATGAATACATCGGATTCCTGCCTGTGATGCAGGATACCGCCGATAACGGCGACATTTACCTGATCGGCGAGCTGTATCGCGGCTCTATGCCCATTGAGCAGATGTCCGTTGCGGATTACCAGACGCTTTCGTGGGAGGACCGCGCGATTTATACCCTCCACCCCGACGATACCGCCCTTGGCGGCTACCGGGTAAACGGGTTCTCTGTGGGTTCGGAGCTGCTGCTGGAAATGCAGCTGCAGGATTACACCAACGCTATTTTGATGGAGTACATCAACACCAAGCTCGGTTTCTCGGTGCTGTATCCCAGCCTCTTCACCGATCAATACGTGAAGGAGACGGCCGACGGCGCCATCGCGACCCTGCCCGACGGCAGCGCGAGCTTCAAGGTTGAGCGCATGGATAACGCAAACAACGCCACCCTGCAAACCTATGCCCTGGAAATGGGCACGGCGGCAGGTGATGCGAGGCTGAACATCAACGATATGTTCCAGTATGCGACCGTCACCTACGAAACGGCAGCCGGAAACACGGTGTTCTCCGTGTATGTTGTCACAGAAGACTATATTTACATGGCGCAGCTGGCCTATCCCACCAACCAGTCTGTAACCTACAGCATGTACACGATGTACCTTGAAAACTCCTTCGTCGTCAACGAGGTCAGCGTGGGGTAAGGTGCGCAACATGAAACGGCTTCTGTGTGTGCTGGCGGCCATGACACTGCTGATATCCGGCGCGGCGGCGCAAAGCGAACCAGAGGATTCTTCTCTGCTGGGCGTGGTGTATTTCCCGCGCGGCGCAACGGAGGAATCGGCATCGTTTGCGTTCCGCTACCGCCTGCCGCAGCTTGCGGCCGATCGGCCACAGGCGGAGGCCTTCAACGGGTATTTTGCGTCCTATGCGGCCGATATTGTGGAAACCTTAATCCCCGCGACGCTCGCCACGCTTGGAGAGCTTCCCGCGCCGGGTGAGCCGGAGTATTACGTAAACCTCGACTACCGCGTTGCGTCCCGAACGGCTGACCAGCAAAGCGTTCTGCTCATCAGCCAGCAGTTTTTCGGCAACACGCTGGTGGAGCAATGGGTGTCCGTGGTGTTCGCGCTGTCGGGCATCTACGCCGGGCAGCCGATTACGCTTTCACAGGCTATGGGGCTGGAGGAGGGCAGCGGCAGCCAAACCGGGGATACCGCCTCAGAGCTGGTGTACGGGCTGGTATGGCAAATCATCCAGTATGATATCGGCTCCATGAAGACCGCCTATTTTCCTGATCTAACGGAGGACGAATTCCGTCTGGCATTTTCACCGCAGGACGACTTCTACTTTGACACGGACGGGAATTTCGTCTTTTTTATCCAGGCTGGGACCATCGCCGGCGAGGTGGAAGGGGTATTGCAGTTCCCGTTTTCCCTGGGAGAGCTGCTTAGCGGCAACAGCGAAAATCAATCTGAATAGTCTTTGATGAATCGTTTGACAGAATTGATGACACCATGGTGTCATCAATTCTGTTTTATACTGTACCGGTCAACCATCCCTATCCACCAGGAGGAAGCTATGAACAAACGCGCATTGGTGATCATCGATATTCAAAACGACATCACAAAGAACTATAAGGACGTTATCGGCAATATCAACAAGGCAATTGCATGGGCGATAGGGCACGGTGTTTTTGTGGTTTACATCAGGCATGAAAACCTGTCGGCCGGTACGCGAACGTTCAAACCCGGCACGCGCGGGGCTGAACTGGTTGTGGACATGAACATCGTATCGGACAACATATTTACCAAATCCAAGGGCAACGCTTTGACCAGCGAGGCGTTTGCGGAGTTTATCAACCAAAACGGGATTGGAAATTTCTATATTGCCGGGGCTGATGCCACAGCGTGTGTGAAGTCAACCTGTTATAACCTGCGCAAGCTAAACTACGGGGTAACCGTCCTGTCGGATTGCGTTACAAGCTATGATAAACGCAAGATTCCTGAGATGCTTGCGTATTATCAGAATCAGGGCTGCAAGCTCCTAACCGTAGACGATTTATAAGTCCGTGACACAGCGAAATGGAAGGAAGAGGTAGAACTTCCGGGATTGCGTATGGGGCATAGCCTGCATTTGAAATATTGAAGCAAGAAAACTACAACAAACCCCTTGTCAAACGTGAAAATCGATGATAAAATGGTCAGGCTGTAAAGATTTAACTCTCCCGTTAGGAGGTGTAGCAAATGGGCAAGTTCTGTGAAGTCTGCGAGAAGGGTAAGATGGGCGGCAATTTGGTCAGCCACTCCAATCGCAAGACCCATCGCATATGGGCACCGAACGTGCAGCGCGTCCGCGTGGAGATGAACGGTCAGGTGAAACGCGTGAATGTCTGCACCCGCTGCCTGCGCAGCGGCAACGTGCAGCGTGCGCTGCCGACCAAATCGGCCGAGACCACGCCGGAAGCGTAAGGTCGCTCAAACGCAATCAACAGCCCTTAGACAGGGCTGTTTTTTGTGCTATAATACCAACCAATAGAAAGATGTCGGAGGTAGACAGTGGTGAAGGAAAGCGTTCGGGAGCTGGTGCTGTCACTTGGCGCGGATGTATGCGGTTTTGCGGAGAAGGGGCGTTTTGAGGATGCCCCAAAAGGCTTTTCCCCACTGGATCTCTATGATGACTGCCAAACGGTCATCGCGTTTGGCGTCGCGCTGCCAAAGGGCCTGAGGCAGGTTGATCCAAGGCTGATCTATCAACACTTCAACGAATCGGTCGCCAATCACATGATCGATCAGATATCGCTGAAGCTTGCAAAGGCGTTGGAACAGCGCTTTGGCTGCCATGCCGTACCGATACCCTGCGATAATCCTTACGAGTACTGGGACGCGGAGCACATGGAAGGCCGGGGACTTTTATCCATGAAGCACGCGGCGGTTCAGGCGGGCTTGGGCACGATGGGCAAGAATACCCTGCTGCTCAACAGGGAGTACGGCAACATGCTCAACATCGGGGTTGTTCTCACCGACCTTGCGCTCTCGTCCGATCCTCTTGCGCAGAGCGTTTGCATTAACGGCTGCACACTGTGCACAGACGCTTGCCCTGTGGGAGCGATCCAAAATGGGACTGTGATACAAAAGCTTTGCAGGGAACACGCCTACGGGCAGAAAACCGCAAAAGGATTCGGCACGACAGTCTGTAACCACTGCCGTGCCGTGTGCCCAGTCGCATTTGGAATCAAAAAATCATAACGGAAGGCTGAACAGCCTTTCGGTGTTGCGGGCAGCCTGTTCGGCCAGCTCCTGTACATCCATGCCCCGCAGGTCGGCAATCTTCTCCGCCACATACCGCACGTAGGCCGGTTCGTTGCGCTGGCCGCGCATCGGTACGGGCGCCAGGTAGGGGCTGTCGGTTTCGATCAGCAATCGGTCCAGCGGCACAAAGCGCGCGACCTCCTGCAGGTTTCTAGCGTTCTTAAAGGTCACCGAGCCTGAAAACGAGATATTCAAGCCCATATTTAAATAAACCTTCGCGCTTTCCAGGCTGCCGGTGTAGCAATGCATCACGCCCTGGGGAAGGCTGCTCTTTTGCGCGCGCAGCATATCGGTAAACTCGCCGTGCGCGTCCCGTACGTGGAACACTGCGGACACGTTTTTCCGGTAGGCAAACTCGATTTGCGCTGCCAGCGCCTCGCGCTGTGCGTCTCTGGGGGAGTGATCGTAGTAATAATCCAGCCCAATCTCCCCAACGCCCACAATGCGCGCTGTGGTCAGCCATACCGCCATGCGGTCCAGCGTGGCGGGGGTGAAGAAACGCGCTTCGTGCGGATGCACGCCGACCACGCCGAAGACGTTTGCATACTGTTCTGTCAGGCGAACGATGCGCTCGCTTGATGCCTCGTCGCTGCCGGCCAGGATGCAGCGGTCCACGCCCGCTTCCTTCATCCGCTGGAGTATTTGTTCAACCTCGCCCGCGAAGCGTTCGTCCTCCAGATGGCAATGGGAATCGATCATCGCACGGTGTCTCCGTCCGCCGCGCCGGCTTCCGGCGTGACGAGCTTCAAAACGGTATCGTCCTTATCGGAGGAGCACAGGATCATGCCCTCGCTGAGCACGCCGCGAATCTTGACAGGTTTTAAGTTCTTGACCAGGATAACCTGCTTGCCGACCATTTCCCCAGGCGTGTAGAACTGCGCGATACCGCTGAGCACCGTGCGTTCCGGCTCGGCTTTGCCAAGCGACAGGCGGAGCTTTAACAGCTTATCGCTCTTTTCAAGCTTCTCGGCCGTCAGCACCCGCGCGACGCACAGCTGCACTTTGGCGAAGTCGTCGATGGTGATCTCCGGTTTTGCTTCCGGCGCTTTTTCTGCTTTGACAGCTTTTGGCTCGGGAACGATGTCCTGAAGCTCTTTTTCCACGTCGATGCGGGGGAACAGCGCTTCGCCTTTTTCGACTTTCGAGCCGGGCTGCAGCTTCCCAAAGGTTGTCAGGGATGCAAGGGTTTTCAGCGCATCGTCCACCACGCCCAGCTGCGCAAACAGCTTCTCCGGTGTCCGGGGCATGGTGGGGGCGATGAGCACGCCGATATAGCGCAGGGTTTCGCACAGCACGTACATCACCGTTTGCAGACGCGCCTTGCCCTCGTCGGTCTTGGCGAGCACCCACGGCGCGGTCAGGTCGATATAGCGGTTCGCCTCGCCGATCAGCGCCCAGATGTGCACCAGCGCGGCGGAGTACTGCAGGCCGTCCATCTCCTGCTTCACCTTTTCCGGAGTCTCCTCCGCCAACGCAATCAGGGCCGTATCCACGGCTTCATATTCGCCGGGCTGTTGGACAACGCCGCCGAAGTATTTCTCCACCATCGCCACGGTGCGGCTCAAAAGGTTACCCAGATCGTTGGCCAGATCAGCGTTGATGCGCTTTAAGAGCGCTTCATAGCTGAACTGCCCGTCCGACCCGAACGGCATTTCCCGCATCAGAAAATAGCGGATAGCATCGGGAGAATACCGCTTGGACAGCACGACGGGATCCACCACGTTGCCCAGCGATTTGGACATTTTCATGCCGTCCAGCACCAGCCAGCCATGCCCGAAAATCTGCTTGGGCTGGGGCTGGCCGAGCGCCTGCAGGATGATCGGCCAGATGATGGTGTGGAAGCGGATGATCTCTTTGCCAACCAGGTGAATGTCGGCGGGCCAGTACCGCTGGTACAGGCTGTCGTCCGCCGAGCCGTACCCAAGCACGCTGATGTAGTTGGAAAGCGCGTCCACCCACACATACACGGTGTGCGCCGGATCGAAATCAACGGGGATGCCCCATTTCACGGTGGTGCGGCTGACGCACAGGTCGTTGAGACCGGGCTTTAAGAAGTTGTTAAGCATCTCGTTTTTGCGGGACGGTGGCTGGATAAAATCAGGATGATCTTCGATGTATTGAATCAGCCAGTCCTGATACTTGCTGAGCTTGAGGAAATAGGCTTCCTCCTTGGTGCGCTCCACGGGGCGGCCGCAATCCGGACACTTGCCGTCGACCAGCTGAAGCTCGGTGAAAAAGGTCTCGTCCGGGGTGCAATACCAGCCTTCGTACGAGCCCTTGTAGATGTCGCCCTGCTCGTAAAGCTGCTTGAAAATACGCTGCACGCACTCCGCGTGGCGCTGATCCGTGGTGCGGATGAAGTCGTCGTACTCCACGTCCATCAGCTTCCACAGGCTTTTGATACCCGCGACGATCTCGTCCACGTAGGCCTGGGGCGTTACGCCCTTATCCATGGCCTTGCGCTCGATCTTCTGGCCGTGCTCGTCGGTGCCGGTTACAAAGTATACGTCCCGGCCTTCCTGCTTTTTATAGCGCGCCATGGTATCGGCGGCAACGCTGCAGTAGGCGTGGCCGATGTGCAGGTTATCGCTGGGATAATAGATAGGCGTTGTGATGTAAAACGGCTCCGGTTTGGACATGGAAATGCCTCCTTATTGGTGCAGGGGATTTTGTACGCAGCGATACAAAAAAACCGCCGCTTCCGGTTTGGAAGGGGCGGGCTCTGCCCGCGGTACCACCCTTGATTTATCGCTTGCTTGCGGCGGTAACGGCGCCTGCCGCCCTGCCCTACAGTATCGGGCAGGAATGCTCCCGGGCCATGTTCCCCTGGCTCCCCGCGCCGCGTTTCACCCGCTGCGGCTCTCTTTGGCGGATCGCTTCCGGTACTCTTCCGTTCATTGCCTCTTCATTATATCGGATTTGCTCCGCTTGTCAATGGCAAGTGGTTGGGGCTTCAAGGTAACCAATAATTACCAATAATGCCATATTATACAAGACAATATACAGGGGATAAAGTAGCGGGAAACGTTGATGGTAAAGAGATTGTTAAGAAAATACTTATTCGTGTTATACATAATACGTTGACAACAAATGAATAATCTGGTAATATTACGGCTGTTAGCTTCCATTATTTGATTATTGAGATTTCTCAAAGGAGGCGTGCGTATGAAGTCGACTGGCATAGTACGTAAACTGGACAACCTGGGAAGGGTCGTCATTCCCATCGAACTTCGCAAAACATTCGGCATAGAAATCAATGATACATTGGAGATTTTTACCGAAGGCGATAAGATCATCATGAAGAAATACCACCCGGCATGCGTGTTCTGCAATGATGCAAGGGAAGTACGGCTCTTCAAGGAAAAACTTGTATGCGAGAAGTGCATACGGGAGCTTACCAAGGAAAAATAGACAGGTATTGACCGCCGAGCCCCAGCTTTTCAGGGGCTTTTTTTTCTGCCCGGAAACCGATGGATTGAACAACAAAAGCGGCCGCATGATGTTCATGCGGCCGCTTGCTGATCCAGTTACTTTTTGGCTTTCTTGCTCTTTTTGTGAGCGGTTTTGTGTTCCACCAGCATGGCCCATACATACCCGTTGATCATGTTGGCCGAGTATAACCCGGAAACGATACCCACGATGATCGGCAAGCTGAACTCGCGGATGCTCGCCACGCCAAGCACATACAGCGACACGATGGTCACCAGCGTCGTCAGTGTCGTATTCACCGTACGGCCCAGGCTTTCGGAGATGGAGATATTGACAATCTCATCGCGCGGCAGGCTGTGGTACGACGGTTTGGCGTTGTTTTCGCGGATACGGTCGAAGATCACGATCGTGTTGTTGATGGAGTAACCCACAATCGTCAGCATCGCGGCAATGAACGACGAGTTCATCTGAATCACGTTGCGCAGAAGAACCATGAACGACAGCATGATCAGCACGTCGTGCAGAAGGCCGATGACGGCCGCCATGCCCGAGTACAGGTCAAAGCGGAACGCGATGTAGATCAGCATCAGCACCGATGCGATCAACACGCTCAGGATGGCGTTCTTCACCAGCGTCGCGCCGGCGGTGGGGCCGACGTAGCTGGCGGTTGAGGTGTCCACATCCATATTGGGGTAGGATTGCAGGAGTTCCGCTTCCAGCCCGGCCTGCAGAACCTGAATTTCTTCATTGGAATCAAGCTTGGGGATGCGGATGTTGAGGATTGTGCCGTCCGCGCCAGAGGTGCTGACCTTGAAATCGCTCAGCCCCTGGTTGGAAAGCGCTGTTTCCACATCGCTCTGCTGGAAGGCGGAGTTCATGTTGTACTCGATGGAAAGGCCGCCGGCAAAGTCGATGCCAAAGTTGATGCCGTAGCCAAATATTGTCATAACCAGTGCGGTCAGCATGATGACGGAGGAGATGATCGCGCACAGTTTCAAGCGGTTTTTAATGATCATCTTACTTCGCCTCCTTTACGTCCGTCGCTGCGGTTCTCGCCGACATTTTTTTCGGCGTCATATAGAGCTTGGGGTTTTTCAGGATCCGCGCCATATGCGTCAGCAGGAAGCGCGTGATGATGATCGCCGTGATCATCGACGCGACAACGCTCAGCAGGAGGGTTGTGGCAAAGCCCTGTACCGAGCCTGTGCCAAAGAACAGCAGCACGATGGCGGCGATAATGGTGGTGATGTTGGCGTCGACCACCGCGCTCATCGCGTTTTTAAAGCCGATGCGCACCGCGTGCAGGATGGGCCTGCCCGCAAGCGCTTCTTCCTTGACACGCTCAAAGATGACGACGTTGGCGTCAACCGCCATACCGATACCCAGAATAATACCGGCGATACCCGGCAGGGTCAGCTGGATGCCAGGCACGACCGCGATAAATAGGAACAGCAGGATAATATACAGGCACAGCGCCCAGTCGGCCAGGAGGCCCGACAGGCGGTAGCGCCAGACCATGATCAGCATAACCAGCAGAATGCCGATGATGGCCGCGTTGACCGACGAACCCAGTGCGTCGTCGCCAAGCGTTGCCGATACGGTATCCAGCCGGTCCTGGCGCAGGTCCAGGGGCAGCGAGCCGCTTTGCAGCTGCAGGGCGTAGTTATCGGCCTGCTCTTCGGTAAAGCTGCCGGTCACCAGGATGCTGCCGCCATAGATGGCCTCATGCACACTTGGGCTCATCAGCTCCTGCCCGTCGAGCTGAATGGTGATGGTCTTGCCAATGGATTTGGCCGTCATGTCGCCGAAAATCTGCGCACCCTCGCTGGTCAGCTGGAAGCTGATGGCGGGCTTGCTGTTTTCGTCAACCGTACGGGTCGCGGTTTTCAGGTAACGGCCTTCCAGGAAGACATTGCCGTTATAATCCAGGAACTCAAGCTTGGCGGGCGAGCCGATCAGGTCGAGCACCGCGGCGGGATCGGTCACGTCCGGGATTTCCACGCGGATGCCTGTCACGCCCAGCTGGGAGACTGTGGCTTCTGTGAAGCCCTTGTCGCTCAGGCGGCGGCCAATGATCTCCATGGTATTATCCAGAAGCTGGTCGAAGTTGTAGCCCTCTTCTTTCAGCTCATCGGACATGGTCGCTTCGTATTCTACGAATACGCCGCCCTGCAGGTCCAAGCCCAGGGCAATGGAGGCGGGCCAGGTATCCTTGGTTACGTTGGTTTGGGGAATCCAGGGGAGCATCTTGTACAGGCCGCGGCTGTCCAGGTTCATACCGTTGAGCCCGACATAGCCCGCAAAGACGGTGACGACGAGCAACACGGCAAGCGCGATCATCGAGGATGTGCGCTTGTTCAGCTTGATACGCCGACGATTGGTGACTTTCATAGTATCAGTTTCTTCCTTTCTTATATTGGGCATGAAAAATCAAAGAAACGCGTGACAAGCGGTTTCTTGTTTCGCAAAGGATAGTATTGTATCAGCCGCAGGCGAGGTTCTGCTTGAATACGGGATAAAAGCTGCGAACGTAGCGGCGCGCGCAAAGCACACGGCCGTTGGCGTCGCAGGTGCAATTGAGCCGGGGGAGAAGCAGCAATATAACAGCGAACAGCGCCGATACCCTCAGCCACTCGCTCAGCGAGGCTGTGGCGGCGGAGGTCGGCACGGGTGGCATGGCGATCAAGGTGGTGACCATGTGCGCTACAGGAGGCTCGGCAGCCGCATCCGGCAGGGCTTCCGGCGTGATGATAAGCGCGGACAGCAAAAGCAGCGCGCCCAGCGCGCAAAGCAGCGCAACCATAACAATCAACAGGCGGCGGCTCATGCTTTTCCTTCCCTTCGCAAATGGAAACTGTGCACATTATACCTGTATGTCCGCTTTCCGTCAATAAAAGTTCTCCCGTAAATTCATCTCTGCCGTACTTGCAGCACCATCCGGTTTATGGCACAATATATTGTATCCTTACGGAGTTCAAAGGAGGGGCCTATGCAGAAACCGGAATGTGTTGTGATTTTGGATTTCGGTGCTCAATATACCCAGCTCATCGCCCGCCGTGTGCGCGAGTGCGGTGTGTTTTCCGAGGTGCTGCCGTATTCGGCAACCATCGAAGAGATACTGGAAAAAGAGCCGAAAGGGCTGATTTTGTCAGGCGGCCCGGCCAGCGTTCTGGCCGAGGATGCGCCCAAGTGCGACCCGGCCGTGTTTTCCCTTGGCGTTCCGGTGCTTGGCATTTGTTATGGCATGCAGCTGACGGCCTACCTGCTGGATGGCAGGGTGGCGGCCTGCCGGCAGCGCGAGTACGGACGCACGCACACCGTGATGGATAAGCGCGACAGCGGTTTGCTTTCCGGGCTGCAGGATGAAAGCAGCTGCTGGATGAGCCACACCTTTCAGGTGGTCGGCCTGCCGGAGGGCTTCCAAAGCCTGGCGCATACCGACTGCTGCCCCAACGCCGCCATGGCGAATGATGAACAGCAAATTTACGGCGTGCAGTTTCACCCCGAGGTCACCCATACCCAGGAAGGCATGCAGGTGCTTAAAAACTTCCTGTACGATATTTGCCATTTGCATGGCGACTGGAACATGGAATCCTACGCTGATATCGCCGTGCGACAGATTCGCGAGCAGGTGGGGGAAACCGGCACCGTGCTGCTGGGGCTTTCCGGCGGGGTGGATTCCTCGGTTGCGGCGGCGCTTTTGCAGCGCGCCATCGGGGACAGGCTTACCTGCGTTTATGTGGATCACGGATTCATGCGCCAGGGCGAGAGCGAGCAGGTGGTGGAGGTCTTTACCAATACCTTCCCCGTGAAGCTCGTTCACGCCAACGCGGCGGAGCAGTTTTTTCGCGAGCTTCAAGGCGTAACCGAGCCCGAACAAAAGCGCAAGATCATCGGCAAGAACTTTGTGGATGTCTTTAAGCAGGAAGCCGGGAAGCTTGGAAAGCTGGATTACTTCGCGCAGGGGACCATTTACCCCGATGTGATCGAGTCCGGGTCCACCAAGGGCAGCGCGGTGATCAAGAGCCACCACAACGTGGGCGGCCTTCCAAAGGAGCTGGGCTTTACCAGCCTGGTGGAGCCGCTGCGGATGCTGTTTAAGGATGAGGTCCGCAAGCTTGGCATCGCGCTCGGCCTGCCCGAAAGCCTGGTCATGCGTCAGCCCTTCCCCGGCCCTGGCCTGGCCATCCGTGTGATCGGCGACCTGACCCCCGATAAGGTGGAAATCGTCCGCAAGTCGGATTCTATCCTCCGCGATGAGATCGCCAAGGCGGGTCTGGATAAAGGTATTTCTCAGTACTTCACGGTGCTCACCGGCGCCCGCAGCGTGGGCGTGATGGGGGATGAACGCACCTACGCCTATGCCGTGGCCATCCGCGCCGTAACGACCGACGACTTCATGACCGCCGACGTTGCGGAGATTCCCTACGCGGTGCTTGGCAAAATCGCCACCCGCATCGTAGGCGAGGTGCACGGTGTTAACCGTGTGCTGTACGACATCACCACCAAGCCCCCCGCCAGCATTGAGTGGGAATAGGCATCCATCGATTTTCGCTCGACTTCCGCCGCCCGATCCCGTCGGGCGGCTCTTTCATACACTTGACGCGGCTGAAAAAGCCCTGTATATTCATGCTTTGTCCGGTCTATATTTTTATCCGGATATGTACTGATATAATACGGAAACGATGGGAGAAACGCATGCGCAAACTCAAGTTTACCATCCTGTCCCTGTCGCTGATTACGGTGCTGGCGGCGGCGGCCGTCAGCCCGGCGCTGGGATTGATCGCCCAGCACTTCAGCGATGCGGATCCGCTTTTGATCAAGCTTATCGTCACGCTGCCGGGGCTTTCGATCATCGTCTCATCGCTGCTGGTGAATTTGGTCATCAAGAAATATGAATCCAAAAGGGTCGCCCTGCTGGGCCTGATCCTGTTTACGGCGGGGAGTGCCGCCGGGCTGGTGAACAACATCTATGTGATGCTCGTCTTCCGCATCCTGCTGGGTGCGGGGGTCGGGCTGGTGATGCCGCTTTCCACCGCGCTGATCGCGCTGTATATCGACGGTAAGGAGCATGCCCGGCTCATCGGCCATTCCGTGGCGATCAACAACCTGGGCGGTGTGATCGGCACGCTGCTGTCGGGTCTGTTGATCTCGTTTCACTGGCGGCACACCTTCGCCATCTATCTGCTGGGGTTGGTGATCATCGTGATGGTCGTGCTGTTTTTGCCCAAAGCCGAAATCAAGCGCACCACGAACGGGATTCCAAAGCAAATGCTCAAGGCAATCTCACCGCATCTGCTGTCGATGTTTGTGGTAATGGTAGTGCTGTGCGTTGTTCCGGCAAGCTTTTCCATGATTGCAACCCATTACGCGCTGGTACCCGCGGCGGTGATCGGCGTGCTGATGTCCACCATGAATCTGGCGGCGTTCCTGACGGGGCTCATTGCGGCCCGGATTGTGGATTTCACCCGCAAGTATACGCAGCTTTTTGCGGGTTTGCTGTTTGTTGTCTCGTTTCTTACGATGAGCGCAACAGGGAGCGTGGTTTTATCAACGCTTGGGCTGTTTGGCGTCGGCGCGGGCATCGGCGTGATGGTTTCCGTGCTGCAATCGCAAATCGCGCGGCGCGCCAGCAAGGAATACGTTACCGCCGCCATGGCGATAACCACCGCGGTGATATATTTCGGCCAGTTCATCTCGCCGATTCTGATCGAAGCAATACAGGCTCTGTTCCACTGGCAGGATGCGCGCACCCCGTATTACCTGGCGGCGGCATTATCCGTTCTGCTGATGATAAGCTACCGCAAGGTGCCCATTACCCCGGCGCACGCTGAGGTCATGGATCCGCACGATTAACCGTTCCGTTTGTTTTTATTTTGTATATCATGGGGCTCATCCGTGTCTGCACACGCGGATGAGCCTTTGCCTTGCCGTCAATATCGGCCGACGTATAGTTTTTCTGCGCATCTACAGCAGGCACGCCCCGCTGGTGCGATACAAGCGTTTTGGGGTGTTTCCCTGTGCAAAAACCCGTCCATCCGGCAGATTCGACGAAGCATGGCATGATTCTTTCAGCAGATGGACGAAAGGGTACATGTAGTATTGACAAACGCCTGTAAACACAGTATCTTGATGATTGTAAAAACTCTTTAGGATTCCTAACCGCGTAAGGCAAACAGGACCCCGTACCAAGCCCGGTGACCCCTTGCCCAAGCAACACAAAAGCATAACATGGAGGGTGAAAAATGAAAAAGATCATCGTATTGCTGCTCGCTCTGACGGTCGTATTCGTATTTACGGCGTGCAACGCGAATACCCCCGCCCCGACGGCGACCCCCACCACGGAGCCGACGGCTGAGCCCACGGCAGAACCGACTGCGGAGCCCACAGCCGAGCCCACGGCAGAACCGACTGCGGAACCCACAGCCGAACCTACGGCAGAACCGACCGCAGAACCGACAGCCGAGCCCACGGCAGAGGTCGCCGCGGAACCCGCCAAGATCGGCGTCATTCTGGTTCACGATGAAAATACAGGCTATGACTTCGCACATATCCAGGGTATCAAAACCGCTGCTGCGGCAGTCGGCTTCACCGAAGATCAGATCGTCTGGAAGTACAACATTCCCGAAAATGAAGTCTGCTACGATACGGCCATGGACCTTGTGGAACAGGGCTGCACCTACGTGATTTCCGACAGCTACGCCCACCAGAGCTACATGCAGCAGGCCGCCAGCGAGAGCCCCGATGTGGTGTTCATCGCCATGACCGGCGACCAGGCCGCGCTGTCCGGGCTGCCTAACTTCAAGAATGCTTTCAACTACACCTTTGAGTCCCGCTATGTCTCCGGCGTTGTGGCCGGCATGAAGCTTGCCGAGCTCGTGGCCGACGGCAAGGTCTTGGAAAGCAACATGGATGCCGACGGCAACATCAAGCTTGGGTATGTCGGCGCGTATCCGTACGCCGAAGTGGTATCCGGGTACACCGGCTTCTACCTGGGCGTGAAATCCATCGTGCCCAACGTTGTCATGGACGTGACCTACACCAATTCCTGGTATGATCCGACCGCCGAAGCCGAAGCCGCCAATTCGCTCGTAGCCTCCGGCGCAATCATCATCAGCCAGCATGCCGATTCCACCGGCGCACCCTCCGCGTGTGAATCGCTGCTCCAGGGCGGCACCACCGTGTATTGCGTTGGCTACAACGTGGATATGCTCTCCGTCGCTCCCAACGCCGCTCTGACCAGCGCGCAGAATGACTGGAGCGTTTACTACACCTACGTGTTTGAGTCCATCGTCAAGGGCGAAGAGATCGCCACCGACTGGGCCGCTGGCTACAACGAAGGCGCTGTGATGATCTCCGCGCTTGGCGCCAGCTGCGCTGCCGGCACCGAGGAAAAAGTTTTGGAAATCGAAGCCGCCATTAAAGATGGCACGCTCAACGTGTTTGATACCTCCACCTTCACCGTGGGCGGCGAAACCGTGACCAGCTACCTCGCCATCGACACCGACGGCGACTGGGCTGGCGATACCGGCGAAGCCATTTCCGATGGCGTGTTCCACGAATCCACCCTCCGCAGCGCTCCGTACTTCGGCCTTCGCATCGACGGCATTACCGAGCTGAACTAAGCGGAACCCTGAATGGCAAACATCGGAAAGGACCACCGTAAAACGTGGTCCTTTCCCTTCATTCGGGCAGGTTTTCTTCCCCAATGTTTCAGGCAACCCGTATCCGGCAGGAGGAACTGCGATGCAGGTTCACAATATCCGGTTGGAGGATTGTATCCCCAAGGGACATGCGCTTGCTCTTGTGCGGGATTCCATGCTGCATGTTTCGACGCTCAAATCCATCCCTACGCAGCGGTTTGACGCCGAGCATTTGAAGATTCGCAGCTGCATTCTGGTTCCAGGTGCGTATCGGCTGCCGCTTCGCATCGACCTTACGGTGATGCTGGATATGCCGGGTTTGTACGTGATGCTTGGGAGCGGCCATATCAATTTCGGCACGCTTTGCTCGGATAACCGACGGCTGGACGACATCGCATCGCCCGATCGGAAACCGCGGATGTTTGACAACCGGATGCCGATGGGAGTCTGGACGAAACTTTGCATTCTGTATGATCTGCACGAAATGCAGATCCTCGTCAATGGCGAGGAACGGTATGATTCCAACAAGGAGCGCTATATGCGCTCGCCGCTGTTTCGTACGGTCAACGCGGCAAGCGGCGAAGGTTTTAGGCTGCGGCTTGCGTGCGATAAGCTTTCGCATCTGACCGTAAAATCGATTACCGTAACCGAGTTTGATCAAAGCTGCGGTATCAAGCATACACAAACAGCCCTTCCGCTTCCCCTGAGCAGAAACGAAGCGGTTCCCGCCGGGGAGAAGCCCACGTTTGAAGCCTGCATCAGCCGCCTGCCGCAGGAAGCGCGGCAGGGTATCATCGCGCTGGATGTGTATCTCAAGTCCCTGAAATTGTTCCGCTTCAAGCGCCAGCTGGAAAAGAACGGGAACAAGATCACCTATGTGTCCCCGGATTTTGGTTTTTCCTATGCGATCTACCTCAGCAATGAACTGTTTGCCCATTCCCTGCAATGGTATCTGATTACCAGCGGTCCGCCGGAAACCTGGCACAGAAAAGACGATCGTATGGAAGCGATGATCAGCCGCCTGCAGGAAACGAACCCGCCGCTGGCGCTTCGCCTGTTTGACCAGCTGGACGACTGCGTTGGCTGTTATCCGCGCTGTCTTGCCAGAACGGCGTACCAATTCAATGGCAAACGCAGGCAAAGCTGCCATGGAAAGCTGTTTTTTTCGATGAACCAGGCCGGGTTTGAGGATGTGCGCACGGTGATCGAGGCAATCCGTCAGCTAACGCTTGTGCAAGCCTGAGTTCACGGCCTGCAAGCGCTCCGGTTTAGTGCCGGATACCATTTGAAATTCATCCCGTTTTGGGGTATAACTATACAGTTGCCCGGCGCGGGCACAACACAGTCCAAGGGAGGCAAACACGAATGCAGCAAGGCACGGCGGCAGTCAGCATGCGGGACATCACCAAGCATTTTGGTCCGGTGGCCGCAAACGACAAGGTCAGCCTCAACATCTATAACGGCGAAATTTTGGCGCTGCTGGGCGAAAACGGCAGCGGTAAAACCACGCTGATGAACATTCTGTCGGGCATCTATTTCCCGGATGCCGGGCACATTGCGGTCAACGGCAAAGAGGTGACCATCCGAAGCCCCAAGGACGTTTACGAGCTTGGCATCGGCATGGTGCACCAGCATTTTAAGCTGGTGGATGTGCTTACGGCGGCTGAGAATATCATTCTGGGTATGCCGGGCACCGGCAAGCTGGATTTGAAAGCCGTCGGAAACAAGGTGCGCGAAATCTGCGACCTTTACGGCTTCGACGTAGACCCGGAGCAAAAGGTATACGATATGTCGGTTTCCCAGAAGCAGACCGTGGAGATCGTTAAGGTGCTCTATCGCGGGGCGAAGATTTTGATTCTGGACGAGCCCACCGCCGTGCTGACACCTCAGGAGACCGAAAAGCTATTCCGGGTGCTTAAAAACATGCGCAACGACGGCAAGGCCATCGTGCTCATCTCGCACAAGCTGCACGAGGTGGAGGAGATTTCCGACCGCGTTGCGGTGCTGCGCCGCGGGCAGAATGCCGGGGAACTGCTGACTAAGGACACCAACGCGGCCGAGATGACCAACATGATGGTCGGGCGCGCCGTATCGTTGAATATCGCGCGGCCTGAGCCCAAGAACCGCGAGCCGCGCATTGTGGTCGATCACCTGACGTTCACGGATGTGGATGGCATCAAGCGGCTGGACGATGTTTCCTTTACGGCCTACTCCGGCGAAATTCTGGGCATCGCGGGTATCTCCGGCTGCGGGCAGAAGGAGCTGTTAGAGTCCATCGCGGGGCTGCATCCCTTCAGGGCCGGCGCGATCACCTATATCGAGCCTGTGACAGGCAAGAAAACAGACCTTGCGGGGCTTGACCCGCGCAAGATCTTTTCCATGGGCGTTATGCTTTCCTTTGTTCCCGAGGACAGGCTGGGCATGGGGCTGGTCGGCAATATGGATTTGACCAACAACATGATGCTGCGCTCGTTCCGGCAGGGCAAGGGCATGTTCACCGACCGCAAAACACCGCGCAAGCTGGCCCACCATGTGGTCAAGGAGCTGGAGGTCAACACGCCGGGGCTTTCCACCCCGGTGCGCAAGCTATCCGGCGGCAACGTGCAAAAGGTTTTGGTCGGGCGTGAAATATCGTCCTCGCCAACCTTGCTGATGACGGCCTACGCCGTGCGCGGGCTGGATATCAACTCGTCCTATACCATCTACGACCTGATCAACAAGCAGAAGGAAAAGGGCGTTGCCGTGATCTTTGTCGGCGAGGACCTGGACGTTCTGCTGGAGCTGTGCGATAGAATTCTGGTGCTGTGCGGCGGCAAGGTATCGGGCATTGTGGATGGCCGGGGCGCGGACAAAAACGAGGTCGGCATGATGATGACGAAGTACGGAGAGGGTAAAATCGATGAATCCAACGCATAAAGTACCGTGGATCCGTATCGCCAAGCGGGACTCGCTCGCGTTCTGGCACGGCTGGCTGATCCGGCTTGCCGGGCTGGTGCTGGCGCTGTTTGTCAGCGCGATTGTGATCTATTCCATCGTGCATTTGAACCCCTTCAAGGTGTACGAGGCGATGTTCGAGGGTAATTTCGGCACCAGCCGCCGCATGTGGGTCAGCTTCCGCGACATGGCGATGCTGCTGTGCATCGGCATCGGCCTGGCGCCCGCGTTTAAGATGCGCTTTTGGAACATCGGCGCGGAGGGGCAGATTTTGATTGGCGGCATCGCGACCGCCGCGGTGATGCTGTACCTGGGGAAATCCATGCCGACCTGGGCGCTGCTCGCCGTATCCCTCGTGGCAAGCCTGATCGCGGGCGCGGTGTGGGGCGCTGTTCCGGCCCTGTTCAAGGCGCGCTACGGCACAAACGAAACGCTGTTCACCCTGATGATGAACTACGTTGCCATCCAATTGACGAGCTACTTTGTCGCCATCTGGGAAAACCCCTTCGGCTCCAACACCGTGGGCATCATCAACCAGCGCACGC
>DAIOVG010000038.1:0-17861 GCA_036759125.1 Candidatus Limiplasma sp.
CGATTGTAGGGCTGACGCGCGGCTCCGGCAGGGCGCAGTTTGTGCGCGCGGCGCTGGAATCCATCGCCTACCAGTCCGCCGACCTGTTCACCGTGATGGCCGATCACTGCGGCCAGAAGCCCGCCCGCCTGCAGGCCGATGGCGGCGCGAGCATGAACGCCTTCCTGATGCAGTTCCAGGCCGATATTCTGGGCATCCCCGTCGTCCGCCCGAAAATCAACGAAACCACAGCCCTGGGCGCGGCCATGCTTGCGGGCATCGGCACCGGAACCCTGACCCTCGACCAGGCCAGGACCATCGTAAAGCCCGACCTGACCTTCACCCCGCAGATGGATGAGGTGGATAGGGCCAATGCTCTGGACGGCTGGCACAGGGCGGTTGAACGCGCGCTGCGGTGGCAAGAACCGTGACGGCCGGGATACTGTTATGATCAACGGAATCAGCCATATCACGCTGCTTGTGCATGATCTGGATGCCGCAGGTGAATTTCTGAAAGATATTTTCGGCGCAGAAGAAATCTACGCAAGCGGCAACCATCAATTCTCGATTGCGAAAGAGAAGTATTTTCTGATCGGGAGTGTCTGGTTTTGCCTGATGGAGGGCGATGCACTGCCCGTCCAAACATACAATCATATCGCGTTTTCGGTACCCGACAGCGCGTTTGACGGTTATATGGATAAGCTTAGGGCCGCGGGCGTTCAGATTTTACCGGGGCGACCCCGCATAGAAGGCGAAGGCCGCTCAATTTACTTTTATGATTTTGACAATCATTTGTTTGAACTGCATACGGGCACGCTGGACGAACGCTTGAACCGTTACTTAGCGAACGACGGCCCGGATTGTAACCCCGGGACACCGGATCAATGAGGATTGCGATGAAGTTTAACGATTGTTTTACCGCGATTCCCCGCCTGGAAACGGAGCGGCTGGTGCTGCGGGCGTTTACCCGCGAGGATATAGCAGCGTATCTGGCAATCATTCACGATTCTCGGGTACAGCGCTTTTTAGGCGGCGGGGTGCCTGTACTCAGCGGAGAACCGCACATCACAAACTGGCTAAACAATGTGAATGGCAGGCTGTTAAAATCAAGAACAGTGTTCACATGGTGTATTGAGCAGAAATCGGATAGCACAGTTGTTGGGCGTATTGATTTAGGTGGGTTTGTACGCAAGTCCATGGCGGATATTTCTTATTATCTGGCACCAAGTGCATGGGGCAGGGGATTGGCGACGGAAGCGGTAGGGGCGGTAACGAGATTCGGACTTGATACGCTGAAACTTCATAGAATTCAAGCCATGGTCATGCCGGATAACGCCGCGTCAATCCGGGTGCTTGAGAAAGCAGGGTATTCCATGGAAGGGCATTTACGTAAATATCAAATGGGGAAAGAGTTTCATGACGTCGATATACTAGCGATTGTGGATGAAGGTAATCTGCAAACCAAAGCATGATTGATTGCAATGCTATTCTACATAGCCGTTTATCATTGTAGTTGAAATGCTCGAAAATCAAGCAAGGCCGCACCTTTCGGTGCGGCCTGTATTCGCCTTTGGGCGTATCCTCGTCCTCTGCCTTACTCCTCGCCTGCGATGGCGATTTTCTTGGGTTCGGGCTTGGGTTCGGGCTGAATCTTGGGCAGGGTGACCAGAAGCACGCCGTTTTTGTAGTCGGCGGCGATGGCGTCTGCGTTGATGCCCTCAAGGTTGAAGGAGCGCTCTACGTGCCCGGAGCGGCGCTCAGAGTAGACGTAGCCCTTGCCTTCTTCCTTCTTCTCTTCGTTCAGGTCGGCGCGGATGGTGAGCACGTTCTCGTCAACGGAGAGTTCGATCTTATCCTTGGGTACGCCGGGGAGCTCTGCTTCCAGAGTGTAAGCATTGTCATCCTCGCGTACATCCACACGGAATCCGGCGGTGCCTACCATATCGCCCATATCGAAAAACGAACGGAAGAAACGGTCTGCCAAGAACGGAGCGGGAAGCTCGCGGTTCAGGTGGCGGCGGAACGGAACGATGGTATACATTGAAGTGACCTCCTTGTTTGCGGCCTTTGCCGCAGAATGCTAAATACTTTTATGGTGAAAGGGGTGTTGCCCCTGAGCACAGTCATAGTGTATCAAGAAGGTCAGACATAGTCAAACAATGGAAACCGTACATATAGTCAGATTTGGTCAAATAAAGAGAAATAGCGCCGGAAAAAACGGCGTTATCTAACGATATCTCTGTTTTACTCGATTTTTCATCGATTTTTAAAATTTCGACTATTTCAATGAAAATATGCTGTTGATAACTTTGACCTACAGCGCGTTCAGCTCGCTTTGCAGCGCCTGGATATCGCCTGTGAAGCGGTGTGTGCGCCAGCCGAGCGCGGCGGCGGCCAAAAGGTTATTCTCCCTGTCCTCTATGAACAGGCACTCTTCCGCCTGCAGCCCATAGCGCGCCATCAGCCGTTCGTACAATCGGGGATCGGGCTTGACCATGCCCTCGTCCCCGGAGAACATCACCCCGTGGAAGCGGCCAATATGCGGGATTACATCCCGCCGCCGGCTCATGAACTTTCCGGCGTTGGACAAGAGATATACGTTGAAACCACGCCTGAGCACAGCGTCTACAACCGCGTCCATGCCTTCGATGGGGATTAGGATGTTTTCCGGCATCCCCGCGTACAACATGTCCACGGCGGGGTGCAGCCGCGTAGGCAGCTGCGCCTTAACCGCAGTGGTAAACGCGTCCCCGTCCAGCGTTCCATGGTCAACCGCCACCCACGCGTCGCCGCCAAAAAAAGCCGCATACAGCGCCTGCGCGTCCGCTGCGTTTTCCAGCAGCGCAAGGCAGGCCTGCAGCGGCCTGTACCACAATAGCACGTCTCCCATGTCGAAAATGATGTTGCGAATCACGGATTTCCTCCAAGTCGGGGCGTGCTGTGCGGGCGGGTTCAGCCCTTGTATGTCCTGTACTTGCGCACGGCGTCCAGCACAGCGGCCATGTTTTCCAGCGGTACCTCGTGGTTGAGCTCAACGTTGAGCGAAAGCCCGCCCTGGGGCAGATAGAGCGCTTCCACACACTCGGCCACGTGGCTGTCAATTTCCGATGGCGTGGCAAAGGGGAACAGTTGCCGGTCCAGGTCCAGGTTGATGGGAATTTTGCCCTTGCAGACCCTCACCAGGTTATCCAGCCCGTTGGCGCGGTACTGCGGATTGATCATATTCACGCCGCATTCCTGCAAATCGGGCATGATTTCGTAGATCATTCCGTCGGTGTGCATGTACACATAGCGTCCGCTTTTGCGCACATACTGGTACATTTTCATAAAGGCGGGCTTTAAATACTTGCGCCATTTTTCAGGCCCGATGGCTAGCCCCTTCTGCATACCCAGATCGTCGCCGAAGTAGGCGACCTCATCCATGGTGGGGAGCTTGGCCACGATCTGGTTCATGTTGTACTGAAGCACCTTGTCGATTAAAATCTGCAGCTCGTCGCATTCGTCGGCAAAGTCGAACATCGCCTCTTCAAAGCCGCGCAGGTCCAAAAGCCGCAGGTACATAAAGCCGTGGGGCAGCCGCCCGTCGCGGTTTTTGGGGATTTCCAGCGTCAGGATATCCTCGCGGGTCTTCACCGGGTGCCCTGTGACGATGCTTTCCATACCCTCGGCAATGTTGCTCCATACGCAGCCCCACTCGTCGGTAAAGCTGCCCGCGTGGTAGGACTGGGGCATGGAAACTTCCATGCCGGTTGGCAGGGTTTTGACAAGGTCTGGGTACTGGGCCGCCAGCCTGCGAAGCTCGTCGCCGTACTTCATCCACGCGGCGGGCAGAAAGCTGGTGGTCACGGGGATAATCTCCGGGTAATCGTACGTCATTGCCTTAAGCAGTTCACGCATTCAAAATCACGCCTATCTTTTGTTGTAATCTGTTTTGTACAGGTTACCACAGTTTGCCGCGCGTATGCGGAAATCGTAAAATATTGATAGGCAATGGAGAATAAGTGGTGCCGCTTTGGTTCAGCGGTCGCTTTCCAGAAACGTGTCGATGGCCTTGCAAGCCTGCCCGAAGGGATCATGCTCCATGTCCAGCCACTGGATTTGCGGGTCCCTGCGGAACCATGTCATCTGCCGCTTGGCGAAGCGCTTGATTGCGCGGGCCAGCTCATCCAGCATTTCAGCCTCGGTTTGAATTTCTCCCAGCAGATATGCGCTCAGGTAGCGGTACTCAAGCCCCAGCTTGCGCAAAAACTCCGGGGAGACGCCGCGCTTGAGCAGCCCGTCTACTTCGGCCAGCATGCCATCGGCCATGCGGCGGGCTAGCCGCTCGTCAATGCGCTGGCACAGGGTTTCGCGCGGCCAGGTGACGCCAAGCTTCAGCGCACGGTAGCGCGGTATGCGCTGCCCGTGGCCCGGATCGCCCGCGTGAAGCTTTTCAAGCCTCCGCATGACGCGGTTGCGGTTGTGCTCGTCAATTCCCGTGCCGGGGGCACGTTCTTCCAGCATTTGATACAGCTCCGGCGTGGAGAAGGTTTCCAGATGCTCGCGGTACTCAAGGTCCGGCTTCACGTCGGACAGCACATACCCGTCGAGCACCGAATCCACATACAGCCCCGTGCCGCCCGCCAGAAACGGCAGCCTGCCGCGCGCGAGAATACCATCCGCAGCGGCATAGGCCATGCGCTGGAAATCCGCCATGGAGAAGAAATCGCCGGGCTCGCACACATCCAGCAGGTGATGGGGAACCCCCTGCATTTCCTCCGGGGTGATTTTTCCACTGCCCAAATCAAGCCCCCTGAACACCTGGCGCGAGTCGGCGGAGATCACCTCGCCGCCGTACTGGGCGGCCAGGCGCACCGCCAGGCCGCTCTTGCCCGAGGCGTTGGTGCCTACGACGGCGATCATCTTGGGCAGCTGCTTTTTCATAGCGTCAAGGTGACCGTTTGCAGGTCCTCGCCGCGGGAGGATGGACCGGTCATCAGCGTGTACTCGCCGGGCTCCAATACGCGGCTGCCGTCGCCGTGTACGGCTTTCAGGCTTTCCATGTCAACAATAAACTCTACGGTCATGATTTCGCCCGCCTGCAACGGCACGCGCGCGAAATCGATCAGCTCCTTGACGGGGGTCATGCGTTCGCCCGCGGGCCGGTGCGCGTAAAGCTGCACGATTTCGGTGCCGTCCACGCTGCCCGTGTTCTGTACATTGACAGAAACCAGGATCTCGCCGTTTTCGCGGGTCAGCTGCGGCGCGCCGTACCGGTAGGCGGTATAGCTCAGGCCGTAGCCGAAAGCATACAGCGGGGTGGCGGGCATATCCACATACTGGCCGCCGTGCCAGCCGGGGTAATGGTTGTGGTATACGGGCAGCTGGCCTGTGTGATGGGCAAAGCTGATGGGCAGCTTGCCAAACGTGTTCGTTTCACCCGTCAACGCTTTGGCCAGCGCCAGCCCGGCGGTTTGCCCGCCGTTAAACAGCTGCACCACGGCGTCGGCGTTCTCGCTTACCCACGGCACAGTCAGCGGTTTGCCGGAAACCAGCACCACCACCAGCGGCTTTCCGGTGGACTTGAGCAGCTCCAGCAGCGTCTGCTGGTCGCCGGACAGGTCCAGGTTGCCGCGATCGCGGAACTCTCCGGTCTGCGCCAGAAAATCGCCAACGCAGGCCACGAGCACATCGGCATCCCGGCAGGCGGCCAGGACGGCGTCCCGGTTCAGCGGCTGAATTTCCGGCAGGATCAGGGTTTCCAGGGTGGAATGGCCGTCGATACTGTGCTGGTCGAGGTCTTTGCGGCTGTTGAGGAAGCCGCAGCCCTTTTCATAGGCAACGGTCAGCCCGTGGCTGTCTGCAAGCTGCTCAAGCCCCTTGCGCGGCGTAACGGGGATGATTTTGTGTTCGATCTCCTGCCCATGGCGAATGCCCGGGTGCGACATATAGGTCCAGTCGCCAAGCATCGCGTGGATGTGGTCGGCGGAGGGACCGACCACCGCCAGCTTTTTGCTTTGCAGCGGCAATGCGCCGTTGTTTTTCAACAGGACGATCGCATTTTCCTGAATGCTTTCGTTGAGCGCGCGGTGCGCCTGCATATCCACCGTTTTTGGCTTTTGCTTGCCGTCGAACAGCCCCAGCCGGAATTTTACGGCCAGAATGCGGCGAACGGCTTCATCCAGTACGGCCTGGGAAAGCCTGCCGTTTTTCACCAGCGCGATCAGCGCGTCGTAGGCTTCCGGCGTGGACATGAACATATCGTTGCCGGCCTTGGCTGCGATGCAAGCCGCATCCTGAATGGTTTTGGCGTAGTTCTGGCGCTTGACCAGAGAGCCGACGTTATCCCAGTCGGTCACCACGAAGCCGTCAAAACCCAGCTCGTCCTTGAGGATATCGGTCAACAGCTCCTTGTGCGCGGTCATGGGAACGCCGTCCACGGGCAGGTAGGCGGTCATCATGGTCGCGCAGCCTGCATCCACCGCTTTTTGATAGGGCGGCAGGAAGGTTTCGCGTATCATGCGCAGGGTCACGGGCGTGTCCACACTGTCGCGCCCGCCGGTGGATTCGGCATAGGCAATGTAGTGCTTGGCGCAGGCGAGAATCGCGTCGTCGTCGGACAGATCATCGCCCTGCAGGCCTTTGATCATCGCGGCTGCCAGCTCGCCGATGAGCATGGGGGATTCGCCGAAGGTCTCGTCCACCCGCCCCCAGCGCAGGTCGCGCGCCACGCATAAAAGCGGCGCGAACGTCCAGTGCAGGCCGTCCAGGGCGACTTCCGCGCCGGTGGCCCTGCCTACGGCCTCCAGAGCCTCCGTATCCCAGGTGCAGGCCATGGCCAGCGGTGAGGGGAATACCGTCGCCTTGTGATTGAGCGCGTGACCGCGCACCGCGTCGATACCAAACAGCACCGGGATACCCAGGCGGTTTCCGGTGGCGATTTTCTGCAGCTTGGCGGCGCGCTCGCCCAGCGTATGCAAAAAGCTTCCCACACCCTTTTGGGCCCAGGCTTCGGCCTCTTCATCCGTGAATAGATTGGCGGGAATCTGTATCATCTGCGCGGCTTTTTCTTCCAATGTCATACGGCTGAGCAGGGCTTCAGCCTGTTTTCTGTGATCGGTCATTGTACGTCCTCCTCAACTTGCTTTTCTGTAGTAAACGGATCCAGGGTTTTATCTTCATTCCATAGATACTCAATTTCGCGGGCAACATTGCGGGCGACCTCGCGGCTCATGGTATCGCTGATGAACCCAAGCACCATATCCATACCTGCGGTCACGCCCGACGAGGTATAGTACTTACCGTCCACAACCCAGCGCGCCTGCCTGCGCCAGCGCACCTGCGGGGTCAGGCCAGCGACCAGGTCGAACAATAGCTTGTTGGTGGTGGCTTCCCGCCCGTCCAGCAAGCCTGTTTTCCCAAGGAGCAGCGAGCCCGTACAGACCGTCAGGGTGTATTCGCTTGCGTCCGATAGCGCGGCAATCTGGCCCAAAGCCTGCGCATCCTGGATCAGGGTTCGCGTGCCGACCCCGCCGGGGATGAGCAGAATGCCGCCCCTGGGGATCTCCGTCGCCGCAACGGTATCGGCGCGCAGCCCCTGATCACTGGTTACAATCCCGCCTTGCAGGGAGCAGTAGCGCAGGCGGAAAGCATCGGGCATGACGCCGATCATTTCGGCCGGGCCCATGGCGTCCAGCGTTTCAAAGCCGTCGAACAATAGAATGCTGAAATCCTTCATCAAGCACCGCCATTTTGGTAGCGCACCTCCGGGGCATCCCCGAGATGTTCTACGATCTTTTCCGCGCCGTCCAAGGTAAAGCCCATCGCCTCGTAAAAGGTGCGCGCGCTGTGGTTTTCCTTAAGCACCCACAACACATTGTGCGTATAGCCCATCGCGTGCAGAGTGTCCAGCGCGCGGGTCATCATGAGCTTGCCAAACCCCTGCCCCTGTTTGTCCGGGCGGATATAGAAAATCATAATCTCGCCGACATCGGGAAGGCCGTCGTCAGAAGCCGAGCACAGCCCTGCCACGCCGACGATCTCATTCTCGGCTTCCAGTACATAGAACCAGAAATCCGGGTCGGCTTCAATTCTGTTGCGCATCCGCTGACCGCGCATTTCTACGTTGATGCCATCCAATATTTCGTCCGACAGGATACCGCGATAGGCCTTCTTCCACGCGCTTGCCACCAGGCGCGCCATATCCGGCGCGTCGTCGGGTACGGCCCTGCGAAATACGGTGCTCATTGGCTTTCTCCCCTAAAATAACCCGGAGATCAAAAAGTAAATCGGCGGGATCAGCACTGCGGGCAGCATATCGCCTACGTGGATTTTTTTCAGATTGAGCAGGTTGATGCCGATGCCTACAATCAGCACACCACCGACAGCCGAGACCTCCACCATCATCGCGTCGGTAAGCAGCGGGGCCAGCACGCCCGCGCCAAGCGTGATCGCGCCCTGGTAGATCAGCACCGGCACGGCGGAAAACGCCACGCCCAGGCC
Source organism: Candidatus Limiplasma sp. (assembly GCA_036759125.1). Lineage (GTDB taxonomy): Bacteria > Bacillota > Clostridia > Christensenellales > Aristaeellaceae > CAXXOK01. Next base: position 8,461 of record DAIOVG010000038.1, read on the forward strand.
GAAGGTGGTCGCCAGCATCATCGCGAAAAATCCGTCCAAAGCGGATTTGATAAAGAGCAGTTCATAATTGTGATGCAAGCCAGATTCGATGGAGCCGAGAATCGCCATTGCGCCGACGCAGAAGGTGATCGTCGCCGTGACCAGCCCCTCGGCAAATGGCACGCTGCCCTCGCGGTGAAAGCGCTTCTGTGTGCGCTCGCCCCAGGCTTCCAGCCTGCGCTCAATGCCGATCACCGTGCCGATAAAGCCGCCCACCGAAACGCTGATCACCAAAAGCAACGCCTGATCGGTTTTGATCGCGCCCATGATGCCGATGATCAGCACACACATGCCGATGCCCTGCATCACCACACGCTGTGCCTTTTCCGAAATTCCCTTTTTCAGCAGTACCCCCAACACCGATCCCAGTATAATTGCCGCGAAATTGACCAACGTTCCGATCATGCGTTTCCTCCGGCAGCCCAAAGCTTTTGTTCCGGCTGCAACTTAGGAAATTATAACAGGCACAGGGGCATTCGTAAACCACAAACAATTGACAGGCTGCCGAATGCATGCTATACTGACACGGCTGTCAACCGTTAATGCTTGACAGAGAATGGCGGGAACAGATGGAACCCGCTCAGCGTGCTTGACAGCGGGAGGAAACCATGGCCGACACCTTTGACGCGCGAGTGGAGCTGGGAACGCTGTTCGCCTGCTATGGCGGACTGCTGACCGAAAAACAGCAGCTGGCCGTGCGCCTGTACTCCGGCGAGGATCAGTCGCTTTCCGAAATCGCCGGGCAGATGGGCGTCAGCCGCCAGAACGTGCACGAGCTCATCACCCGCGCCGAACAAAAGCTGCGCCGCTGTGAGGACGCCCTGCATATCGCCGAGCAGACGGTAAACGTGCAGGCCGGGCTGGAAGAGGCCGAGGAAGCGCTTCTGGGCGGCCGCACAGAGGCGTGCCGCGAGATCCTGCACCGGCTGATGAACGAGCTCGATATGGCCGACCAGTAACGGTTTTCAAGACAGTAATCAGAAATCTCAACCGCAATCAATACGCAACACCGACGCGAAATAGGAGGGTACAGCCCTTGGCCTTTGAAGGTTTGACCCAGAAACTCAACAATGCCCTTTCCAAGCTGACCGCCCGCGGCAAGCTGACCGAGCAGATGGTCAAAGAGGGCGTCCGCGAGGTGCGCGTGGCGCTGCTCGAAGCCGACGTGAACTATTTGGTCGTCAAGGATTTCTGCAAGAAGATCGCCGAGCGCGCCGTAGGCAGCCAGGTGATGGAAAGCCTCACCCCCGGCCAGCAGGTTATCAAGATCGTTTCCGAGGAAATGACGTCGCTCATGGGCTCGGAAACGGCGCGGCTCACCTGGTCGTCCTCCGTTCCCACCATTTATATGCTGTGCGGCCTGCAGGGCGCCGGGAAAACCACCATGGCCGCCAAGCTTGCCAAGTATCTGGCCAAAACAGGCAAAAAGCCCTGCCTCGCGGCCTGCGATATCTACCGCCCGGCCGCCATCAAGCAGCTGCAGGTGGTAGGCGAGCAGGCTGGCGTGCCCGTGTTTGAAAAGGGCACGCAGGACCCCGTGAAAACCGCGCTCCAGGCCGTGGAATACTGCCGCGATTACGGCCGCGACGTGCTGATCATTGATACCGCCGGACGCCTGCACATCGACGACGAGCTGATGGACGAGCTCAGCCGCATCAAGCAGAAGGTCAAGCCCCAGGAAATCCTCTTCGTGGTCGACTCCATGACCGGCCAGGACGCCGTGAACGTCGCCAAAACCTTCGACGAGAAGCTCGGCATCGACGGTGTTATCCTCACCAAGCTCGACGGCGATACCCGCGGCGGCGCGGCGCTGAGCATCAAGGCCGTGGTCGGCAAACCCATCAAGTTCTCCGGCATTGGCGAAAAGCTGGCCGATATTGAGCCCTTCCACCCCGACCGCATGGCGCAGCGTATCTTGGGTATGGGCGACGTGATGACGCTGATCGAAAAGGCCGCCGAGATTGCCGATACCGCAACGCTCTCCAAGACCGCCAAGCGCCGCCCAACCGACATGACCCTGGACGATTTCCTCGACCAGATGCGCCAGATGAAAAAGATGGGCGGCATGGAAGGCCTGCTGTCCATGCTTCCCGGCGGAGCGAAGCTCAAAAACGCGGAGTTCGACGCGGACTCGCTCAAAAAGCCTGAGGCCATCATCTGCTCCATGACCAAGAAGGAGCGCCGCAACCCAAGCCTCCTCAACGCCTCCCGCCGCAAGCGCATCGCCGCAGGCAGCGGCACCACCGTGCAGGATGTCAACGCCCTCATGAACCGCTTTGAACAGGCCCGGACCATGATGAAGCGGATGATGAAAGGGAAACATGGGATGCGCGACCTCATGAAAAACATGCGCTAGCCTGCCCAAAAGACCTGATCTACTGCGTTGGCTGCGTGATTGCTCGGCCATCACTTACGGCGCAAGTAAGCTCAGGCCTCGCAACACTTGCCGCCTTGTATCTCAAGCCTTTTGAACAGGCTAGGGTCTCACACTTTTTAAGCGGTCTTGCGTCACTGGAACGGACGAAACAGGAGCGAGGAAAGAACGGTCGTATCAATCAACTGTAGTCATCATGCGGATCACCGCTTGATATAAACAACAATATTGGAGGAATACAACAATGGTTAAAATCAGACTCAAGAGAATGGGCATGAAGAAGAAGCCTTTCTACCGCGTGGTCGTCGCCGACATCAACAGCCCCCGCGATGGCCGCAACATCGCCGAGATCGGCTACTATGACCCGATGACCGAGCCCGCCACCGTGAAAATTGATGCTGAAGCCGCCAAGAAGTGGCTGGCAGACGGCGCACAGCCGACCGATACCGTCCGCAGGCTGCTCAAATCCAGCGGCGTTCTCGAGGGCTGAGCCCTATGAAAGAGTTGGTTGCCTACATCGCCAAATCGCTGGTCGATAACAAGGACGCCGTCACCGTCGAGGAGACGGAAGGCCCCGAGGCCGTCATTCTGGAGCTGCACGTCGCCCCGGAGGACATGGGCAAGGTGATCGGCAAGCAGGGCCGCATCGCCAAGGCCATCCGTGCCGTGGTGCGCGCTGCGACGGCCAAGGGCGGCAAGCCCGTGTTCGTCGAAATTCAATGAACGAATACCTGCTGCTGGGCACCGTCGCAAAGCCCCAGGGGCTGAAAGGCGAGGTGAAGCTGCGCCACGAAACCGGCGACGCTTCCCGCTTTTTGGACCTGGAAACCGCGTGGATACGGCATGGCGAACGCTATACCCCCATCCGCGTGCTTTCGGCGCGCCTGTCCGGCCCGGACGTGTTTTTGACGCTGGAAGGCGTGCCGGACCGCGACGCGGCTGAAAAGCTGCGCGGAACGGAGCTGTATATCGACCGCGCGCATGCCAGGCCGCTCAGCGAGGGCGAGGTCTTTATCGCCGACCTCATCGGCCTGGAGGCTGTGGATACCCAGGGCAACGCCATCGGCACCCTGGTCGATGTTTTGCAGCCCGGCGGAACGGACGTGCTGGTGTTCAAAACGCCCGAAGGACCCATGATGGCGCCGCACCTGAAAAAGCTGGTCAGGGAGATTACGCCCGACCGCATCGTGCTGGACGAGGCTGTGCTGCCGGAGGTGGCCGTTTATGAAAATCGCCGTTCTGACGATCTTTCCTGAAATGCTCAACGCCGTACTCGGCGTCAGCATTTTGGGCCGCGCTCAGGCCGATGGTCTTTTAACGGTCGAGGCCGTGGATATCCGTCCCTACTCCGACCGCAAGCACAAAAACACCGACGATTACCCCTTCGGCGGCGGCGCGGGCATGGTGATGACCGCCCAACCCATTGTGGACGCCGTGGAAGACCTGCGCGCAAAGGGCTATACCGGCAAGTGCCTGTATATGTCCCCGCGCGGCAAGACCCTGACCCAGCAAACCGTGGAGACCATCGCGGCGGATGACGACAACCTCATCATCCTCTGCGGGCATTACGAGGGTGTGGATCAGCGCGCCATCGACCTGGTGGTCGACGAAGAAATCTCCATCGGCGATTTTGTTTTGACGGGCGGCGAGCTGCCCGCGCTGGTGCTGATCGACGCCGTAGCCCGGCACCTGCCCGGCGTGCTCGGCTCGCAGGAGAGCGCGGGGGACGAAAGCTTTTCGCATGGATTGCTGGAATACCCGCACTATACCCGCCCCCGTGAATTTCGAGGACTGCAGGTGCCCGAAGTTTTGTTAAACGGCAATCATGCCGAAATTGAGGCGTGGCGGCGCGAGAAAGCATTGCAAATTACAGCCGAACGCAGACCCGATTTGTTGGAAAACTCCGACTGAGTTCCCCTTCACGCTCGCGGCGGGATAGCGCGGTATCTTTGCTTTCATCAAACCTTGACGTAGCGCTGCTACTACTGCGGTTTTCTTCAACCAAATCTACCACGCTCTGCCGTCGCGATCGCAAACGTGACGCAGCCAGAGTTTCCCAAGGGGTACGGAAAGGATAGGAAAACGATGATTTCTGTAAAAAATGAGAAATTAATCGCCATTGGCTGCGACCATACGGGAATCGACCTCAAGCCCAGCGTATTGGAAGTGCTGGAAGAAATGGGGCTGGAGTATAAGGATTTCGGCACATACGATCATACCAGCGTGGATTATCCGGAATACGGTAAAAAAGCCGCCCTGGCTGTTGCCAGCGGCGAGTGCGAGTTTGGCATCATCATGTGCGGCACCGGACAGGGCATCGGCATGACGGCCAACAAGGTACACGGCATCCGCTGTGCCATCTGCTCCGAGCCCTACTCCGCCAAAATGGGCCGCGAGCATAACAACGCCAATATGCTCGCCATCGGCGCGCGCGTTATTGGCAGCGAGGTGGCCAAGATGATCGTGCGCACCTTCCTGACCAGCGAGTTTTTGGGCGAGCGCCACACGCACCGGGTCGCGCAGATCAACGCGGTGGACGACGAGTGCTGACGCTCAAGTCGCAAAGACCAAGCCCATTGACCGGAATATTACCGAAAGATGCGCGCCCCGCACCTGCGGGGCGCTTTTTGAAAGCATATGACAAAAACACTGCGGGCCAATCTGCTGCTGGTGCTGACCGCGATCATCTGGGGGACGACCTTTGTCGCCCAGGGTGTGGCGATGGACAGCATGGGGCCGTTTACCTTCAATGCCGTCCGGTTAATTCTGGCGGTGATCGTGCTCCTGCCCACCATTCGCCTTCTGGACAGGCTGTTTGAAAAGCGCAACGGGCACAAGCCGCCGACGATGAAAACCATGACCCGCGATCAAAAACGCCGGTTGCTTATCGGCGGCGTCGTATGCGGCTTGGTGCTGTCGGGCGGCATGGCGTTTCAGCAGTACGGCATGGTGTATTCCTCGCCGGGTAAGGCGGGGTTTATCACGGCGCTGTACATTGTGCTGGTGCCGGTGGTCGGCATCGCGTTTAGGCACAGGGCGCGGCTTGCGGTGTGGATCGCCGTGGGCCTGTGCCTGATCGGGCTGTATTTCTTAACCGTGACCGAGGCACTGACCATCGGCTTTGGCGATGTGCTGCTTTTGATCTGCGCGCTGTTTTTCACCGCGCACATTCTGGTGATCGCGCATTACTCCCCCCAGGTGGACGGCGTTCGCCTGAGCTGTATGCAGTTTGCCGTGGCCGCCGTGATATTTTCCATCCTTACCCTGCTTTTTGAAAAGCCGCAGATGGCAAGCGTTATGGACGGCTGGATACCCATCGTATACGCGGGCGTCCTCAGCTGCTGCGTGGCGTACACCCTGCAGATTATCGCCCAGAAGGACACCACCCCCGCCGTGGCGTCGCTGCTGATGTCGCTGGAGAGCGTATTCGCGGTGCTGGGCCAGTGGGTGGTTCTGGGCGAGCTGTTAACCGGACGCGAGCTGTTTGGCTGCGCGCTGATGTTTATCGGCATTATATTATCCCAGCTGCCGGAGCGCAAACCAAAAAGCCGCCCCGTTGAGGAAGCGGCTTAGGAAACCGTTTACACGTTGAAGGTACTGTCCCCGATAAACTCCCGCAGGATGCTCTGCGGGGGTATTTCTTTGAGCATATCGTCGTCCGCTGGCAGGCAGTATTGCAAAAACTTGAGGATGCGGTGCGCGGTCAGGTGCGCGGGGGAGCTATCGGGGATGGCGGACAGTAGCTCCCAGCCCACGGATTTGAGCACCGGAAGCTCGTACTGCAACGAGGTGTTGAACATCACGTCCGCCTTTTCCTGGTTGGGGAAAATCCAGCGCTCCTCGCCCGCACGCACGCTCGGCCACATGGCGATGGTGCCTTCCGCGCCCATGCCGCGACGGGCGGCGTCTCGTACGATGCGGCGCAGAAGCCGCACGTCCGTGGTGCGGATGCGGTTGTGGTCGTCCAGGTTCACGCAGTGCAGCGCCGATACATAGATCCCGAACACCAGCTGCTCGGGCAGCTGCGCGGTCACCTGGTCGTTCAGGGCGTGAATGCCCTCCATAATCAGCGGACCGTGATCCTGAAGCTGGATGGTGTGTCCGGCTTTTCCGCGAACCCCGGCATGAAAATCGAACACCGGGAGCTGCACCGCCTCGCCGGAGAGCAGCCGTTCGATTACATCCCGCAGAAGCGGGATATCCAGCGCGTTGATGTGCTCCAGATCCGGCTTTCCCTGATCGTCGATGGGGGCCTGGGCGCGCGGCAGATAGAAATTGTCCAGCGACATCACATGGGGATGCTTTTTGAGCACCTTCAGGTGCACCGCCAGCCGGTGGGCAAAGGTTGTCTTGCCGCTGGAGGACGGGCCGAACACCAGCACGATCTGCGCTTCGTTTTTCACGATCTGATCGGCGATGGACGCGATGGCCTTGTCCTGCAGCGCTTCGTTGACGCGGATAAACTCCCGCATCCGCCTGTCCTCGATCATATGGTTCACGTCGGCAAGGTTGCTGACGCCCAAAATCTGGCTCCATTCCTGCGACTGGGCAAAGGTACGCAGGTGTTTGCGGCGCGGCAGGTAGGGGGCGGGGGTATCGGGCGCCTGGGGCGCGGGCATGCGCATGACCAGCCCCGGAAAATGCGGCCGGAGCGCAAAGGCGTTGATGAAGCGTGTCGACGGCACCATGATGCCGTAAAAATATTCGTACATGTCCTTGAGCTTGTACATGGGAATGGTGTCGGAGGGGCGGTATTTCAGCAGTTCCGCCTTGTCGGGGGAGTCTTGGAAATGCGCAATGGCCTGCTGCGTCGTCCAGATTTCCTTTTCAAAGGGCAAATCTTCCCTGACCAGCGCGTGCATCTCTTCTTCCAGCGCGCGCACGGTTTGAAAGTCCATCTCCTCGCCCGCAACCCGCATGTATACGCCATAGCCAACGGAGTTGAGGATACGGACGCGCTTTTCGGGGTACAGGCGGCGCATGGCCAACAGCAGCAAAAACCGCAGGGAACGCTCGTACACGCGGCGGCCTTCCTCATTATGGTAGGTGAGGGGGAGCAGCGAGCAGCTCCTGTGCAGCGGCTGGTTCAGCTCTAAACTGTCGCCAGCGCACATCACGCACAGGGCGCGATCTTCCAGCGCGGGGGCAAGACGGGCAATGGCCTCCAGCGGGGTTGTGCCCGCAGGGAAGCTGTCTGTTTTTCGCGCGATTGTGATTTCGATGGTGTTTGCAGCGCTCATGGCCAGGCTCCGATCATTTGTCGTCAAACGGCATGCTGGAGGAGTAAGCCTCGCTCAGGTCCTCGGGATCGGGGAAGGCATAGCCGTTTTTGCGGCGGTACTGGTATTGCAGTTCCTTGGTATGCAAATAAGCGCGGGTCTGGCGGCTGGCCGGCGACAGGGACAGGTTCATGCCGACCTGCTTGCTTTTGAGCGGCGCGAAGCGCAGCTTGAGCAGGAAAGGCCCGTGTTTTTTGCATTTGCACAGCGCGATATAGCGGCCTGGCGCCTGGGGGATCAGCTCGGTGGTCAGCGCGGCGGGCTGGCCGCAGGTCGGGCAGGCCGGGGCGATAACGTCCTTATGCTTCAGCCCGGCGGCGACAGCCGGTACGGTATGCGTTACGCGGAACCGCCTTTGGCTTGGCGTATGGCCGAACTTGCGCGGCTCCTGCTCGTACTCAAGCACCTTTTTGGGATCGGGCAGCTTTTGCAGCACCAGCGCGGTATAGTAGGCATCGTGCAGGGCGTGGTGGAAGGCGCGGTTTTCTTCTTCTTCAATGTGCAGCTCTTCCATCGCGCTTTTGAGGGCCTTCTGGCTGTTGCCCAGCTTGAACACCTCGGCAAAATAGCGCTGGATGTTGTAAGCCTTGGGCAGCTCGCCCTCAAATGAAAAGCAATCCGCGTTCTGCTTTAGAACGCTCACGTCGTCCGCACCCCAGGTGCACAGCACCGCGTCCTTGCCGCAGAACTGGATAAACTGCGTCATGGCTTCCGAAAAGGCAGGCTTACCCGCAAGCTCCTCCTGCGACAGCTTCGTCATCCGCCGCACGTAGGGGTGCAGGCGCTTGTAGTAGGTCGGCGAGATCAAAATATCGGTTTCGTCCACAATGCGGAAGCGCTTATCCAGCTTCACCGCGCCGATCTGGATGATTTCAAACAGCAGCTTCTCGCCGATCTGCTTGTAGGCCGACGACTGAAAACTCACCGGCTGATTCCATTCCAGATCCATGACTATATAGTGCATAAAACAACCCCAATCAATCCCATGATAAACGATGCCAATTCGATACGCAAGCCGGAAAATTATAGCGAGCTTGCGGCCAGATACCCCGTGCAAAACGCGATATGCAGGTTGAAACCGCCTGTCAGCGCGTCCACATCCAGCACCTCGCCCGCAGCGTACAGGCCTTTGACGAGCTTGGATTCCATTGTAGAGGGGTTAAACTCCTTCACATCCGCGCCGCCCGCGGTGATTACTGCGGTTTCGATGGGCTCTGCGCCGGTGACAGGCAGGGGCAGCGCTTTGGTCAGCGAAACCAGCCGCTGGCGCGCCGCCTTGGGCAGCTCGCAGGCGGGCAGCTGCGGGCTGATGTCCGCAAGCTGCGCCATGATTGTTGCCAGGTCGCCGGGGTACAGCCCCCGCAGGATGGTAATCATCTGCTTTTTTCCCGCATCCGCAAGGTCGCGCAGGAGGCGCGCGTCAAGCTGCTCCTCCGTCAGGCCGGGCTTCAGGTCCAGGGCCAGTTGCAGGCCCTTTCGCCCGGCCATGAGGCTGGACGCGGTCAATACCAGCGGACCGGAGATCCCCCTGTGCGTGAACAGCATTTCGCCGATCTCGCCCATCAGGTGCTTTTTGCCGTCCCAAAGGTTCAGCCGCACGTTTTTGAGCGACAACCCCTGCAGGGAGCGTATCCAGGCATCTTCGCTGATCAGCACGCACAGCGCGGCCTTGGGCACCGCCATGGTATGTCCGAGGGCTTGGAGCAGCT
>DAIOVG010000039.1:0-17840 GCA_036759125.1 Candidatus Limiplasma sp.
CGCATCGCTTCTGCCGCGCCATCGGGGCAGTGCGCCGGTCAATTGGGCGATTTTACAGGGTGACACGCAAACGGGCGTAACTACCATGATGACCGACGCTGGCATCGATACCGGCGACATGCTGCTCAAACGGGAAGTTCCCATCAGCGATACAGATACGGCAGCCAGCCTGACTTTGACTCTTTCAATAGTCGGTGCGGAGCTTCTAATGGAAACCATCGATAAGCTGAAGGCAGGAACCTGCCCCAGATCAAAGCAAGATGATGCTGATATGACGTATGACCCAATGCTGAAGAAGGAAATGGGGAAGCTTGATTTCGCACAACCATCTCGCGCATTGCTGAATCGTGTCCGCGCGATGAACCCGTGGCCTGGCGCATATGTGGAGTGTTTCAATGGCAGCCTGAAGGTCTGGCAGGCAGCCTCTGTATCCGGGTACACTCATGCCGCACCGGGCACAGTATTGACTGCGGATGCAAAAGGCGGCCTGATTGTCGCCTGCGGTGACGGGGCGATTGAGCTGCTGGAAATCCAGGCGCCCAACGCCAAACGGATGACGGCCAGGGCGTTTCTGCTGGGCAGAAGCATCCAGACCGGGAAAACGATAAACGAGGCAACGCTATGAACCCAAATTTTCCGCCAAATGCGCGAATGATTGCGCTGGACGTACTCCGCGATATCCACGAGAAGGGCGCGTACACATCCCTGGCGCTCCAAAACAGGCTGAGAGCCAACAGGCTTCAGCCCAATGACCGCAGGCTTGTGACCAGCATTGTGTATACAACGCTGGAACACCGGGAGCAGATCGATTTTGTTCTGGACAGCTTTATGGAGCGCCCCACAGATGACTCTGTTCTGCGCGATATTCTGCGGATCAGTGCCTGTCAGATTCTGTTTCACGAGCGTGTTCCTGACAGCGCGGCTGTGAACGAGGGCGTAAAGTTGGCTAAATTCACCGGAAAGGATCACGCGATTGGGTTCCTCAATGGCGTTCTGCGCAATTTATCACGCGGTAAAGACGCAATCCAGTGGCCTGACCGTGACACGGATATCATTCAATACCTGCATGTGATGGGCAATATGCCCGTATGGCTTGTGGAAAAGCTGATTGCGGTTTACGGGCCGGAAACTGCTGAGCAGATGATACTGTTCAAACAGTCCAGCGACGGCATGGTCGTGAGACCCAATATGCTGCGGATGACCGACGACGAATTTGAATCGCTTCTTCGCACCAAGCCCTGGGAGTGGCAGCGCGGAGAGGTACCACATGCCTATCTGATCAAAGGGGCCGTTGAGATTGCCTTAGACGTTGATTTTCAAAACGGTTCATTTTCCATTCAGGGGCAATCGAGCATGCTTGCGGCCGAGGCTGTTCAGGCCAAGCCCGGCATGCGTGTGCTGGACGCCTGCGCAGCGCCCGGCGGCAAGACTGCCTATATGGCAGAGTCCATGCAGGATACGGGGCGCTTGTTTGCCTGGGATGTTCACGAACACCGCGTAAAGCTGCTGGAAGCTATGAAAAAGCGCTTGCTGTTTGAGAACCTGCGCATGTCCGTACGCGACGCGGCGGACTTCAGGCCCGATCTGGAAGCTTCCATGGATGCGGTATTGCTGGATGCCCCCTGTACGGGTCTTGGCGTGCTTTCTGATAAGCCGGATCTTGCCTATCGTTTAAAGGAAAGCGATTTGCCGTCCATTGTGAAAACACAGGCGCTACTTCTGGATACCGTGTCCCGCTATGTCAAGCCCGGCGGGGCTCTAGTCTATTCCACTTGCTCTATCCTTCCGGAGGAGAACGAGGAACAAATCAAGGCATTTCTGGAAACACATCCGGCGTTCACTGTGCGGCCGGTTCCCAACAGCTTCCCGGAAGCGTTCAGGAAGCATCAAAACGCATACGGCTTGCAGCTTTTTACCCACCGGGATGGTGTGGAAGGCTTTTATATTTGCAGACTGCAAAGGCAGAGGGCATAGCATGACGGAGAAACCGCTGTTACTATCCTATACGCCTGAGGAGTTGCAGGCGTATTTGAAAACCCTGTCGCAGCCGGGATACCGCGCCAAGCAGATCTTTACATGGCTGCATGGCGGAGTTCCGTTTGAGGACATGTCCAACCTTCCCAACGCGCTGCGAAAGCAGCTTCGGGCTTCGGCGGTCGATTTTCCGCTGACTATAGAAGAAAGCTTCCTCTCCAAACGGGACGATACCGTCAAATTCCTGTTTCGCTGCATGGATGATAATATTATCGAAGGCGTTCTGATGCATTATCATTACGGCTATTCGCTTTGCATCTCCACGCAGATCGGCTGCAAAATGGGCTGCAAGTTCTGCGCGAGTACGCTCAATGGCTGTGTACGCAACCTCTCAGCGGGTGAAATGCTATGCCAGGTCATCCTCGCCAATCGCTATCTGGGCGAAAAAGGCAAGGTTGGCCATGTCGTGCTGATGGGCAGCGGCGAACCGCTGGAGAATTACGAGGAAACCGTTCGTTTTCTCCGCCTCGTCAACCATCCGGACGGCCTGAACACCAGCATGCGTTCGCTGTCCTTGAGTACCTGTGGATTGGTTCCGCAAATCGACAGCCTGGCGGATGAGGAAATGGGAATAACATTAAGTATTTCGTTACATGCTCCAAACGATGCAATTCGCACCCAGCTCATGCCGATAGCCAAACGATACCCGATCAAGGATCTGATGGACGCCGTTCGGCGATATGTAAAAAAGACAGGTCGGCGTGTGCTGATTGAGTACGCGATGATCGACCAATTGAATGCCAAACCTGAACACGCCTTGGAACTGGCCTCGCTGCTTTCGGGTTTGCAGTGCCATGTCAACCTCATCCCGCTCAATCCGGTAAAGGAGAGCCCCCTCAAACCGGCCTCTGCGGACGCCGTTAACGCGTTTGTGAAAACTCTGGAGGCACGGCATATATCCGTGACCTGCAGGCGTGAAATGGGCCGTGATATCAGCGGTGCGTGCGGGCAGCTGCGCAATCACTACTTGAAAGAGACTTCTAAAACTGCTATCATTGAAAGCACTGAAAACCCTTGATTAGAAAAGAGGTGCGCCGTGCAGGTCTACTCAAGAACGCATAGGGGAATGATCCGCTCAACCAATCAGGATACACTGCTGATCCACAGCAACCTGTTTGGCGTTGCCGATGGCATGGGCGGGCATTTGGGCGGAGAAACTGCCAGCCAGCTGGCTGTGCAGGTGATTGAGAATATGCTTGCCAATAAGCCGCCTTCTCAAACCATCCTGCGCATCGGTGTGGAAGCGGCGAACCGCCGTGTGTTCGAGCGGCAAAAGTATGATTTTGCGCTTCGCGGCATGGGTACAACCCTCACCTTTTTATGGGAAAGCAGAGACCTTGTCTATATCGCGCATGTCGGCGACAGTCGCGCGTATCTCTTACGTGACAGAAAAATGAAATGTATGACAAACGACCACAGCGTGGTCGGCGAAATGATACGCAACAACACGCTGACGAAAGGCGAAGCCAAAGTTCATCCGTATCGCAGCGTAATTACACGCGCAATCGGTACATCGCCTGTGGTGGAGGCTGATCTGCTCGAAGTGAAGAAAAGGCCGGGCGACGTATGGCTGATCTGCTCGGACGGGCTTTTCAATATGCTGGATGATACAGAAATTGAGGACGTTCTTGTGCATATCCGGGAGGAAGAGGCGGTCGAAAAGCTGTTGGAGCTCACACTGGAGCGCGGCGCTGAGGATAACGTAAGCATTCTGCTTGGCTATGTGCCGGAGGTACCCGGCGCATGATCAAAGGAATGGTATTTGCCGAACGCTATAAGCTGGTCGATTATCTGGGGCAGGGTGGCATGTCGCTTGTGTACCGCGCAGTGGATATCCGTACCGGGCATAACGTGGCGATCAAAATATTAAAATCAGAATACAATAACGACGTGGAGTTTCTGGAGCGCTTTCAGCGTGAAGCGCACGCTGCGGGACGCATGTCGCATCACAATATTGTCAACCTTCTGGATGTCGGTACGGAGGGTGATTTCCGCTATTTGGTGCTTGAGTACATCAGTGGCAATACCCTTAAGGATATCATTACGGAGAAGGGCGCGCTGAACCCCAATACCGCAATTCAAATCACCATCCGTATTCTCAGTGCGCTTCAGCACGCTCATGAAAACGGTATCATTCATCGGGATATTAAGCCGCAAAATGTGCTGGTCAATACAAACGGACACATCAAAGTAGCTGATTTCGGCATTGCCAGAATTACCAACACCAGGACCATCTCCAAGAAAGATGTGGTGATTGGTTCGGTGCATTATTCCTCGCCGGAACAAGCGCGCGGCAATATTGTGCAGGCGACTAGCGATATTTATTCCACTGGCATTGTCCTTTACGAAATGCTCACGGGCCGTGTGCCGTTTGTCGGCGATAATCCCGTGACTGTCGCCATGCAGCAGGTGAACGCAACGCCGCCGCCGATTCGGGATTTAAATCCGAGTGTACCTCCGGCTATCGCATCCGTCGTGATGAAAGCCCTTGAAAAATCGCCCCAGCGGCGCTTTCAAAGCGCCCGTGAAATGGCAGACGCGCTGCTGAAAGCCAAGGAAGGCGTTGTGATAGAGCCAGCTCCGCCGATTCCTGTCGGATATGGAAAAGATGAGAACGGAGGTAGTGCTGATGCCAAGTCTTTTTCCGGCAATCCGTCATCACTAGCTAGTGCAAGAACACAGCCGCCAAAAAAGCGGCCGCCGCGCCGGAACCGCGTTACGATTCTATCCACAATTCTGGTCACCTGCTTGCTGCTTGCGGGCCTGACCATCGGGATCATTGCCATATACCATTCTGTGCTCGACTCTACGGTCGCGCCCGATATTGTCGGCCTCACCGTGCAGGAAGCCATGACGGCCGCAAAGCGTGCGGATCTATTACTGGATACATCCAATGAAGTCAACCATGATACCATCCCAGCGAATGTCGTCATCGACCAGACCCCTGCAGCTGACACGGATATGCACAAGGGCGACAGCATTGTTGCAACCATCAGTCTGGGCCCCGCAACGCTGCTGATGCCAGACCTGAACGAACTCACGCGCGATGAAGCCGTTGCAAAGCTTAAGGATCGAAAAGTAACCGTGCTGATCTCCAGAGCGCCTTCCACGATGCCCGTAGATACGGTCATCGCACAGAAACCGGAGAAAAACCAGCCGTATATCGTGGGGCAGGAGATTGAGCTCACGCTTTCCGGCGGCAGCGCGATCATCCCTGAACTGACGAATTTAACATTCGAGACTGCACAGACGCTGATTGATCAGGATACGCTCAAGATCGGTGTTATTACACTGGAGAAAACCGAGGTCGCCGAAAGCAACGGGGTGGTGTTATCCCAAACGCCAATCGCCGGTTCCGTGGTTACGTTGGATACGAACATCGCGATGACTGTCGGCGTGCCATCCGCGCTGCACAGCGCTGTGGTATCCGTGCCGATTCCGGAGATGGCGGAAGCCAAGGAGCTTTCAGTCTCCCTCGTCATTGGCGATTACGAGGAGCAGGTGTTTCAGGGAATGACCCGCGTAGGTCAAGCATATACGGCCGTTGTGCTGATTAGCGTCGCGGAGGAAGGAACGTATATGTGTCACGCCTATCTAGACGGCGAAATGATCCTTGAGCAAGAGGTGGAACTCCATTGACAGCCATGAAGGGCATCATTGTCAAGGGCATCGGCGGCTTTTATTATATCCATTCGGATGACGGACAGCTGTATACGCTTCGGGCCAGAGGCGTGT
The DNA here is from genome assembly GCA_036759125.1 of Candidatus Limiplasma sp. Taxonomy (GTDB): domain Bacteria; phylum Bacillota; class Clostridia; order Christensenellales; family Aristaeellaceae; genus CAXXOK01. Next base: position 5,770 of record DAIOVG010000039.1, read on the forward strand.
TTCGCAAGCAGAAAATCACGCCGCTGATAGGCGATTCCGTATTGTTTACCCCAGGCGAAGGCGATGACGACGGTTGGATTGACGAGTTCCTGCCGAGGCAAAATGAACTCGTTCGACCGCCTGTAGCCAATATTGCCTATTTGCTCATCGTGGCCGCGCCAACGCCAAAACCCGATCTGCTGCTTGTTGATTCACTATTGATTCAAGCACGAAAACAAGGCATTCAGCCTGCGTTGGTCATCAACAAATACGATCTGGATCACGCGCTGTGCGATGAAATCGCGATGCAATACGCTGGAACCGGCGATCCGGTGATCATGACAAGCGCTAAAATCAGCAAGGGCTTGAACGAGCTCAAAGCGCTGATGAAGCGAGGTATTTGCTGCTTTGCCGGACAGAGCGGCGTGGGAAAGAGCTCTCTGGTTTCTGCTGCGACAGGAATTGATTTGGATGTCGGAGAAATCAGCCAAAAGATCAGCCGGGGCAAGCATACCACCAGGCATGCCGAGCTGCTCATGAAAGATGGCTTTCAAGTGCTTGATACCGCTGGATTCAGCCTGTTGGGGCAAGCCGAGGCAGAAGACCCTGTAATGCTGCGCGGATATTACCCGGAGTTTACAGCTTACGAGGAGCAGTGCCGCTTTCAGCCCTGCTATCATTTATCGGAGCCGGGTTGCGCCGTGTTGAAAGCGCGCGACGCGGGGTTGATTGCAAAGGAACGCGTTTTGCGGTATCATCAGTTGCTGGCAAATGCAAAGGAAGCGTGGGAAGGACGATATGAGTAAAGTAGCGGCGTCGATTTTAGCGGCGAATACCATGTATATGGCAGACGCGGTGCGTGTGATTCTAAACAGCGGCTGCGATGCAATCCACTTTGATATGATGGACGGCGTTTTTGTGCCCAACATCTCTTTTGGACCTGGTTTGCTTAAGGATATGCACAATGAGTTTTCTGCTTATTACGATGTGCATCTGATGCTATATAATCCCCTTCAATATATTGATGTCATCGCCGATAGCGGCGCCAACGCCATCACCGTACATGTGGAAAGTGATACCTGCCGTCAGTCCATTGAGAAGATCAAAGCAAGGGGTTTGCGCGCAGGCGTTTCGCTGAAACCTGGTACGCCCGCATCCGCCTTGCTATCATTGGACATTGTACCGGATCAGGTGCTTGTGATGACGGTAGAACCGGGCTTCGGCGGGCAGGAGCTGATGCCGGAAATGATCGATAAAATCGCCGCCATTCGCAGGCAGGGATACAAGGGTCTTATCGAAGCGGATGGAGGCATTAATCTGGATAACGCCAAACAGCTCGCCGATGTCGGCGTAGACATTCTGGTGCTTGGAACAACGTTCTTTAAGAACAAAAATCCAAAGGAAGTCGTTCGCTTCATTCATAGTTTGTAAACATGCAAAACTCCCGGCGCAACACCGGGAGTTTTTGGTTTATTTTGAGACTTGCTTTTCGACCAGATGCTCCACACCGTACAGGTGGCGAAGCCTGGGTTTTTCGATTTTTCCGGTTGGGTTGCGGGGAACCTTGGCGAATATAATTCTGCGCGGCCGCTTATAACGGGGCAAATCCATACAGAAGGTATTGATATCCTCCTGCGTGACGCTGCCGTTTTCTTTCAATTCAATGATGGCAGCGGCGATTTCACCAAGCCTGTCATCGGGCATGCCGATTACCGCAACATCCTTGATTTTGTCATGTGCGCGCAGATAGTCTTCGATCTGCACAGGGTAAATATTCTCGCCGCCGGAGATAATTACGTCCTTTTTACGGTCAACCAGGTAAATAAATCCATCCTCGTCCACCTTGGCCATGTCTCCGGTGCGAAGCCAGCCATTCACAAGGATTTCATCGGTTGCCTCGGGATTGTGATAGTAACACTTCATCAATCCGGGGCCACGAACGGCAAGCTCACCGACTTCGCCTTGGGGTACATCCTGCATCCGCTCATCCACAATGCGGGTTTCCCATTGATAGCCTGCGATACCGATGGCACCAACCTTGTGTACGTTCTCCACACCCAGATGCACGCATCCGGGACCTGCGGACTCGCTCAGGCCGTAGTTGGTATCGTATTGCTGATTGGGGAACACCTTCAGCCAGCGTGTGATCATGCTGGGCGGCACAGGCTGCGCGCCGATGTGCATCAGCCGCCACTGGCTTAGCTTGTAGTCGTTCAGGTTGATTTCGCCCCGGTCGATGCAGTCCAGAATATCCTGCGCCCACGGCACTAACAGCCATACAATGCTGGCCTTTTCATCCGAAACGGACTGCAGCACCCATTTCGCACTGATACCGCGAAGCAAAACGGCTTTAGCGCCAACCATCAGGCTTCCAAACCAGTGCATTTTGGCGCCTGTGTGATACAGCGGAGGAATGCATAGGAAAACATCGTCCTTGGTTTGCCCGTGGTGCTTCTGTTCCGCCAGCATGGCGGCCATCAGACCCTCATGGCTGTGCAATATGGCCTTGGGAAACCCTGTGGTGCCGGACGAAAAGTAGATTGCGGCGTCGTCTCTGTCTATCACCTCAACCGCCGGTGCGGTCGACGAACAGAACGTGATGAAATGCCCGAAGTTATCACAGAACGCAGGGGTATCGTTGCCCACAAAGAAGTAATGCCGGATACCGGCCAAATGATTCAGCATCTGTTCCACGCGCCCAGTGAATTCAGGACCGAAGATCAGCACAGACGCATCAGAAAGCGATAGGCAGTATTGAATCTCCTCGGCTGTGTAGCGAAAGTTGAGCGGCACGGCGAGCGCGCCTGTTTTCAGGATGCCGAAATAGATCGGCAGCCATTCCAGGCAGTTCATCAGAAGAATTGCGACCTTGTCGCCTTTCTTAATCCCCCTTGATAACAGCAGATTGGCAAAACGATTGGCTGTCTGGTCGAACTCCCGCCAGGTCATCTCACGGCGGTATTTGCCGCCGGACGCGGACTCGATCAGGTTAAACTCCCGCCATGAAACAGTATGATCCGGCTGTAATGCCGGATTGATTTCAACAAGTGCGGAACTATCGGGCGTGATTCTAGCATTTTTCTCCAGAAACTCGGTGATGATCACTCTACCATCCTCCTGCAACTACAGATTCATCACTTTTTGTTCTCAAATTATAGAGCAGCGCATACAGCCTGTCAAATCCGGAATGAGGGTGTCAATGCATATTCTCATGATATTCTCATGAAACCATAAAGAGCTACTCAAGCATCTCATCTTTATCAGTGGTATGCTTACAGCGTCGAATAAACAAACCCAATTCTAAGGAGGATTCATCAATATGGAAGACACGAAGCAAAGCGGAGGTTTCTTCAGGACGATGTATAAAAACAGAGTGAAAATCACCCGCGGCGATACGCCGATCCTCAACCTCTCCATCCTGTTCTCTATCATCGCGTTGCTTACCGCGCCCTGGCTGGTTATTGGCGGCGTGTTGGTTGCACTGGTTATGGGATATCGGCTGTCTTTGGACACTAGCGGTGTAGGCTTTGAAAACAGCTTTGAAGAAGTTGTGGAAGCCGGGAAGCAAAATGTAAAGCGCGTGTTCAAGCACGACGAGGAATAGTCTTTATCAAAAAGGCGCCTTGCACAGGCGCCTTTTTTGATTGTGGGAGCTCACCAAACAGCGTGGGAGGCGACATCGACAGCCTTCTGGTGATCGGCGTCGACAACTTCTGTACCATGTGTTTTGGAGTTCTTAAAATGAATGCAGAAGTGGCCGTCAAAATCATTATCGATCGTGGTGGTGCCATGGGGCATACCATTCATGGAGGCGGCGTACACATTTCCTCTGTACAGAATCAGGATTGGCCTGCGCGACCAGCTCCATGATCCACCATATATAGATTTGAATATCTCCGTATCATCGGCGCTTGCCGGTTCGGCATCCAGATGATTGATACCGCTCCAGCGCACCGCCGTAAAGGTTTTGCCCGTGCGCACATCCTTAATGGTGAACTTGGCATTTTTAGGAATGACGTTTGTGACATGATCCTTGAACCAATCCAGTACCTTGGTTTTATATGTTTTGACGGATGATGAGGAGCTGGTTTTCAGACCGGTACCGCTGAACATCACGCGAATGGTGGCGGCTCCGGCAATGCCATCGGCATTCATGCCGCGTTTTTCTTGGAACTTCGTAACGGCCTGCTTTGTTGCCTCACCGTAATCACCGTCGATGGTACCGGTATAATAACCTAGCAGGTACAGCGCCTGCTGCAGTTTCACAACTTTTGACCCGCTGTCGCCTTCCTTGCTGGCAGCCGGTACGGATTTGATATCCGAAAAGCTCGACACCATATTTTTCTGCTGGGCAGACGAGTCGGTACTAGATTTGGTTTGTGCAATCTTCTGTTCCGCGTCTCTGCCCGAAACGGTAATATCAGCCGATTTGGCGCAGCTGCCAAACATGGAGCTAATGGTTTGCTTCCCGGCAATGCCATCAGGCTCAAGATCCTTTGCCTGCTGGTAGAGGGCGACAGCCGTGGTGGTCCCTTCTCCGTAGATGCCGTCGACGCGCAGCGCATAATACCCAAGGATCTTCAACGCGTTTTGGAGCTTCTTTACGTCGGATCCTTCATCGCCGATATAGAGTGCTCCGGGCGCGCTGCCAAGGGCTGAAATCTTATCCTGGTTGGCGATCAAAGAGTCATTGGAAAGATCAATGTATTCTTCCATGATATATCCGGTATAGTTCCCATACCGAACTTTGTACCATCCGTCCGTCGATTGGAGTACCGATACGGTTTCACCGGCCGGCAGCGTTTGCAATGCCAATGAATTTTTGGATGCGGTTTTTCGCATGACGACTTTCGCGTTTGTAACGCCGGAATCTGTGGCAAACGCGCAGGAAAAAGGCGCGATGGACACAAACAGAGCGAATAGCATGATGATGGAAAATAGCCGGGCTTTGGAATACCGGTGCATGCGGTGACCTCCTCGAAAACTTTACAGGTTACCGTCAATATATTACAATATCATGAACGGGTCAAGGCTTTTGCAAACAATGTCACAAGTATTTCGTAACATACGATTTGCTACTCACAGGTACATAAAAAGACCAAAGTTCATATTATGTAAACTATTGACAAATTCCATCAATCGTTTACACTAAGAAAGGTTAGAATTGATAAGCATCAGCGTTGCGTCGACCGAACTATGCTGATATTCTATGTCTTTGTGTCGTTCTTTGTTCTTTTTCGTAACTGGAAACTGCCGTATTACCATACAAGGCAAAAGGTGATTTCCAATACGTATATGAAGAACGAGACAAAGCCGAGTAAATTCCTGCTATAGGAATACAATCGGAGGCCAGCTTTACAATGAAAAAATTGGATGGAACCATAACGCTTTCATTACTTGATGAAGATAACAGCCAGCGGGTCATCTTTCGCATTTTCCCTTTGTGTACTAAGGACGGATTGATTTTCAACAACAGAAAGCAATCGTATCCCGACTTCGGAAGCCTGCGCATTATTCCGGATAAACGCGAACAGAGCAGTTTTAAGGAACGGATGCGCGAAATCGGGCCTCTTTGCTGTGTGCAGTTAACCAGCGACGGCAAGGAGCTGACCAAAGTCCGTCAGAATCGAAATTACGATCCAAAGCAAGACGAGTGCAATCAGTTTGCCATCTATTCCGACGTCATCTGCGGCTTTGAACCGGAATCGGTTTTCGAAGTTTATCAGGAAAATCAGCCCTTTTCGCAGGCGCTAACCGAAAACGTTTTAATACAAAGAGGCATGATTCTGTACGGCCCGATCAGCCGGGATGCGGTTGTGGAGTGGGACGGACTTAAACCGTTTGGCAATGAAAACTTTCTGATGCACACCATTGAGGACGTGGAAGGCAACCCACGCACCTACTACTGGAACCCGGAAGCAATTGTAACCTGGAGACAGCGCAAACGGGAACTGAAACGCGGCAATGCTCCCAAAGAAGACCCGGAACAGCTTCCAGAAACAGCAGAGCTGGTTCAGCCAGAAGCACAACAAGTACCAGTAATAAACGAAGATCCTATTCCCATCGGCACAAAGCTTGAGATATTAGACGAGGATCTGACAACGCAGGAACATATAACAGAATTGAACCGTCCGGTATCGATCGATGCAAACCGCCTGGCGGAAGCACCTTTGCCACCTGCATCAGACGAACCCAAGGAAGCGCCAAAATTCCATGGCACCCCTATTACAGACGCGCAGGCCAACGGACACAAAACCCACAATGGCAACGGATTTGTGCACGATGTGGTCGAGAAGCAAATCAAAGAGAAACAGCAGAACGGCGGTGCTGTTCGGTCGGGACACCGACCCGTGGTAAATCCGTTAGAGAACCTGCGCGAAGCGCTGCGGCATGTGTGGAGCATTCCTTCGCTTCACCAGGATTTACTACGGTTGCTGGGGGAGAACAAGGAGTTGTCACAGGCAGTTATGGACTCGCCTATGATGAACAGTCAGGCTAAATCAGCCTACTCTGCAATCAAAGCTGAGCTTGATGAAATCGAAGGCCAGCGGATATCGCTTTTAGTGGAACTGGATAAAGTCAAAGAGAACTACCAGCACATCAAAGAGAAGATGTATCTGGAACTGGCTGAACAAAAGCAAAAAGAGATTCATGCGCTAAATAATCGGTTGCTCTCGCTGACAGATCAGTGTATGGCAGCTGAGGAGACGCTTAAAGAGCTTGGCGAAAGCATCCGTACTGGCACTCTCAAATTGCTTGCCAAAGCAGCTGTGGACACGCAAACAAACGGTACAGACATCGTTTTATCTCCGACTATCGGGGTCTATACAGAAAACAAAGCGCTTGTGGAAACGGTCCGCTCCATCATGAGCGGTGTCGGCTTTATGTGCAAACAGGATTGCGTCACGGAGTTCATGGTGTTTTTATCGCTTCACGATGAAATCTGTGTAACAGCGGAAACGCTTTCGCTTGCCGAACTATATGTGAAACATATCATTCGCGCGCTCGGTCTGATCAACGTCACAGCCTGGCCCCAGGATGATGGAAACCTGCGGCTCGTCAGCCTACTGCCCGAAAACGATCAGCGAACACCGACAATCGAAGTGATTCGAAGCAATCGCAAACCGATTCGCGCATACGGGCATAAAACGATACGATTGATTGAGACCAAGGATTTTGAAGCTGCCGGATCCTTGCCGGTGCTCAGGATTCCAAAATTCAACCGAAACCGGGGACAGGAAAACCTCAACTTTATCGGAAATCCAGTTTCTCTGCGTTCCATTCACGCGTTCAGCGATCGGGCAGATTTACTGTATAAAGACGGTGAAGGGTGGCTTTTGGATCTTCGTAAAAAGCTCATTACACAGGGTATTGAAATACCGAGTGATATTAGTTTGGCTGCTTTTACCTTTGTACGCGCGGCCGCCCCGCAACTCAACGGTGGACTGATGGAAGCCCTGGATACTGCCGCTTTAGTGTGGATTGTGCCCAAATTGGTTTTGTGGAAATATCCCAAAGAACGCTTGCATGATATTATCGGCGACCTGCCCAAGTGCATGCAGTTTATGGCGGAAACCGAGTATTAGGTTTTAGTAAGCAGCTGCCATCGCCTGAGTCAACAGGCTCATAGCCCCGGCAACATCAGCGCTGCTGGGCGATTCGCCACTGATGACCGCTTGAAGATTATTGATTGCATTGATCATTTGATTGTATTCTGTACTTTCGGCATTCAAGCCGGCAAGTATATTTTGTGCGCTCGCAATCAGCGTTTGCGCGTCGGGAATCAGCGTATTCTGCACCAGTGGATCGGTAGACCCTGAATTAGCACTTTGATGATAAGTGCACACACCCAAATCTCCGGCGATGCCAAGGTAGTCCGATAACACGGGTTCATATACAGTATCGTGAAGGAATCGGTAAAGCGGATGTCCCTCCGGGATCACGACGATACCCTTGGTCACCACAGTGGGGCAGAATGGCGTTGCGATTAGATTGGTCTGGGCGCATACATCTGCCAAAATGTGCATCTGACATTGCATCGTTGGTACGGTCAGCGTATACCAGTAATCGGTGACGACACCGTAACCCATGACGTCGTTTCGGCAGGCATCAGTCGCCCGCTGACCACTGACGGCACAGGTTGTAACCTTGGTCAAACCGTAATCCTCGGCAGAGCCTTCCAGAATATCGCGGTTGTCAAGGTTTTTCGCCTCATGAATCTTTGTCATGTATGCTTTCCAGAGAGGCGCTGCGCTGTTGCCGCCGGTTACTTTGGACGAAAGCGGTTTATAGTTATCGTGCCCGATCCAGAGCGAGGACGCATACCATCCGGTCATTCCCGAAAAGAACACACCGCGCTGGTCGCTGTTTGTGCCGGTCTTGCCGGCGACAGTCTGTCCGGAGATCTTTGCCTTGGTTCCTGTACCGCTGGATACGACGTCTTTCATCATATCGACGACAAGCCATGCGGTGGATTGTCTGTAAACCTGTTGACGTTCCTGCTGCTGATGACCATCCCAAATCACATTGCCTTCACTGTCCGAAATACCAAGAACCGATATCGGCTCCTGATAGACGCCACCGTTGCCCAGTACACCGTACGCAACAGCCATCTGCACAGGGGTGATACCGCTGGAACCCAGCGCAAGCCCGAAGGGCGTTGCGTTGATATTCTTGGGATCAACACCGGACTTGACCAGAAAGTCAACCGACCGTTCCACGCCGACAAGCGTCATCAGGGTTTGGGCAGCGGCGACATTGTAGCTTTGCTTCATAGCTTGGCGTAGTGTGACGGGCCCCGTGTACTGGCTCCCGCCGTAATTGTGCGGCCAGGTTTCCTTTTGATTTTCATCCAGCCAGCCGGCGACAGGTATCGGCATATTGTACACAACGCTTGCTGGGGATGCGCCAAGCTCAATCGCCGGCGCATAGACAGAAATCGGCTTGATAGCGGAACCAACCGGCATATTCATATCCGTTGCACGATTAAGCGTTTTGCGCTGGGTTGGCTTGGTACGGCTGCCGACAATGGCTTTCAGTTCGCCAGTGCGATAATCAAGCACCACGGCCGAAGCCTGCGGCTGTATGATCTCCGTATACGTGCCGTTTGCGTTCTTAGCGCGGTAGATTTTATCGCTTGGGTCACGAAGCGCGGGATAGTTTGTCCAGCTTTCCAGTGTGTCTTCCACAATCTGCTGAATCTGGGAATCAATCGCAAGTGTTACATGGTATCCGCCGGTGCGCAGTTCGTTTTCCATCTTAGCGCGGTTTTCGCTGGTGTTCTTAAGACCGTTAATCTCCAAAAAGCTGTCAATAACCTCTTTGATGGCATACTCCACATAGTGTGCGTAATTGTACATACCCTCGCCTTCAACAGCGGATTCCGGCAGGACATTTGCACTCTCTGTGTTCAAAGCATCCTGATATTCCTGATAGTTGATAAATTCGTTCTCATACATCAATCCGAGAACATAATCCGTACGGTCGTTTGTCAGCGAGGCGTAATCTGTAGTGTCTGATTCACGCAGGAAAAAATTGCGGCGTGGATTGTAGTAATACGGATTGTTCGTCATACCGGCTAGCATGGCGCATTCGCGCAAGGATAGCTCGGAGAGATCCTTGCCGAAGTAGCCTTCGGCGGCGACGGCTACACCGTAATAGTTTTCTCCCAGATAGATTGTATTGAGATACGCCTCCAGAATCTCGGCCTTGGTATACATGGTTTCAAGTTCCATGGCCAGGTAAGCTTCCTGAATCTTTCGTTTATAGCTGAGCTCATTGGAAAGGATGGTGTTCTTTATCAGCTGTTGTGTGATCGTGGAGGCTCCTTGGTTCTGGTTGGAGATAAAATTCTGAATCAGTGACCCGAAAATGCGCTTATAATCAACACCGTTATGCGTAAAGAAGCGTACGTCCTCCACTGCAATAAACGCATACTGCAGATTTTGCGGAATCTGATAGATATTGACCATGACACGGTTTTCGGTACCCTTGTAATCCGTAATCAGCGCACCGTTCGCATCATAAATGAAGCTGGTTTTGTCCTGATCGCTTAAAAGCGCAAGATCAAGGGTAGGCGCGGTACCGACATATGCCTTGCCAATCCCAATCAGCGCGCCTCCCGCGGCGAGGATCGCCATCAAAGCCAGTATCAGGAGAATACGTACTGCGTTCACCAATACGGAAAATATGAAGTTTGGCTTTGAGCGCCTTGGCTTGAAGATTGTAAAGCTCTTCTTTACCGTATCAGGGTTATTCGCGGGTTCTGGTTCATAACCGGAATCATCCAACCCATACGGCTTTTGATAATCGCTTTCCATATCCGATCCATAACCCGGTTGTAAACCGTTGCGTGGCTTTGCCAAGCGTAATCCCTCCGATGAAACGAGAACTGGTTGTCGACGTTATTATAGCATACACGCCATCTGATTCATAGATAACGCGGAGGTATGCCGGTATTGAAACAATTGCTATCGTATCTCCATATACCATCGACCTGTTCGGATATCCCGGTGTGCTTGACACAAAATCCCATATGAACTACAATATGCGTATGTATGGACAGATGGTTTCAGGTTGGCGGCAAGGTACGCAAGTAAACAAGCTGCGGTCTTATGATACTATCGAACATGCTATTCATTCTTTGATCGATGTCGGCTTCATCCGCCGAAGGGAGGCAGGGCGTCCCATGGTACGCCCGCAATTGACATGAAACATAAATTGATCGTCTTGGCGCTTCTGTGCATAGCAACGCTGGCGTTGTGTTCCATGGCGTCGGCCGCCACGGATCCGATCGTTTGTACGATGGAGGTCGTGCCATCCGCCTTAACCGAGCCTGGAGATGTAACGATTACCATCACCATTTCCAACTCAGGGGATACGGACATGACAAGCCCTCTGACGCTGTTTGATCCCACAAGCCAGGTGGTCAAGGATTTTGGAGATAACGGCTCCGTAATGCTGAAAGCCGGAGAAACCAAAACCTGGACGGGCACATGGGCGGTGAACCAACGCACGCTGGAAAACGGCCAGATCGTCTTTTTTGTCAAATATACAATTCTGGATGATAATGGCGCAAGCAAAACACAAAGCCAGCCGATCCGCGCGGAAATCTCACAGGTCAGCTATGAGGCGAAAATTGCGGTCAAGCGTACCATCATCCCCGAAACGGCCCGCAAAGATCAGGCCATCAGTGTTATTTATGAAATCACCAACGAGGGCACCGTATCGATTACGAACCTCACTTTGGAAGAAACCAAGGATGTGCTCGCCGATAAGCTGACAGTCGCACCGGAGCTTAAAGCCGGGGAAACCGTTACAGTAAAGCTGCCTGTAGTGATGGGTTCAAAAGATCTAACCAGTAAAGGAACAATTACCTATACAATCGCGGATGGTACGCAGGAGCAGGTTTACGAAACGGATGAACAGACCATCGTGTATGCAGAGCCCATTGTAATCGCCACGTTAACCTCCGATAAAAAAGGCGTTCTGATGAACGAAACCATTGAGCTGACGCTGAAGCTTGATAATACCGGGAATGTGGACTATTCCGACGTTCGCGTGACGGATGCAACATTGGGAGACGTGTTTACCAACCTAACGCTGCCCGCTGGCGAAGCATTAACGCTTACCAAAGAAATTACATTGACGAAATCGACTGATTTTCAGTTTAAGATCCTCGCGATTGATAAAACAGGCACAGAGGTCAGCTTTGACAGCGATCTGCTTTCGTTGATCGCCATGGATCCCAACCAGGCGCTGAAGCTGGAACTGACAATGTCGTCCAATAAATCGGAAGTTTATTCCACCAAGGAAACTGTTCGCTTTGAAGTCACGATTTACAACAACAGTACTGTAGATGCGACGGATGTAAATATCTATCAGGCCAATACGCTGATTTACACCTTTGATGCTATTCCTGCAGGTGAATCGCGCAAACTCTCACGCGATGTGACGCTGAGCATGGCGGGGCAATACCAGTTCCATGCAGTTGCCAAGGATACGCTGGATACGGAGTGGACGTTTAAATCCAATATCCTCCAAATTGCATTCCTCACCCCGACACCAGCGCCCGTAACACCCAACCCCAATAT
>DAIOVG010000040.1:0-15258 GCA_036759125.1 Candidatus Limiplasma sp.
CCGCGCGCCGGATTTCCGACGGCGGCACCATGAAAGATCTTCTGCTGGCCGAGGGCTACGACGTTGATCTGCAATTTGGCGAAGACATCATTGAAAACCAGGTTGCCCAGATCGAAAACATGATCACCAAAGGCGCCAAGGTGCTGGTTATCGCCGCGATCGACGGCGAATCGCTGACCTCTATCCTGGAAAAAGCCAAGGAAGCCGGCGTTGCCGTGATTTCCTACGACCGCCTGATCAAAAACACCGACGCCGTAAGCTACTATGCCACGTTTGATAATTTCCTCGTGGGCGTGCAGCAGGCGCAGACCATCGTAGACGGCCTTGGACTGCCGGATGCGGAAGGCCCCTTCAACATTGAGCTGTTTGCCGGCTCGCCCGACGACACCAATGCCTATTACTTCTTCGATGGCGCGATGAGCATCCTGCAGCCCTACATCGACGAGGGCAAAATGGTTGTGAAATCCGGCCAGACCGCGTTTGACCAGGTCGCGACCCTCCGCTGGGACGGCGCAACCGCGCAGGCCCGCATGGATAACATCATCACCGCGCACTATGCCGATGGCGGCCTGGATGCAATCCTCAGCCCCTATGACGGCATCTCCATCGGCGTGCTGGCGTCCGTGAAGAACGTGGGCTACGGCTCTGCCGATATGCCCATGCCCATCATCTCCGGTCAGGACGCGGAGCTCCCCTCCGTTAAGAGCATCCTGGCGGGCGAGCAGTACTCCACCATTTTCAAAGACACCCGCACCCTGGCAGCCAGAGCGGTTGAAATGGTCAACGCGGTGCTGGGCGGCGAAGAACCCACCATCAACAACACCACCACGTATGACAACGGTGTGTTCATCGTTCCCTCCTACCTGGAGGAGCCGGTGCCCATCGATGCGACCAACGCCGTGCAGGTGCTGGTGGAAGACAGCGGCTACTACACCATGGAGCAACTCGGCCTGTAATCGCAGGGCAACTGCGTCGTATGGCGGCAGCTTGACTGCCGCCATACCTATGTTTATACTGGTATCAAGTTATACTATGTCGGCCGCAGCGGGCGGCATCAATTGAAAACAGCAACCAGGGGAATAAGGAGCGTGAAAACCACCTTGGACCAGGCGATTTTGCATATGAAGGACATCACCAAGCTGTTCCCCGGCGTCAAAGCGCTTGATTGCGTGAACCTGATCGTCAAGCGGGATGAAATCCACGCGCTTGTGGGCGAAAACGGCGCAGGGAAAAGCACGTTGATGAACGTGCTGGGCGGCGTGTATCCCCACGGCACCTACACCGGCGAAATTATTTTCGACGGCAAGGAGTGCGTGTTTCACCATATCAAGGACAGTGAAAACAAGGGCATCTCCATCATTCATCAGGAGCTTGCGCTGGTACCGTATTTAAGCATTGCCGAAAACATGTTTTTGGGCAACGAGCGGGCCAGGGCAGGCATTATCAACTGGCAGCAAACCCGGGCCAAAACCACGGAGCTGCTCAAGCTCGTCGGGCTTTCGGAAGACCCGGATACGCTGATCGCCGATATCGGCGTGGGCAAGCAGCAGCTGGTGGAGATCGCCAAGGCGCTTGCCAAGGATGTGAAATTACTGATTCTGGACGAGCCGACGGCCGCGCTGAACGAGGCCGAATCCGACCATTTGCTTGAAATTATCGTCAACCTTCGGGCAAAGGGTGTGCCGTCCATTATTATCAGCCATAAGCTCAAGGAAGTCGAGCGCGTCGCCGACAGCATAACCATACTGCGCGACGGCGCGACCATCGAAACCCTGGTCAAGGGCCAGGATGATATCAGCGAGGACCGCATCATCCAGGGCATGGTCGGCCGCGAAATCAAGGACCGCTTCCCCGCGCGCGAAAGCGAAATCGGGGAAACGGTGTTTTCCGTGGAAAACTGGTCCGCCTTTGACCCGGTGGACACCAACCGCCAGGTGCTCAAGGACATCAGCCTCTATGTGCGCAGGGGCGAGGTGGTCGGCATTGCCGGGCTGATGGGCGCGGGCCGCACGGAGCTGGCCATGAGCATGTTTGGCAAGGCCTACGGCAAAAAAATCACCGGAACGATGACGAAGGACGGCAAACCCGTAAACTTCAATACCATTCACCAGGCGATTGAAAACGGCGTGGCCTACCTGACGGAGGACCGTAAAACCGCCGGGCTTAACCTGATCAGCGATGTGAAGGAAAACATCTCCATGGCCAACCTCAAGGGCATCAGCGAGATGCTGATTATCAACAAAAGCAAGGAAATTCACATTGCGGAAGATTACCGCCGGAAGCTGTCCATCAAAACCCCGACCGTGCACCAGATCGTGGGCAACCTTTCGGGCGGCAACCAGCAAAAGGTGTGCCTGAGCCGGTGGATTTTCGCCGCGCCGGACGTGCTGATTTTGGATGAGCCTACCCGCGGCATCGATGTGGGCGCAAAGTATGAGATCTATACCATCATCAACCAGCTGGCCGCGGCGGGCAAGGCCATTATCATCATCTCCAGCGAACTGCCCGAGGTGCTGGGCATGAGCGACCGTGTGTATATTATGAACGAGGGAAGAATGGTGGGCGAGCTTCCCAAAGAAAAAGCAACGCAGGAAAGCATTATGCGTTGTATCATGCAAAGCAGCAGGGGGAACTGACGAATGCAACAAGTACAGAAAAAGCGGAAATTCGAGTTCAACAGCCGGCAGTACGGCATGATCATCGCCCTGGTGGCGATCATCATTCTGTTTCAGTTCCTCACCAAGGGGATCCTGTTAAAGCCGCTCAATGTCGCCAACCTGATTATGCAGAACAGCTACATTCTGGTGCTGGCCATCGGTATGCTGCTGGTGATCCTGACCGGGAATATCGACCTGTCGGTCGGCTCCGTCGCCGCGTTTATCGGGGCGACCAGCGCCGTGTTCATCATGGACTGGAATATTTCGCCGGTCGCGGTGCTCTTCATTTCGCTGGTTGTCGGCGGGCTGATTGGCGCGTGGCAGGGATTTTGGATCTCCTATGTGCGCATTCCGGCGTTCATTGTCACCCTGGCCGGGCAGCTCATCTTCCGCGGCCTGACCATGGTGATCCTCAAGGGGCAAACCAAGGCGCCGTTCCCGGATGTGTACACGTCCATCTCCGCAGGCTTTGTGCCGGACTTTATCACCAACATCACAGGGCCGATCTACCTGTTTGGCAAGCAGCTGCATTTGATTACGCTGCTCGTGGGCCTGCTCCTGAGCATCGTGTTCATCGTCGGCGAGCTGCGCAAGCGGCGTGAGATGAAGCACTACGGCTTTGCGGTATCATCCAAGCTCGTGCTGACGCTGCAAATCATCGTGATGGTGGTGGTCATCAACCTGTTTGCCTTCTGGCTCAACCAGTACAGGGGCATGCCGACGGTGCTGGTGCTGCTTGGCGTGCTGGTGATGATTTATTCCTTTGTGACCAGCCGAACGACCATCGGGCGGCATATATACGCGTTCGGCGGCAATGCCAAGGCGGCGGCGCTGTCGGGCATCAATACCAAGCGTGTGTTTTTCTGGGTGTATGTGAACATGGGTGTGCTGGCGGCCATTGCCGGCATCGTGTTTGCCGGCCGCCTGAACGCGGCAACGCCCAAAGCCGGCGTGAACTTCGAGCTGGACGCCATTGCCAGCTGCTACATCGGCGGCGCGTCCGCCAGCGGCGGCATCGGCACGGTGATCGGGTGTATTGTCGGCGGCCTCATCATGGGCGTGCTCAACAACGGTATGTCCATCATGGGCATCTCGATTGACTGGCAGCAGGCCATCAAAGGCCTGGTGCTGCTCCTGGCCGTTGTGTTTGATGTGGTGAACAAAAAGAACAAGTAACGCGCAAGCGTCTGCAAAGCCCCGGCCGCATACGCGGCCGGGGCTTTGTGCTGATCAGTGGTACACGTATTTCAGATACGAAATATAAATCACCCGGATCTGCGGGAGCTTGTCGTCGTTGGTGGGGGCCTCCACAATGCCGTAAACGGTGAGGTTCATGCCGTCGACGATATAATCGTCCAGATAGCCGTGCACTTTCAAAATCATCGGGTAGCGCTTGGAGCTGCTACTGGAAAGGCTTTCGGCGCGGAAGGTGATGCCTCCATCCTCCCGGGTCAGGCTTTTGGTGCGGAACTCCATGCGGATGAAATCGCCAACGGAATCCAGCGGGTTGGCGGTCAGCTTGGCGGGGCTCACGGAGACCGTTTTGGCCTTGAATTTGGCGATGCCGGTTTTCACGTCCTCGCCGTAGCCCCGGTAAAACACGATGGCGGCGGTCGCGTCGGCCAGGCCCTCTTCGTTGGCGGTTACGGTGAGGGTGTTGAGCACAAAGTCTTCCAGGCCTTCGAATTTCTGGCTGAACTTGCCGTCCGCGTCCGCGATGCGCATGATGGGATCATCCCCGTTGAGGGTCAGGAACACCGCCGCGCCCGGCGCGGCCATGCCGGATAGGGTAAAGCTGTCCGCCTCCGTTTCATACGCAGGGTATTCGGTGAGGGTCAGCCGCGCCATGGAATCGTTAATGGGGATGGACAGCACGGAGGTATAGTTGTCCGAATGCCCCTTCTTTTTGGCCGTCAGGGATACGGCCATCTCCCCCTCCATGGTGATCGGCACGGATACGGTAAAATTGCCGTCCTTGTCGGCGGTGGCTTCGCCGCTATTGCCGCCCCAGGCTGCGGTAATCCTCGTATCCTTCTCGGTGGCGCCGCGAAAGCGGTTTTCCCCGGTGTGGGCGTTGATCACGATATCCGGATCCATGAACACATCCACGGCCTCTGGCAGTATTTCAGGCATGAAAAAGATGTGATCCATGCTGGTGACGTTGGTCTGGGAGCCGACAAACTCAAAAACGGTCTTAAAATAGTTGCGCTGGGAGGCGCGATCTTTATTCTGGATATAGGTGTACAAAAGGCCCAGGCCGTTGCGCACCGTCAGCGCGCCGTAGCCCGACTCGTACCGGTACGGCGGGTTTTTGGTGACGCCGGTAATCAGCAGGTGCTTTTCCTTGCCCATGCTGACATAGCTGGGGTTGACGAACGAATACTCCTCGGTGCCGTAAATGTCCAGCGCGTGAATCCAGGCATTGCGTTCGGCGGTGGGAAGCATGTTCAGGTCCCAGGCGTTGCGGGTGTTTTCATCACTCCAGACCTCATAGCGCATGAACCCGTCCTTCAGCCTGGGGTGATAGGCCTCCCACACGATGCGCCCGGAGGCAAAGCGCTCGCGCACCTCCTGCTGGGTATACCCCCTGGATGTGCACAGCTCCATATGCTCCTCCACCGTATCGGGGGAGACCAGGGTCCATTCGTCAATGTTGCGGAAGTATAATTTCAGTCCGTTTTCGTCGATGTGCCAGCCGGATGTCCGGGCCTGCGCGGCGCACAGCGGCAGTAGCACCAAAGCCATAAGCAAACAAACGATTTTGCGAATCATATTGAAACCTCCAGGAAGTGGGAAGTCCAGTACTTCCATTCTATACCAGAATTCCGGCAAAGGAAAGCCGCGCCGGGAACCTGCTACAAATTGCCCTGCCATGGGGTCTGTGCTACAATAAGCCATCCGATAGGACAGGAAGGGAATGCCCGGTATGAAGATACAAACAATCAACGGGGTGCCGGTTGCGGTGCTGGACGCAGAAACGATACATACCGAGCAGGACGCGCTGGACAGGATCGGCGAAATCAGCTATGTCCATCAGGCTGACCGCGCGGTAATCCCGGCGGAGGCGCTGGACCCCGCGTTTTTCCAGCTGCGCTCCGGCCTGGCGGGCGCGATTTTGCAGAAATTTGTGAATTACGGCGTTCGCGTTGCCATCGCGGGCGATTTTTCTGGTTATACAAGCAAGGCCCTGCGGGATTTCATCCGGGAGTCCAACCAGGGCAGGCAGGTGTATTTCGCCGCGACGGTAGAGGAAGCGCTGCAAAGGCTCTCCGGCTGACCCAACATATACAGGCAGCCCCAAGGCTGGCGCGACCGATCATAACAAGGAGGTCATAACATATGGACAGGGACAGTTTTTCGAGGATTGAAGCCCATATGCTCGAGCATATGCGGGACAGCGCGCACGACAGCGAGCATGTATACCGCGTGCTGTATTTCGCCATGGATATCGCCCGGCACGAAAAAGCCGCCGACCTGGATGTGCTGATTGCCGCCTGCCTGCTGCACGATATTGGCCGGGCGGCGCAATATGCAAATCCCGCGCTGGGGCACGCGCAGGTTGGAAGCTCGATGGCGTATCAATTTTTGCTCGGTATCGGCTGGCCGGAACCGCGCGCCGCACAGGTGCGCGATTGTGTCGCGTCGCATCGCTTTCGCGGCAAGCATCTGCCCGAAAGCCTGGAAGCGAAAATCCTGTTCGATGCCGATAAGCTGGACGCCGCCGGAACGCTGGGCATCGCCCGAACGCTGCTCTATCAGGGTATCGTGTCACAGCCGCTGTACACACTGGATGCACAGGGCGAGATTGAAAGCGGCGAAGCGGACAGCCTGCCGTCGTTTTTCAGGGAATACAAGTACAAGCTGGAAACCCTGTACGATCGGTTTTATACGCAAAGGGCACGGCAGCTTGCGGATGAACGCAGGCATGCCGCGGCCGCGTTTTATGAAAATCTATTGACGGAAGCGCGCGGCTGTTATCAAATGGGAAAACAGGCGCTGCACGACGCCCTCAATGCAAGCGAAGCATAACCGGCGCTACGGTATGGCGCACTCCGGCGGCTGCAAATCGTCCTTGGGCACCTTGCGCAGCACCACAATATAGCACACAATCAAAATCGCCATTGTAGCCGCCCACGAGATGGGATAGCCGATGTACAGCGTTTCCAGCGTGCGGTTGGCCGCAAAGGCCGTGTACATCCAGCCGATGCGGATGCCGGAAATGCCTGAAATTGATACGACCATCGGCAGCATGCCGTGCCCCATGCCGCGCAGCTGGGACGCAAAGGTTTGCATGATGCCGAAAATGAAATACAGCGGAAAGGTAATGCCCATGCGCAGCGCCGCATAATACAGCACATCCGGGTTATCGTTGTAAAGCGATGCCAGCGGCATGGCATATGCCGCCATCAGGTTGGACATCGCACCGGCCGCAATGCTGACCAGCACCATGGTAATCAGCGGCGACATGCGCACCCGGCGGTACTGCTGCGCGCCCATGTTCTGGCTGGTGAAGGTCATCCCGGCCTGGGTGATGGACTGCATCACCACATAGACAAGCCCCATCAGGTTGACGGAAATGGCGTTGCCCGCCACCACCAGCGAGCCGAAGGAGTTGATCGCGGACTGAATCAGCACGTTGCTGATGCCAAACATCGCGCCTTCCAGCCCCGCAGGCAGGCCGATGCGGGTGATGGGGATGAGCACGCTTGCTTTGATGCGGAGCTTTTTCAAAATAATGCGGATCGCGCCCTCCGTGTGGGTGAGCACCCGCAGGATCAGATAGGCGGACAGCACGTTGGACAGCACCGTGCCCCATGCCACGCCCGCGACCCCCATATGGAAAACGATCACGAACAGCAGGTTCAACGCTACGTTTAGCAGGCCTGAAAGCGTCAGGATATACAGCGGCCGGCGGGTGTCGCCCACCGCGCGCAAAACGGCCGAGCCGAACACATTGATGAACGAAAACGGAATGCCGACAAAATAAAGCTGCATGTACAGCGTCGCCTGATCCAGCACATCGTCCGGCACGCCCATGGCGAGCAGGATGGGCCTTGCCAGCACAAAGCCGACAACCGCCATGATCAACCCGGCAATCGCCGCCACCGCAATGGCCGTGTGGGCCGTATCGCTGACGGCTTTCAAATTGCCCTCGCCGTAATACTTGGCCAGCACAATGCTCGCGCCCACCGAAAGCCCGACAAACATCGTAATCAGCAGGTTGATCAGCGAGCCGGTGCTGCCGACGGCCGCCAGCGCTTCCTTGCCCGCGAACTGCCCCACCACGATGGTATCGACCGTGTTGTATAATAGCTGCAGCACGCCGGTGAGCGCAACGGTAATCGAAAACCGCACCAGATGGCGCGTGATCGACCCCTGGGTCATGTCCACCTCATACTTGCTTTTTCCACAGCTGGCTTCGTTGCTCATGACGGCCTCCTAAGTTTTGTATTATAGCACGAAATCCGGGTTGGAGTTCCCGGAATTTGCAGATTTTGAGGATCGGATGCAAAATAATCGCCGCGAAATGACCCTGATAAGTACGCCGCGAGGCAAGGCAGGAATTCAACCGCCCCCGCCGAAGACAATCATATTGGCAAATTGTATATGGCAGACCGGAAAGGAACTGTACTATGAATGAAAACGGAAAGCTATCGCAGGCGTTTTTGACCCAGGCGAAGCAGGCATATCAAAACAACCCGGCGAACATCGTCGCTAACAGCGTGATGCTAAACGGTATCGACGCCAGCGCGCGCAGGCAGGCGTCCGTAGTCAGCATGCAGCAGGTGTTTTCGGACGAAATCGAAACCCTGGACATCACCAACCAGAAAAAAAGCGGCCGCTGCTGGATTTTCGCGGGCATGAACGTGCTGCGCTATCACATGAACCGCAAGCTCGGCTTTAAGAACAAGAATTTTGAACTGTCCCAGCCGTATTTAATGTTTTACGACAAGCTGGAAAAGGCGAACTATTTCCTGGAAAGCGTCATCGAGACCGCGGCCGAGCCTAAGGACAGCCGCATCGTGATGTGGCAGTTCCAAAGCCTGATGAACGATGGCGGCCAGTGGGATATGCTGGTCAACCTGATGAAAAAATACGGCGTTGTGCCCAAGGCGGCGATGCCCGAATCCTTCCACTCCAGCAATTCGCAGGGCATGAACGTGATCCTGATCAAAAAACTGCGCAAGAACGGCGCGGCGCTGCGCCGCATGGTTGCACAGGGCGCCTCGGCGGAGGCTGTGCGCAAGGAGAAGGAAGCCATGATCGGCGAAATTTACGGCATGCTGTGCACCTTCCTGGGCCAGCCGCCCGAAACCTTTGATTTTGCCTACCGCGACAAGGATAACGGCTACCACCGCGACCTGAACCTGACGCCGCTTGCGTTCTTCCAAACATATGTGGGCGAGAACCTGATCGACGAGTATGTCAGCGTGATCAACGCGCCGACGGACGATAAGCCCTACGGCAAAACCTATACCGTTAAATACCTGGGCAACGTCGTGGGCGGCAAGCCCGTGGTGTACTTAAACCTCGAATCCGAAAAGCTGGCCGACATGGCCAGGCAGCAGGTGCAGGAGGGGATGCCCGTGTGGTTTGGCTGCGACGTGGGCAAGCTCTATGACCGTGACCTGGGCATTATGGATACGGGGCTTTACGATTACGATGCCGTGCTGAACACCGACCTGCACATGACCAAGGCCGACATGCTGGATTACGGTCAGACCGTGCTCACCCACGCCATGACGCTCATGGCCGTGGATGTGCGCGAGGGCCAGATCACCAAATGGAAGGTCGAAAACAGCTGGGGCGACGAGGTCGGCGAAAAAGGCTTCTTCGTCATGAGCCAGGACTGGTTCGGCTACTACACCCACCAGGTGGTCGTGAAAAAGAAATACCTCTCGCCAGAGCAGCTCAAAGCGCTCGAAGCACAGCCCATCGAACTCAAGCCATGGGACCCGATCGGGTCGCTGGCGGTTGTCAGGTAAACGGCGAGCAAAGCCATGAACCCAATCTGGTAAAGGGAATACCCGCGCTGCATGATATAGATGGATATGACAGTTAAGTCAAGATTATTATAGAATTATCATAATAAACTTGACTTAACTGTCGTTTGTTTGTATAGTGAGCAGTAGAGGTGATGACGATGAAACGGAAAATTGAAGCGCGTCTTGTGGAATGGAAGAATCAGAGCACGCTTCGTTTACCACTAATTCTGGATGGAGCCAGACAAGTGGGGAAAACCTATATCCTTCGGGAGTTTGGCGAGCATTACTTCAAAAACACGGTCTATGTAAATCTGGAAACCAACCTGGCGGTAGCTTCATATTTTAATGATAATATATCTCCTGAGAAGCTTCTACGCTACCTTGAATCCTCTGCCGGGGAGAAGATCATCCCCGGAGAAACGTTGATTATTCTTGATGAGATACAGTCCTGTGAGCGAGCGCTAACCTCTTTGAAATACTTTGCCGAAGAAGCGCCGGAGTATCATATTGCGGTTGCCGGGAGCTTGCTTGGGGTTGCTATCAATCGCGAGCAGTACTCTTTCCCTGTTGGCAAGGTGGATATGATGACGTTATATCCGTTTGATTTTGAAGAGTATCTCTGGGCACAAGGCAAAGAGGGTCTCTCTGAGGAGATACGCCATGCCTGGGAGCACATGGAAGCGCTGCCGGATGCCTTGCATCAGGAAGCCGTTGAACGCTACCGGGAATATCTGATTGTTGGCGGAATGCCTGCTGTGATCAACGCTTTTTTAAAGGACGGAAGCTTTTTAGATGTTCCTTCGGTTCAAAATGGCATTATCAACAGCTATATCGCCGATATGGCAAAGTATGCTTCGAATGCAGAGAATGTGAAAATTCGCGCCTGCTACAATTCCATACCGGCGCAGCTGGCCAAGGAGAACAGGAAGTTTCAATACAAGATCGTGCAAAAGGGCGGGAGCGCAACACTTTTCGGCGCATCCATCGAATGGTTAAGCCAGGCTGGTGTGGTGCTGAAATGCCAGCGTATCGACCATGCGATTGAGCCGATTGCGGTCTACACGGATTTGTCCGCCTTTAAGCTATATATGGGCGATGTGGGCCTGCTTGTCATGAAGTCCGGTTTATCCCAGCAAACGATTCTCTCCGGCGAAGACAACATTTTTATGGGCGCTGTGACGGAAAACTATGTAGCACAGCAGCTGATGGCGAAAGGCTATCCCCTGTATTACTGGGAGAGCAAGAGCACGGCAGAGCTTGATTTTATCCTGCAAAAGAACAGCGATGTGATAGGCGTTGAAGTGAAAAAGGGTGAGCACGTTCGTTCCCGAAGCCTGAGCGTGTTCATCACAGCATATAAACCGGCGTATAGCATCCGCCTGTCTTTGAAAAACTTCGGCGAGGGGAACGGCATTATATCCGTGCCGCTGTACGCGGCTTTCTGTATTTGATCGTTCGTTATCATCCCGTTGCTTGACAGATTTTCGCATGTTTGCTATGCTGTATCCAATCCAAACGGCTTAAAGGAGGCGGATCTGATGGCTTATATGATGATGCGAATGCCCCGTCAGATGTTTTGCTGCCCCGAAACAGGTCGTGGTTGAGCGGCTTTTTGCCGTATTCGTGTGAATGACAACCCTTCCCTCTCGGGGGAAGGGTTTCTTGTTTTGCAAACCGCTTTCTTGCAGGCCCGGCTGCGCGCCGTTACTGCGGGTATGCGGTGTAAACGGGCAAACTCAACCCCCGGCGCAATGGGCAGCATGGCACCGGGGGCTTTTTGCTGTGAGAAATTCCCCTAAAACGCCCGATATCCCCTGCATCTTTGGTATAATAACACTTGAAGGAGAATGCACTATGCCAGTCAAAATTCCCGACGCCCTTCCGGCGACCAAAACCCTGGCCGATGAAAACATCTTTGTCATGACCGAAAAACGGTCCGCCATGCAGGATATCCGGCCGCTGCGGATTGCGATTCTCAATTTGATGCCCACCAAGGAGCGCACCGAAACCCAGCTTTTGCGCCTGATCAGTAACTCGCCCCTGCAGGTGGAAATCACGCTGCTGCGCACCGACAGCTACGAAAGTAAAAACGTCTCCGCCGATTATTTGAACACCTTTTACCGCACCTTTGCCGATGTGAAGGACGAGGTGTTCGACGGTGTCATCATCACCGGCGCGCCCGTGGAGCAGCTCGACTTTCAGGACGTGCAGTACTGGGACGAGCTGACCGAAATTATGAAATGGGCGGACGAGCGCGCGTTTTCCACGCTGTTCATCTGCTGGGCGGCGCAGGCGGGCCTGTACTTCCACTACGGGATCGAGAAAAAACCTTTGCCCAAAAAGCTGTTCGGCGTGTTTGAAACCGCCATCACCGACGTACACGACAAGCTCTTCTGCGGGCTGGACGATACCTTTACCGTACCCATGAGCCGCCATACGGAGCTGGATGAAGCCGCCATCGGCAAGAACCGCGACCTGATCGTGCTCGCCTGGTCGGAAAAAACCGGCACGGCGGTGGTGCGCAGCTTCGACGGCCGCCGCGTATTCGCCACCGGGCACTCGGAGTACGACCGGGATTCCCTGGCATCCGAATACTTCCGCGATAAGAACAAGGGCCTGGATATCGACCTGCCGGAAAACTACTTTCCGGGCGATAACCCTGCCATGCAGCCGCGCGTGAACTGGCATGCGCACGCGAGCCTTTTGTTTTCAAACTGGCTGAACTACTTTGTATACCAGGAAACGCCCTACGACCTGCGCGAGGGGCTGTTGCATACGCCGCATCAAAGCAAACGCTGATGCGATCTCCCATATGCTGCCGGTCGTATTTCCACCATCTTGCGTCTGCCGGGTTCTCAATGCAGCGATACTGCTGCATCGAATCCCGCAAACAAAACCTGACAAAAATCCAATCCGGCATCGCGTACGTTCTTGATTCATCGTTTACTTTGTGCTCACGATGAAATTTCCAGTGTAAGGAGAGGTGAACATGGAAAGGATCGTCGATCTTTTACAGGATAAGGTCACCATAAGCTGCGAGGTGTTCCCGCCCAAGGAGTTCGCCCGCGTTGACGAGGCCAAGCAGGTCGTCGGTGAAATTGCCGCGCTCACCCCCCTGTTCATCTCGGTCACCTACGGCGCGGCGGGCAAAACCCCGCAGTTCACCCGCGATATCGCCCAGACCGTGCAGGAGGCGGGCGTGCCCGCGCTTGCGCACCTCACCTGCATCAATTCTGATATTGATACCGTGGATACGGTGCTGGACGATCTGGAAGCCGCGGGCGTGCATAACGTGCTGGCCCTGCGCGGCGATATCCCCGAGGACGGCGAGCTTCCCGGCGGCAGGTGCTTTGCGCACGCTACCCAGCTGGTGAAGCATATCAAAGCGCGTGGCGGCTTTTGCATCGGCGCGGCCTGCTACCCCGAAGGCCACCCGGAGAGCCGGAACCGCGAAACGGACCTCGAACACCTAAAGCAAAAGGTGGACGCGGGGGTCGATTTTCTGACCACGCAGATGTTTTTTGATAACGCAACGCTGTATAACTTTCTCTACCGCGCGCTGCGGGCGGGCATCCATGTGCCGGTTGGCGCAGGCATCATGCCGGTCATCAAGGCCCAGCAGATCAAGCGCATCACCGCGTTGTCGGGCGCTACGCTGCCGCCGCGCTTTTTGTCCATCGTCGATAAATTCGGCAGCGATCCGGCCTCCATGCGGCAGGCGGGCGTCGCCTACGCCACCGAGCAGATTGTCGACCTGATCGCCAACGGTATCCGCCACATCCACCTGTACACCATGAACCGCGCCGATGTGGCGGCGGATGTTTTCCGCAACCTCGGCGCGATCATCGGGAGGTAACGCATGCACCCTTTTCTGGCACTTTTCAAGACCCGGCGCGTGATTCTGGATGGTTCCATGGGCGCAACCCTGCAGGGCATGGGTCTGCCCGCCGGCAAAAAGCCGATGGAGTGGAACCTGGAGCGCCCCGATACCGTGAAGGCCGTGCACCGGGGCTACCTGGACGCGGGCGCGGACGTGGTCTACGCCAACACATTTGGCTTTGACCCGGAGGAGCTCAAAAACTGGGAAGCGCTGCTCACGGCGGGCGTGCGCATCGCCAAGGAGGCGGTCGGGGAGGCCGGGCACGGCTACGCCGCGCTGGACCTGACCAGCCTTGGCAAGCTCCTAAAGCCCTACGGCGAAAGGGAATTTGAAGACGCCGCCCAATGGTATCACAAAATTGCGCAGGCCGGGATTGCCGCGGGCTGCGACCTGATCGTGCTGGAAACCATGACCTGCCTCAAGGAAATCAAGGCAGGGGTTCTCGGCATCCGCCAGGCTATTCAGGAAAATGAGGGCGATGCCCCCCTGCCCCTTACCGTGTCCATGTCGCCGGATGAAACCGGGCGGCTGCTGACGGGCTCGGATATCGAAGGCGCGGCGGCCATGCTGACCGCCATGGCGGGCGTGGACGCGCTGGGCATCAACTGCCATACCGAGCCGAAGCTCTTAATGAATAACCTGAAACGGCTTGCGGCCTGCGCAAACGGCAAGCCTGTGTGGTTCAAACCAAACGGGGGCATCCCGGAGCTGGTGAGCGGCTGCACGGTGTTCAAGGCCGAGCCGCAGGGCTTCGCCAGCGATATGGCGGAGGCCGTCAAGTGCGGCGCGCATGCCGTTGGCGGCTGCTGCGGCACGACCGACAGGCACATTGCCGCGCTGGTCGGAGCCGTGTCCGCCTTGCCCTATGCGCCGCCCGCGAAGCCGGACACGGACGGGCTTGCGCCCTGCCTTGTCTCCGGCCACAGCCATACGGTATCCATCGGTGAAAAGCCCCTCGTCATCGGCGAGCGTATCAACCCCACGGGCAAAAAGCTGCTCAAGCAGGCGCTGCGTGACAAGGATATGGACTATATCAAGCGGGAAGCCGCCGCCCAGATGGCCGCCGGTGCGGACATACTGGACGTAAACGTCGGCCTGCCGGGCATTGACGAGGCCGCGATGCTCGCCGCTGCCACCGGGGCCGTGCAGGCCGTAACGCCCGCGCCGCTGCAGCTGGACTCGGCCGACCCCGCCGCGCTGGAGGCCGCCCTGCGCGCCTATACCGGCAAGCCGATCATCAACAGCGTATCCGGCAAGCAATCCGTGATGGACGCGGTGTTCCCCCTCGCCAGAACCTACGGCGCGGCTTTGGTCGCCCTGTGCCTGAACGAGGACGGTATCCCCGATACCGCCGACGGGCGTGTGGAAATTGCCAGGCACATCCTGGCGGAGGCCGACAGGCACGGCGTGCCCCACAGCGATCTGCTGTTTGACGGGCTCACCATGGCTGCCGCGGCCGATGCGCAAGCGCCGGGCGTTACGCTGGAAACCGTGCGCCGCCTGCACGACGAGCTGCATGTGAAAACCGTGCTGGGCGTGAGCAACGTATCTTTCGGGCTGCCCAACCGCAGCCTGATTACCTCGGCGTTTTTGTCCATGGCGCTTTTGCGCGGGCTTTCCGCCGCGATTATCAACCCGCTGGACGCCGCGGTGCTTTCGGCCTTCCACGCCGCCAGCGCAACGCTGGGGCATGATGCAGGATTTGCGGGGTATATCCAGAAGTATTCCGAGCTGA
>DAIOVG010000040.1:15268-17700 GCA_036759125.1 Candidatus Limiplasma sp.
GGCATCCGCGCCCAAGCCGACCGTGAAACCGAAACCGGGTCGCTGGAAGCGCTGATCGTCGGCGGGATGGAAGCCCCTGCCGCCAAGGCCGCCGCCGCGCTGCTAGAGCAGGGGGAGAAGCCGCTTGCGGTGATTGAAAACCACGTTATCCCCGCGCTGACCGAGGTCGGCGCGCGCTACGAAAGCGGGAAGATCTTCCTGCCGCAGCTCATGCAGTCGGCGAGCGCCGCCAAGCGCGCCATCGCCGAGGCGACCGCCCATATGCCCGCCGCCGCACCGCAGCCGGGCATGACCATCGTGATCGCGACCGTCGAGGGCGACGTGCACGATATCGGCAAGAACATCGTATCCACCATGCTGCAAAGCTACGGCTTTCACATTCTGGATCTGGGCAAGAACGTACCGGCCAACGAGGTGCTCGCCGCCGTGCAGCAAACCGGCGCAAGGCTCCTAGGGCTTTCGGCGCTGATGACCACCACCGTGCCCTTCATGCGCGAAACCATCGCGCTTGTCCGCCGGGAATACAAAAATCCGATCACCGTCATGGTCGGCGGCGCGGTGCTTACCGAGACCCTCGCCAGGGAGATCAGCGCCGATTACTACGCGCCCGATGCCATGGCAAGCGTGCGGATTGCCAAAGAGGTGCTGGGCAAGCATTGATGGAAAGCCGATTTGGCGGCAAACAAGGGCTTCCATCATCGTGTGTATGGGTATATACTGGTTTGGGTCTTATCAGACGCTGAATGTGAGTGACTAGTCCAGGGTATAAATTAAAAGCTTACCCCATCCAATTTTGCCGCGCAAGGCGCGATAGAATAGGATACGTAAGGGCGGTGCCCTTGCGCGGGGCATGGGGCAGCGCCCCATAATACTTGACATATGAAAGGGGAAACTGTATGGATATCCTTTCCTTTTTACGGGAAAGCACAGGGCGCTTCGGGCCGGTGGGCTACGAGCAGGCGCTGGCGCAGTGGCTGAAAACACAATTCGAGCCCTACTGCGACGAGGTGTACGTCGACGCGTTTTCCAACGTGGTCGCCATCAAAAAACCTACACGGAAGGCAGCCGCGCAAAAAGCGGATGGGGCCACGGCCCCCCCGAAGATCATGTTCGTCGCGCATATGGACGAGGTCGCCCTGCTGGTGACCGAGATCTTGAAGGACGGCTCCCTGCGCGTGCGCGGCATGGGCGGGGTGGATCCGAAAATCATCCCGGCGGCGACCGTGACCGTGCATACGGAAACGGGTGACCTGTTCGGCGTGATCGGCGCCAAGCCGCCGCACCTGCAGGCCGCGGACGACCAGAAAAAGAGCGTCAAGTGGGACGACCTGTATATCGACCTGGGCATGGACGCTGAAAAGGTGAAGAAGACCGTCAACATCGGCGATATGGTCACCTTCCACGGCGAGCTGATCGAGCTGCTCAATGGCCGCGCCGCTTCCAAAACCATGGACGACCGCGCCTGCATCGCCGTGATGCTCGACGCTGCCGAGCGCCTGCAAAAAATACAGCACACGGCGGAGGTCGTGTTCCTGTGCTCCACCCAGGAGGAGGTCGGCGGCTTTGGCGCGATGACCGGTGCGTACTCCGTGTATCCGGATATCGGCTTCATTCTGGACGTGACCTTCGCAAGCTATCCCGGCGCCAAGCCGGATTCGACTGTGCCGGGCGATGCGCCCGCGCCCGTCACCGGCCCGTTTATCCAGCATAAGCTTCTGCAAAAGCTCAAGGATACGGCCAAGAGCAACAACATCAAAATCAACATGGAGCTCTCCTCGCGCGGTACCGGCACCGATACCGATGAGGTGGAGATCGCCCGCGACGGCGTACCCTGCGTGCTGGTCGGACTGCCGCTTTCCTACATGCACACCACGGTGGAAACGGTGCAGCTGGACGCTATTAAGGAGTGCGGGCGACTGGCGGCGGCCTTTGCCGCGGACATCGAAGAAGGGTGGGATAAAGACTTATGGATTTAAAAACCCTTTGCGAGCTCAACGCCCTGGGCGGCCGGGAAGAGGCTGTACGCAAGGTAGTGTATGACATCTGTGTGGACAAGCTCGGCAAGGACGCCGTATCGTTTGACGGTATGGGCAGCGTGATCGCCATGCGCAAGGCGAAAAACACATCGCTCCCGCGCGTGATGTTTGCCGCCCACATGGACGAGATCGGCCTGATCGCGGTCTCCGCCGGCGACGACGGGCTGATCAACTTCCGCGCCGCGGGCTCGGTGGATCCGCGCGTGCTGCTCAGCAAACGAGTGATGGTCGGCTACGGCGAGGATGCCGTTCCCGGCGTGATCGGCTATATGCCCATTCACCTCCAATCATCGGACGAGTACCATGCCGCCCCGACGATTGAAAAGCTCAGTGTGGATATCGGCGCTAAGGACAAGGCCGAGGCCGAGAGCAAAGCCCCCAAGGGCACGCACATCA
>DAIOVG010000041.1:0-17656 GCA_036759125.1 Candidatus Limiplasma sp.
GTTCCGGAAGCTCCTGCGGCAGCGCCGGGCGGCGGCATGGGCGGCATGGGTGGCATGTACTAAACCTCAACTTGAAAAGACCGGGACAAATTGTCCCGGTCTTTTTTGATGGATACAAGGAACAGGCTGATTCCAGCTAGAATAAACAGGGATAAAGACAAGAAATAAATGGCAAGGGATATAGACAAATGATCAGCAAGACAAAAAAGGAACTGAACCCACAGGAAATCAAAACGCTTTGTGCATCGGCAGGATTTGTGTCCATTGAAAATATCCATGCGCTGGGCGCGGGGGAGTTTAACGCGGTGTATGCGTTTGATGCCGATGGGAAAGGCTATGCGCTGAAAATCGCGCCGTCCGTTGATACGCCCGTAATGACCTATGAAAAGAATATGATGCGTTCCGAGCTGTTCTGGTACGAGCAATTGAGAGCGCATACGAACCTGGCACATCCCGAGGTTGTGTATTCGGACCTTTCCCGTACACTGCTGCCGTCGGATTTCTTTATCATGCAGCGCGTTGCGGGCAAACAGATGAACGAGACGCAGTTTTCGCAAGCGGAAAAGGAAACGGCGGCGGCGTTGATGCCGCAAATCGCGGCCAAGCTGCACCGGGTTTCAAACAATGGATTCGGCTATCCGCAAAACGGGCTGCACGAAACCTGGGCCAAAGCGCTGTATGCTATGACGGAAGCGATGGTCGAAGATGCGGCCAGCATGGGGCAGCTCTGCGAAAACGGAGAGAAAACGCTCGCGTTCATCCGCAAGCATCAGGCGGTACTGGAACGCGTACCCTCTCGCATGGTGAACTTTGATCTGTGGGAGGCCAACATCATCTGCGAACCGGCGGCAAACGGCTACCGCTTTGTTATAATCGACCCGGAACGCGGTTTCTGGGGTGATCCCATCATGGATTTCAACTGCTTCGGGTTTGGCAAACCCCTGCGGGAAAAGAAGGATGGACTTCACATTTATAATAGCCTGGCCGAGCAGCCTGTTACCATTGGCCGTGGTGAAGAGATCCGCAACGCGTTTGCGCAGGCTTATCTTGGCGTCATCATGGAAGTGGAGCGGTATTACCGCTACGTTCCGGGCGACGAGGGCTGGACGCGCAACGATCAGGTGTGCGAGTTCATTTTTAAAAACGCCTTTGCCTGCCTGGACGAGATGTAGCCCCAAAAAACATGGAATATATGGACAAATAGCGGAGTTATCTTGCATTTATCGGTTGACAAATCCATAACGATCCCTTTATACTATGGGTGAAGTTTGCCGGCCATGGTTGATCGGGCTGGCAATGTAGAAACGTATCTGTTTGCAATGTAGCACGGTAGGATAGTAGGGCAAAGACGCACGAAGAGCACTTCTCTTTTGTTGGTCATTTGCAGGCTATCTGCGACGAACAAAAAGGAGTGTATTTTTGTGTCTAAAAAGCTCTCAAAGCCTCTGTCCGGGATCCTCGCGGTCATCCTTCTCTGCACCTTGATGCTCGTTTCCCTCTCGTCAACGGCTTTGGCCGAGACCAAGAAGACGTATCAGTTCAACCTGGCGCATTTCTTCCCCGGCACACATCCGGCTGAAACCGTATTCATTCAGGGCTGGATTCAGGCCGTAGACGAAGCGACCGACGGACAGGTGAAAATTACAAGCTACCCCGGTGAAACGCTGCTCAAAGCGGCAGATGTTTATAACGGCGTAGTGCAGGGCATCGCGGATATCGGACTTTCGTGCTTCTCGTATACAAGGGGCCGTTTCCCGGTCCTGGAAGCCTTCGAGCTGCCTGGGATTACCTATTTGAACTCCAAGTCTGCCAGCATGGTCGCCTGGGAGGGCATCACAACGCTGAATCCTCCCGAAATTCAGGATACGCATCTGATGATGGTCGTCGCCACCGGCCCCGGAGACCTGTTCACCAAGACTCCGGTACGGACGCTTGACGACCTCAAGGGAATGGAAATCAGAGCCACAGGGCTGAGCGCCACTACCATTTCTCTGCTGGGTGGAACGCCGGTTGCAATGTCGCAGGCGGAAACCTATGAGTCGCTGCAAAAGGGCGTCGTCAAAGGCAACCTGTCTCCCGACGAGGTGCTCAAGGGCTGGAAGCATGCGGAGGTTACAAAGTATATCACCGTCACGCCCTTCTTATACAATACGCTGTTCTTTGTGACGTTCAATCAGGACAAGTGGAACGCCATGCCTGAGGAGCTGCGCGATAAGGTGACGGCCGCAACGGCAAAATTCCATGAGGAGGTCGGTATCGGCCTGTGGGATATGCAAAACGCACCGGCCATGGACTATGCCGTCAACGACATGAAAATGGAAGTCATCACGCTCTCCGATGAGGAGGCAGCGCTCTGGATCGAAAAGGTCAAACCCCTGCAGGAAGAATATACGCAGGGTGTTGCAGACTTGACGGATCGTGATGTGATTGCCTTAGTGGAAGAGCTCGCCCAGAAGTACAACCAGATGTATCCCAACGATTAATCAGGAGCATCCTGTATACGCTTGGGCTTGATCGGGTTCCATTGCCGATTGCATCTACTGAATCACAAAACTTTGCGCATCCGGCTTTGCCTTTATTCGCGGTCTGCGAATAAAGGCAAAGCTCTTGCATGAAGTGCCAGGATAAAGCCAAATGATATGAATCTCCGGAGGATAAGATGTACGACCGCATCAATGATTTGATTAAAAAGGCTTCCAAAGCGCTTGCGGAAATTGCAGGGTGGCTTCTGTTCGCCTGTATGGTCATCGTAACCCTGAACGTCATATTGCGTAAGGTATTCAACAGCCCGCTGCTGGGTACGTATGAATGGGTTGGAATCCTCACGGCCGTCATGATCAGCCTTGGCCTTGCCTACTGCGCCGTTGTGGGGGGCCATATCGCCATCGATTTCATCGTCAATAAAATGAAACCCGGTGTGCAAAGGATGATCGCCATGATATGCGGCGGCATCTCATGCCTTGTCATGGGCGGCGTGGCGGTCAGCATGTTCCTGTATGCCAACAAGCTTTCGCTGGCAGGCGAGGTCTCGCCGACGACAAAAATACCGTTCTATATCTTTGTGTATATAGCTGGCGTCGGGTTTGTTTTCCTGCTGGCTGTGCTCTTGCTGGATGTTTATAAAACCGTTCGGAGGAAGAATCATCATGAGTCCTGAAGTGGTCGGCCTGCTCGGAATCGCCTTATTGCTTGTCTTGATTGCATTGAAAGTACCCATTTCGTTTGCAATGATCATTTCGGGATTTTTGGGATTTGGAACGATTATTTCCTTCCCTGCTGCCATCAACCTATTGCCGACAGAGATTTACAGCACGTTTTCCTCCTATTCGCTGAGCGTAATCCCCATGTTTATCTGGATGGGGTTTATTGCATACCATTCCGGCATTGGCGCGGGTCTGTTTCGCTTTGCGCACAAAATGGTGGGGCATAAACCGGGCGGCCTCGCCATGGCAACACAGGCGGCTTGCGCGCTCTTTGGCGCAATTTGCGGATCAAACACCGCGACAGCCGCTACCATGGGTGCGATCGCGCTTCCCGAGATGCGTAAGTACGGGTATGATGATTCGCTGTCTTCGGCAAGCATTGCCGCCGGAGGCGCTTTGGGCGTCATCATCCCGCCAAGCGTAATCTTTATCGTATATGGCATTGCCACACAGCAATCCATCGGTAAGCTGTTCATCGCAGGGATTGTCCCCGGTATTTTGCTGATGCTGTTATATATGCTTGCCATTTATATCGTCGTGAAGCGCAGACCGTCATATGGTCCTGTCAGCGAGAAGGCCAGCTGGAAGGAAAGGGTTCAAACCCTGGGCGACGGTCTGTTTGAAGTGATGTTCATCTTTCTGTTTTCCCTTGGTGGCTTGTTTGCCGGGTGGTTTACGCCCACGGAGGCGGGCGCCATCGGCACAGCCTGTATTCTGCTTGTCACCGTGCTCAGGAAGCATCTGAGCTTGGCCAAGCTGCGCAAATCGCTGATCGATGCCGTGCGTACAACGGCCATGATTATGCTGATGGTTGCGGGCGCGATGTTCTTTGGCAGGTTCATTGCGGTAAGCCGCTTGCCGATTTTGCTTGCGCAATGGGCTGCCGGGCTGCCCCTGCCGTCCTTTGCCATCATTGGTGTGATTTTGGTCGTTTATTTGATTCTGGGCTGCTTTATCGATGCGCTGGCGCTGATTCTTTTGACGATTCCCATCTTTTACCCGGTTGCTGTCAATACGCTTGGCTATGACCCGATTTGGTTTGGCGTGATTATCGTTCTCGTGGTCGCAATGGGGGTGATCACGCCGCCGGTTGGGATGAATGTCTTCATCGTCAAAGGCGTTGCGGGCGATATACCGACGGAAACGATTTTCAAAGGGGTCTGGCCGTTTGTCATCGCGCTGGTGGCTTGTATCGCCCTTTTAATCGCCTTTCCGCAGATTGTAACCTTCTTGCCGAATCTGCTCTAGCGTTTGACATGGCGAGTCCGATAACGAGATCACAAAAAAACGCCCCATGCATTGCATGGGGTGTTTTCAATCATTTATGCTTTTGTAGCGCTTCGATCAGCGTAGGCAGAACGCGTTCAAACTGTACGCCGTAACGCAGGGGTTCGCCTTCATCCAATGTCAGCTGGATGGCCTGGTTGGTGCAGTCCAGCGCTGTTTGTGCCGCCAGCATAAGCGGCTGGCCGCTTAAAACGGAAGCGATCAGAAAGCTGGCAAACGTGTCGCCAGTACCATAGAAAATATCGTCGAATTTCGGTTTGAAGAACAGGCGGAACTCCCGGCTGGCTTTCCGGTACACGGCGATGCCCGTTTGACCGTCCCTGATGCGCACATCCGTAATCACAACGCACTCCGGGCCCAGAGCTGCAAGCTCGGCGGCCAATGCTTGCACATAATCTTCGCCGTATCCCGTGGCCTGATAAGGCCTTTCCAGCAGGAAGGATGCTTCTGTGAAGTTGGGTACAATGGTATGCGCCCTGGAGCAGAGCCTGCGCATCTGCGCCGGCATATCGTCGCCCATGTGGGAGTATAGCTTCCCGTGATCGGCAAAAGCCGGGTCTACAAAAATATGGGTTTGCTGATCACACAGCATATCCACAACCTGGAGCACCAGCCTGACCTGCTCGGCGGATGCCAGATAGCCGGAATAGAACGCGTCGAAGTGCAGCCCCAGCGTTTCAATATGAGCGGCGATGGGCAGCAGCTGATCGGACAGGTCAAGGTGTGTGTATCCGGAGAACTCGCCTGTATGGGTGGATAAAAGCGCGGTGGGGATCACTGCGGTATTGATGCCGGCCGCCGAAAGGATCGGCAGCGCTACTGTTAGCGAGCAGCGGCCGACGCAGGAAATATCGTGGATGGCAATCGCGCGTTTTTGCATGTTATTCCTCCGTGATGCTCTCTGTATGGGTATGGCAGGCCCAGCATTTTTTCCATCGTTTGTGCAGGACGCGCTGGGCTTGCAAAGCGTTCTGCGAATCGGTAAACGCGCCGAACACCGCCGAACCGCTGCCGGACATTGTGGCGAACTTAGCACCGCATGCATCCAGCGCGGCGATGGCCTCGTTGATGGGCGGCAAATGCGGTTCCAGCGCCTGCTGCAGCACATTGCCGGATGTTCTGGACAGCGCTTCAAAATCTCCGGATTGCAGCGCGCGCAGGGCGGCATCAGTATCGGGATGGGAAACTTTTACAAGTGTATCAAACAGGGCAAATACTTCCCGGGTGGGCTGCGGTCCACAGGGCTGGAGGATAACAAGCGGAATCTCCGGCAGCGGGGGAAGCGGCGAAACCACCTCGCCGAAGCCGCCAATCCGGGCAAAGCCACCCGTGATAAAGAAGGGCACATCCGCCCCGAGCGTCTCCGCAAGTTTGAGGAGCGTCTCCCTGGGGAGGCCCAGCTTCCATAGCCGGTTCAGGCCGATCAGCGTGGCAGCCGCATCGGCGCTTCCGCCGCCAAGCCCCGCGCCGTGGGGGATTCGCTTGATCAGCATAATCTCCGCGCCGCCTGTATAGCCAGTTTCGCGCTGCAGGGCTCTGGCGGCGCGCTGCACAAGATTATCCTCCACCGGAATCCTGCCGTTGCCTTCGATGGTCAGGGTCAGGCTGTCGCTGGGTGTAAAAATCAGTTCATCGGCAAGGGTTACGCTGCTCATCAGCATATCCATCCGGTGATATCCGTTATCGTACTGCCCCAGGATATCCAGCGACCAGTTTACCTTCGCCCGGGCGGTCAGTTTGAGCATTGCGCACAGCCCCTTCATGTGCTATATTGAATTTATTATAACAGGTTTTTGGAGGATGGCAATGAACGCGCCCAAAGGGATCCCGATTCTCATTTCGCTGGATGCAAGGTTTACCGCCGAAGGACAGGCGGAAGATTCCATGCGCCTGATCACGACCGGAGAATTGGAGAAGAACGCGGAAGGATATGTCATCCGGTATGAAGAAAGCATTGATGAAGATTCGCCGCCCCATCAGGTAGAAATCGCCATGCGCAAAGATGTGATTTCCATGAACCGCAAGGGCAGCATTGAGGCCGATATGGTGTTCCAGAAGGGCAAGCGCTTTGAAAGCCGCTACCGCACGCCATACGGAGCGATGGACATGGCGGTGTTCTGCACCAAGGCCGCGTATACCGTCGACCGCGACGGAGGCGAGATCGCGCTGCAATATCAGCTGGATCTGGGCAACCAGTATGCGGCAATGCATAATATGAATTACCACTTCATGCGTAAAAAGAGTTCATGAACAGTCCACTGCCTGCAGCGGAAATCCGGGAGCTTTTAGGAGACAGCGGATTTTTACGCCTGTACGGACAGAATACACACCTTTTTGTCAGTGATACTCCCCGCAGGGTTTCGCAGGATCGGCTCGCATGCGTACAACATGCGCTGTTAGCGCACGGTTTTACCGCTACTGTCGCCGCCAATAGCCTGCTTTTGATTGATTTACAGCCTGCACGCTGGAAAGCGCTGCTGGATATGTTTATGCTGGAAGAACCGGTCCCGTTTCCCCTGGATGAAACGCTGCACGGTGTGTATGCGCTTTTCAGGTTTTTGCAGCGGCATCCCGCTGCGTTTGAACAGCAGCCAATGGATATGCTGCGTGCAGCCTTGAAGCGCTATGCCCAGAAGGACGGACTCACAAAACTTGCTCCGCAGCTGCATGCAAAATGCGCACAGCGCCTCAGGCAAGGCCAAGCCCTGCCGTATGCGCTTGAGAAGGTTTTAGGTGCCTGGATCACAGATCAATCATAGGAGGTGCGACAATGGTACTTCGCTATTACGGGCATTCTCTTTTCACCGTGACGCTTCAAAACGGTACGGTCATCCTCACGGATCCCTACAACAAGTTCTGCCGCTATCCGCGGCGGGAGCTCGATGCGAACATTGTGACCATCAGCCATCACCATTATGATCACGATGCGCTGGAGATCGTCAAAGGGAGACCCACGGTGCTGGATGAGGCGGGGTATTATCTGCTGCCGGGCGATATCATCGTTACCGGCGTGCCGACCTTCCATGATAACCATACCGGTTCACGGCGTGGCCAGAACATTGTGTTTGTGATCGAGGCCGAGGGCGTGCGTTTGGTGCATCTTGGCGATCTGGGGCATTTTCCCGACGAAGCGCAGCTGGAAGCCATCGGAAAGCCGGACGTGCTATTCATCCCGGTCGGCGGCACCTTTACGCTGGATGCGCAGCGGGCGGCGCGCTGTGTGGAGATGCTTTCACCGCGCATGACCGTGCCGATGCACTATCAGACGCGTTTCAGCGAAGATCTGGGTATCGCGCCTGTGACCGATTTCCTCAGCATCGTTGGTGCGTGTACGGAGCCGGTCATGGAGTACAGATTGCAACAGGAAACGCTGGATACGCTGCCGAAATTACTGGTCATGGATTTTCAGGCATAAGGAGTGCGCAACATGAAGTATGTGTTTGTTACCGGGGGCGTGGTTTCATCCATCGGCAAGGGAATAACGGCGGCTGCGCTGGGAAAACTGCTTCATGCGCGCGGATATAAAACCAATCTGCTGAAACTGGATATCTATTACAATGCCGAGCCGTCGCTTTTAAACCCGCTGCTGCACGGCGAAAGCTTCATTACCGACGACGGCACGGCGGCGGACCTGGATATCGGCCATTACGAACGCATTGTGGATGTGACGCTCTCCGGCGAGTCCAGCTTCACCACAGGCCGCATCAACCGCCGCATTATGGAAAAGGAGTGGCGCGGTGAGTACGAAGGTGCTAAAATCCAGGCCATTCCCCACGTTACGGACGAGATTAAGGCCTGCATTCAGGAGGTCGCCGCCAAATCTGGTGCGGATATCCAGATTGTGGAGATCGGCGGCACGGTAGGCGATATGGAGGTGATGGCCTATGTTGAGGCCATCCGCCAAATGCGCTGGGTATGCGAGAGCCTGAACGATTGCTGCTATATCCATGTGACGCTCATGCCGTTCATCGCCACGGCGGGCGAACTCAAAACAAAGCCGATTCAAAACAGCGTTAAGGTGCTGCGCTCCATGGGCATTCAGCCGGACGTCATCGTATGCCGCACCGAAAAGCACATGACGACCGAGGCCAAGGACAAGGTTGCGCTTTTTTGCAACGTCAAAACCCAAAACGTCATTCAAAACCTGGAATCCGACGGATTCTATGAGCTGCCTGTCAGCCTGGAAAAGCAAGGGCTTGCCAAGATCGTGCTGGACGAGCTGAAGCTGGAGGATCGCGGCGCGGATCTTTCCGCCTGGGATGCCATGCTCAAGCGCAAGGCTGCGGCGGAGGAAACGGTTTACCTCGCGCTGGTCTGCCCCTATCCGGATTCCTCCAACGCCTACCTGTCGGTGCTCGAAGCGCTGCACCACGCGGCGACGGCGGAAGGTGTGAAGGCCGATATTGCCACCATCAGCGCTGAGGACCTGGACGACGAAACCTCAGGGCAGATGCTGGCGGCGTTCGATGCGTTTGTTCTTCCCGGCGGGTTTGAAACGCGCGGGGCGGATGGCGTGATGATTGCCGCAAAGTACGCGCGCGAGAACCGGGTGCCGGTGCTTGCCATCGGCCTTGGCATGCAGCTTGCGCTTGCCGAAGCGGCGCAGACGATCCTTGGGCTGGATGCCAACTCCACGGAGATAGATCCGGCAACGCCGCACCCTGTGGTACATCTGCCCGAAGGCCGCCGCCTGAACGGAACCAAAGCGCCGGTACCCCGCATGGGCGGCATGGAGGTGCGCTTTGTCGGGAGGACGCTCCGGGATGCTTATGGCTGCGACACGGCGCGGGAGCGCCACTCCAACGGCTATGAGGTCAACCCGGCGTATATCGCGCAGCTGGAGTCCGCGGGATTCAAACAGTCTGCCGTCAGCGAAGACGGGCAGTATGCCGAGGCGTTTACGCTTGAGGGGCATCCGTTCTTTTGTGCGGTGCTCTATCACCCGGAATACCTGTCCCGCCCCAACCGCCCGCACCCGTTGTTTGTGCAGCTGATCCGGCACGCGATTGATCAATAATGGAAACTCGCTGTATAACGCGTGGTTGTTTCGTGCCTTTTGCAATCAGCCGGGAATCATATGCACCGGACAGGGAGAATCCATACGCAATACAGCAAACGCAGAATGTATAAGTTTTACAGCTATTGAACAAGTTCGGCCTTGTCTGCGGTATGCAGGCAAGGCCTGATGTGTTATAATCCTGTTAAATGCTGACTGTGAAAAGTCATTGGAAAAGGAGGGAAGGCAATGCCCCAGAGCGAGCAGCTTAAGCATAGACCGACCAAGGATTACGCGCCGCGCAAACGAAAGTCGCAGCTTTGGTCCATCCTGCCGCTTACGGTGCTGTTTGTCGCGCTTCTGGCGCTGATGTACGTCATCTTTCCCAAGTCGGCGGGCCGTTCCATCGGCGCGTCGATCTACGACGGTCTGGTCTTCAGCGAGGTGATGTCGGCAAACTCCACCGCTGTGCCCGACGAAAACGGCGAGTTTTCCGATTGGGTGG
This sequence comes from Candidatus Limiplasma sp., assembly GCA_036759125.1. Taxonomy (GTDB): domain Bacteria; phylum Bacillota; class Clostridia; order Christensenellales; family Aristaeellaceae; genus CAXXOK01. Next base: position 9,992 of record DAIOVG010000041.1, read on the forward strand.
AAATCTACAACGGAACAGGCGCCGACCTGAACCTGGAAGGCGTGATGATCACCAACCGCAGCGACAGGATTACGTTTCCGTTTCCGTCCTATGTGCTCAAGGCGGGCGAGTTTGTAACCGTATTCGCAACCAACAGCTATCAGCTTGACCCTTCCAAGCCGTTCCACGGGAAGTTCAAAATATCTTCCGTAGGGGAGACGCTGTACCTGTACAATCCCGATCTGTACCTGATTGACCAGATCACGGTGCCGACCCTGATTGCAGACCAGAGCTATGCCTTGACGGGCCTTACGCAGGACGGCGAAAGGGTTTACGAGGTCACTGATTTCTACAGTCCCGGCTTTGTCAACAGCGAAGAGGGTTTCCTCAGCTATCGCGCGGATAACGCCAGGGAGACCGGCGCTTTGATTATCAACGAAATCTGCCCCGACCCAAAGGTCGGCATTCCGGATGATAACGGCACGGTGGTCGACTGGATCGAAATCTACAACACGACCGATCAAACCATTTCGCTGGCGGGCTATTACCTCAGCGACAAGGAAAACAAGCCCTTGAAATGGAGATTCCCGGACAATGCCGCCGTAGCCCCGCATGGATATTATCTGGTATTTTGCTCGGGCGAGGACAGGATGCAGCAAAACGGCATCCCGCACACGAACTTCTCCATCAGCGCCGAGCGAGAGTCGATTGTGCTTAGCGACAGTGCCGGCAGGCTGGTCGACAGGGTGACCATCGAAAATGTGCCCATAGACTATTCCGTGGGTCTGGACAAGAACGGAAGCTGGACGTTCTTCCAGCAGGCGACCCCCGGGTTTGCCAATACGCCGGATGGTCAAAGCAAGGTGGATCAGCTGATCCGCGCCTTTAACCCGACGGGCGTGTATATCACCGAAATCATGGTCTCCAATAGCAGCGTACCCATCGGCGTGACGGGGTTGACGGCCGATTATATCGAGCTATTCAACTCGTCCGCCGCTGTGGTGGACCTTTCCAATTACGGCCTGAGCGACAACCTGGGCAGGCCGCGCAAATGGCAATTTCCCCAGGGGATCACCATCGAGCCCGGCGAGTATAAAACCATCGTCCTCGACGGGCAAACCGAGCTTTCCAGCTTCTACGAGCTTCATACCAACTTCAAACTCTCCAAAACCGACGACAGTGTTGTTTCTTTCTGCGATCCCACCGGCAAGGTACTGGACAGAATTCCTGTACCGAACGATATCCCTACCGACAACAGCTACGGCCGCTCGCAGGGTTATGCGGGCTTCTACTACTATTCCTCTCCGACGCCCGCCGCCGCAAACGGCCAGGGCTACTATGGCTATGTAAGCAATCCGTCGTTTTCGCAAAACGGCGGTAAATATACGGGAACCGTTCAGGTTACCATCGATGTCCCCGCCAATGCGGTAGTGTACTACACCACCGACGGCTCCATACCGACCACCGATAGCTTGCCCTATACGCAAGGTGATGTGCTTTCGTTTAACCGTGTCACCCCTTTGCGTGCACGCGCGTTTGACCAGACAGGCCTTTTGCAGCCCAGCACGGTGATCACGCAGACCTATCTTGTGAATGTTTACCACAAACTGCCCGTCGTCAGCGTTGTAACGGAGCCAGACAACTTATGGAATCCGGAAACTGGTATGCTGACAGTCGGCGATAGCGTCAATAAAGAAAAGATTCCCTTTAAGAACACAGTGTATCGGCAAGTGAAAGAGAATCTGCCCGCAAGCCCCGGCAATGTGGAAATCTATCTGGAGGATGGCACGCAGCTGTTGGATCAGGGTATGGAGTTCAAGCTCCAAGGGGATTATAGCTTGGACATGCCGCAAAAATCCTTCAAGTTAAAGGCAAAATCAAAGTACGGTGAAAAGGTTTTTGCGGCAAGCCTGTTTGAAGACCGAATCTTTACGGAATACAAGAGTTTTGTCCTTCGTTCTGGCGGCAATGATACCGCATGGACGAGATTGGTTGATGGGTTTCAGGATCACCTGATCGACCGTTTTAACGAAATTTCGAGTACACCGACCACGTTGATCCATCAGGCTTGGAGGCCTGTGGCTGTCTACTTGAACGGAGCGTATTGGGGTCACTACAACATGCGGGAACGGGTGGACCGTTATTTTGTAGCCCAGCATGAAGGCCTGAGCCTTGAAGAGGCTGACGGTATGGATTTACTGCAAGCCAGCGGAGCGGTGGTTTACGGTTCCAACGAAGAATATACTGCTATGATTAAAAAAGTCAAAACCTTGTCTCCCGGCAAGAACCCGGAGGATCTGCAATATATTCTGGATCGCATTGACGTGGACAACTATATGGACTACATGGCGTTTGAGATGTTCCTTGGTAACTCCGATCCGGGCAATATCCGCTTTTACAAGCTGAATGCCGAAGGCAGTAAATGGAAGTGGATTGTGTACGATTTGGATTACGGCCTGTTCAATAGCGGGTTTAACAGCCCCTACAGTTACTTGAAGGAAAAGGGAGCGGGCGAACAGTTAATCAATAATACGTTGATTCTGAAATTGTTGGAAAATGATCAAATGCTCGATAAGTTCCTGACGCGGCTGGGCGAAATTTATCAGGTGTTCACAACGGATTTCATGCTCCAGGAGCTGGAGTTAATGATTGCCAGAATCGAACCTGAAATGACCTTGCATTTCGCCCGCTGGGCGGAGGAAACCGACAAAGCGATTACGTTTGATAATCCTTCCACGCCGGAAGGCGCGTACCGTTACTGGAACCAGCGGCTGGATCGCTTGCGCAACGTAATTCGGAAGCGCCCGACCTACTTCTTCGAGATGATACAGGAAAAGTTCGGGCTTTCAGACGCCCAGATGCTTCCGTATTTCGGGCCAAAGCCACCATTGCCCGACGATGCCGAATTTAAGGAAGGCGTTAAGTGGGGATAAAAACGCGAGGTTGACATGCTCCCGGTATCGAATTATCATAAGTAGCAATTGACAGGAAGAAGGAGAATACGCCATGTTTTCATCTCTCTTACAGCTGACCAGCATTACCGATATCGTCAGCGGAACAGGGCTGGCCGCGCAGTTTAAAAGCATCGTTCCCGGTGATCTGTTCCTGGCGCTTGGGCTTGGGTTTATCATCGGCGCGATCATCGCGATTGTGTACCGGAAAACCTACAGGGGTGTGCTGTACAGCCCGACGTTTGCGATCACGCTGATCATGCTTACGCTGATCACCACGCCGGTGGTTATGGTCATCAAGGGCGATATCGCGCTTTCCATGGGTATGGTCGGCGCGCTGTCCATCGTGCGTTTCCGTACCGCTGTGAAAGACCCGATGGATACGGCCTACATGTTCTGGGCGCTGACGATGGGCATCCTGCTTGGTGCGCAGCTGTACCTGGTAGCGCTGATTACGGTGCTGTGCATCGGCGTGCTGATGTTTGTGCTGTCCTTTGTGAAATTCAATAACGCCAACTCCTACCTGCTGGTGATCCACTACGACGAGTACTCCGAGCAGGCCATCAAAACCGCTCTCAGCCGCAGCGCGAAGAACTTCAAGCTGCGTTCCAAGTCCCTGACCCGTGCCGGGGCGGAGATGACTTACGAAGTACGGCTTAGCGACCGACACGAGATCGTCACCCGCATGCTTGATATCGAAGGCGTACACGACGCCACGCTGGTTGCCTGCCAGAGCGACGTGGGGGTATAACAGAAGCAGGACCAATGGGCTATCTGCATGATAAGGAGGTCTCGGATTGGCTGTTGCGCTGCCGCTGCGGCATGAACTGAAATTCTATATCAACACGATGGAATACAATCTGCTGTCGCGCGCGCTGGACCGCGTGTTGTTCCGCGACCCCAACGGCGATGAAGAACGCAACGAGTACCATATCCGTTCGCTGTACTTCGATACCTATAACAACCAGGCCCTGCTGGATAAAATCAACGGCGTGCGCGACCGCGACAAGTACCGCCTGCGCATCTACAACCTGTCGGATACGTTCATCCGCATGGAGTGTAAATCCAAGATCGGCAGCCTGATATCCAAGCGCTCCATCACCATTCCCAGATCCCTGGCCGAACAGCTGATGGCAGGCGACCCCACAGGGCTGGAGAGGACGCGTTCCGGGCTTTTGCAGGATCTGTTCCGGGAGATGACACTGAACCTTCTCCACCCGGTGGTGATCGTCGATTATGTGCGGGAGGCATACCTGTACCCGGTCGACGAGGTTCGCGTCACCTTTGACAAGCAGCTTCGCACCGGGGTGAACTCCATTGAGCTGTTCAACCCCTATGTGCCTACGGTGCCGCCGATCGGCGATCAAAAAATCATTCTGGAAGTCAAGTACGACCGTACCCTGCCGCCGTTCATCCGCGATTTGCTGTGCACCTACGTACACAGCGCGCAGAGCAGCGCAATATCCAAATACTGCATTTGCAGGCGTTTTGAAGATCTGGAGTATTGATATGCGACGATTGAAGAGAATACTGACCGCCGCCGGAATCCTTGCGGTGTCTTTACTGCTGTGGTCGGGAGCGGGGGTTGCCGCAGCCGATCAGCAGGCCAGGGATGCGCTGATTGACGATATTATCAATACGGCGCAGAGCCAGTATGAGAAAACAAACGGCAGGCTGCAGCGCGCGCAGTATTCCGGCGATATTTATGTATGCAAAAATTTCACGGTATACCTGTTCAACCAGAACGCGGATCGCTATCGCATGGCCGCATATCCTGATACGGAACTGAGAATTCCCAACAATCTGCCTCCGGACGAATGCGTGGATTTCGCCTACGGGCAGGTGTGGGAGGAAGTCGCGGCATCGCAGGGCAATCCGTTTTATGCAGCGGCGGAGTTCCGCTATAACGACGAGTTGTCGATGGAGGATAACAGGGAAATCGCCAGAGAATTGATGATGCAGGTAATGCGCGGCGACTATTTTCAAATGTCGGCCGATTATTATTACGGCGTTGGCGCGCACAGTTTGATCTTCATCGAAAACTACGACCCGGAGTTCCAAACGGTACACTGGACGGACTCCAACATGAAGGGCGAGAAACGAGACGGCATTCGCTACGGACTGGTGCAGTTCAACGCCGAAAAAAACATCGACTGGTTTGTGGATGCCTTCTGCCACCCAAGCCGCGGCGCGACCCTCTACCGCCTGAGAGACGATATCATTTTTGCGGACGGGAAGGAGTAGCCAAGCGCTTATGCCAGAATGGTTCAGTCAGGTATACACCAAATGAATACCAACGAAATACAGCAAAGACCGTGGCGTTTGTATTGCCAACGGTTTTTTTATGCGGTAGAATAGACAAGTATGAGATGAAAGTCTCCAATCCGAATGTCAATATTGCTCGAAGGGGGACCTACTTTGGCGAAAATCCATATCTTCGATCATCCGCTGATCCAGCATAAGCTGGCCATCATGCGCGATAAAAATACAGGCGCGAAAGAGTTTCGCGAGCTGCTGGAAGAAATCTCCATGCTGATGGTGTTCGAGGTAACGCGCAACCTTCCCACCGAGGAAGTCGAAGTGGAAACCCCGATCTGCCCGATGAAAACAAAAATGCTTTCCGGGCACAAAATCGGCATCATCCCCATTCTCCGCGCGGGCCTTGGCATGGTGGAGGGCATCCTGAAGCTGATTCCCACAGCGCGCGTCGGCCACATCGGCCTGTACCGCGACCCGGAAACCCTGGAGCCGGTGGAGTACTACTGCAAGCTTCCCGTAGACAGCGAGGAGCGCGAGCTGTTCATCCTCGACCCGATGCTGGCAACGGGCGGCAGCGCCTCGGCGGCGATTACATTTTTAAAGCAGCGCAATTGCAAGAATATCCACCTGGTCTGCCTGATTGCGGCGCCTGAGGGCATTGCACGCATCCAGAAGGACCATGATGACGTGGACGTGTATATTGCAGCCTGCGACGATCATCTCAACGATCACGGATATATCGTTCCCGGCCTGGGCGACGCGGGCGACAGGCTTTTTGGAACGAAATAACAGCGGCCGTAAAGGAGATACTATGGCACAGGAACTGTTTCTCTGGGTACAGCAGGCGGAGGAGAAGGCGGATCAAACCCTGCAGGCTGCGCAGCAAAAAGCGCGTGAGCTGATCAAGGAAACCGAGGCCGAAATCAAGGCTGAGGAGCGCAAGGCTTCGCTGTCCAACCGTCAGCAGTATCAGGAAATTCTGGAGAAAAAGCGCAAGGCCGTTGAAAAAAGCATAGAGGACAATCGTCCGCAGGTGCTTTCCGCTCAGGAAGAAAGCCTGGCTGCCGCGCGCAAAAACCTGGACAAAGCGGCGGAAATGATTTTTGAAAGGATCTGGAGCGATGGCGATCGTTGAGATGAAGCATGTGGACATGCTTGCACTCCAGCGCGACAAGCATGCCTTGCTGCGCGCTTTGCAAAAACTCCATAGCTTCCAGATCACGCCGCAGGAAACCGGCGAGAATACCTTCAGCCCCGCACAGGCGGAGAAGGAATTGCCCTCTCTGGAGGATACCCTGACGCGCATCGAATGGGCGATCAGCAAGCTCCACCGCTATGATAAAACAAAGCAGCCGTTTTTAAGCGATAAGCCCGCCATTGATGAGCACGAGGCGGAGGAAACGCTGCAGAAGCTGCCCTCGATGATGTCGACCATTCAAATGCTGGAAGGCTTTGAACGCAAGGCAGGCGACCTGCGCGGCCAGAGCGCGCGCATCGACGCGGCCAGAGAGCAGCTTTTACCCTGGACCAACCTGGATGTGCCACTGCATACGGTGCACGATACCAAAACAACCGTACAGATGATCGGCACCGTTCCCAAGGAAGCCCTGGACAAGTGGCTTGCCGAGGAGAACCCCGGAGATCTTTGCTATCTGCAAGAGGTATCCCAGCAGCGCGACCTGGCCTGCGTGTACCTGATATTCCATAAATCCTGCAAGGATGCAGCGCTTTCCAGGCTCAAGGAGCTCGGCTTTGCGCAGATCAACCTGCGGGATGTGTATGTAACGGCCGCCGAGCGCATCGCTGCGCTGGACAAGGAACAAGCCGACGTGGAAACCCAGCGTGCGCAGACCAACAAGCAAATTGAAGCGCTGGCCGACCAGATGGATACCCTGCGCAAGCTGTACGACTTGCTCGCATCCCGGCGGGATCGCCTGCTGGCCGCCAAACAGATGACCGAATCGGAAAAGACATTTTTCCTGCAGGGCTGGATTCCCGCGCCGATGGCGCAGAAGGCGGAAGCGGCCCTTCGCAAGGTTTCACCGACCGTCGCGCTGGAGTTTTACGATCCGCTCGAGGGTGAGGAACCGCCAGTACTACTGCACAATCCCAAGATCACAGCTCCGTTTGAGTCCATTGTATCGGGATTTGCGCTGCCCAAGTCCGGCAGCTTTGATCCGACCACCATCATGATGCCGTTCTTCGTCAACTTCATGGGGATGATGATCTCCGATGCGGGATACGGCCTGATGATGGCGCTGATCATTCCCATCCTGATCATTGCACGCAAGCCCGCACCCGGCACCAAGCGGCTGATGTGGATCCTGATGGCTGCGGGCATCGCCTCGCTGTTCTGGGGTGCGATGTACAACTCGTGGTTTGGCTTCAATCCGTTCCCGTCGGTGTTCGATCCGGTGAAGAACGCCATGCCGGTCATGGTTGTTTGTATCGGTCTTGGCGCCGTTCACCTGTTCGC
>DAIOVG010000042.1:0-17180 GCA_036759125.1 Candidatus Limiplasma sp.
CCCAGACGGACAGGGGCCACCAGACCACGCCAAGCAGCGGATATAGAAACCACGGGTGCGCGCCGGGGCTTGCGAGCAGGTAGGTGCCTAGAAACAGCCCGGTGAGCAGCGCCGTGCCGCACAGGGAAAAGGCAAGCGGCCTGTGCTTATCGGCGAAATACGCGCTCAGCGGCCACCACAGCACACCGAATACCGGGAAAAGGCACCACAGGAAACCGGGCGAGGTCAGCAGGTTGACGGTCACGACCATCGCGACAATCGTCAGCGAGTAGACCAGCGCCGTGCGAAGCGCTTTGCTCATTGGGTTTCACCTTCTTCACGGCCTCGCTGGTGCAGATAAACGCCCAGCGGCCACCACAGCACAAAGAAGCTGGGGTACATCCACCACCAATAGCCCGGCGAGGTCAACAGGTTGATGAGCACCAGCATCAGCACCACATAGGTCGCGCCGGTCACCGAAAAGCGACGCGCGCCCACCATGGATCCCCACACGCCCAGCGGCCACCAGAACACGCCCAGCATCGGGTAGATAAACCACAGGTGCGCGCCGGGGCTGGCAAACAGGTATGTGAGCAAAAACAGCAGAAACAGCAGCCCCGTGCCGTACACGGCGAAGTGCAGGGGCTCGTGCCGCCCATAAAAGTATACGCTCAGCGGCCACCACAGAATGCCGAAGATCGGGTATATGCTCCACGGAAACGGCGTGGTAAAGCGGTTTAAGAGGATCACCGATACGATGATCATGCCCGATATGGTCAGCGCGGTTTGCAGGGATCGTTTCATTTCCGGCCACCTTCCTTATGGTTGAGATAGTATAAAAGCATCGACAGCGGCCACCAGATCACCCCGAAGGCCGGGTACACAAACCAGATGGTCCATGGCGAGTAATACAGGTTGATGAACATCATCAGCGCGATGATCAGCGCGCTGCCGGCCACTGAATACAAGAGGTTATTCAGGTTTTTGCGCTGGGTGCCGGATACGCGCGGAGACGCGCCCATCAGCGAAAGCTTGATTTCCGAAAGGTCGCCAAGCTCTACCAGCGCTTTGTTTACGGCGTCCTCCTCGGTTTTGCCGTCGGCCATCAGGTCGGCGGCCTTTTCCTCGGCGTCGGCGATCATTTCATCGAGGAGGCTTTGCTTCTCCTCGCTGTCGGGGACGCCCTGAAACATTTCCTCAATGTGCTGTCTGATTCTCATCCCGTTCTTCCTCCAATACTCCGTCGATAACATCTTTGGTTTCAAGCCATTCCAGCTGTTTTTCACGGTAATACGCCTTGCCCGCGGGCGTGGGGCGGTAGTACTTGCGGGCGCGGCCGTGGGTAATCTGCCCGGAGTAGGATACGATGCAGTGGTTGCGCTCCAGCCGCTGGATCGCCGCGTAAAGCGTCGCTTCCTTAATGTCCAGGCGGCCCCCCGTGCGGCGGCTGATCTCCTTGATCAGCTCATACCCGTACCGGTCCTTTTCGATGAGCAGGCGCAGGATGATCGCGTCCAGATGCCCGCGGATCAGGTCCGCCGAGATCGCCATGCCCTCACCGCCCATCCAAAAGTACTCTATCAGATTACTATATCTGATAGAGTAATTATAGGGATGCCCTGTTCTGTTGTCAAGACTTGCTACATTAGGATTGTATGAGAATGATGCGCCCCGGACAGCGCTGAGGCACGGTGTGGCCGCAGGGCGGTCAGGGCTGTGTTTCGGACACAAGGCCGTCGCCCCCGCAAACGGGGCAGGAGACAAGCGCGTCCTGGTCGCCCGATACAACGCCGGTGCCGTTGCAGGTGGCGCAGGCTGTATTGCCCGGTACATCTGTGCTGATATAGATCGCCGTGGGGCCGTCCGCCCCGCCGATGATGCCGACAGACGAGCCAGGCGCGTCCGCCTGAACGCCGATCAGCAGCAGGATGGATAGCAGCAGGGCAAGAAGAACTCCGAATCGATGGGTCATGCGGGAAAACCTCCTCATATGGTACCGATATAGCATGCCACAGGCGAAAGCGCGGTGTCAAAGGATACCGCATGAACCATACGTTTGGGGCATCCAACTGTCGTATGCCGCAGGGTGCAACGCGAAAAAACGGAGCCGCCTGGGCGGCCCCGTGGGGGTTGCGAGGGATGAAAAAATTAGAACAGCTTCCCCAGCGCGTCGATCAGGAACCGCGCGCCGAAGAAGATCAGCAGCCCGCCCAGTACCATAATGATGATGCGGTAGGGCTTTTGCTTGATGAATTTGCGCGTCGTGCCCACGACCGTGGAGATCAGCCCGTACCAGGCAAAATCCGCCGTGATGTGTCCGGCGAAATAAACGGCTACGCCCCATACGGCGAAATCGCGGTAGGCCTGGGTGAGGAAGCCCAGTCCGATCACCGCCCACCAGAGCAGAAAATAGGGGTTTGCCATGCTGAGCAGCGCTCCGGACAGCATGATGCGGTCGGAGCTCTTGGTCTGGGCGTCCATATCGACGCTCACCTTGCCGCGCGCGGCCTTGACGATCATATCCGCGCCGATATAGCACAGCAGGATGCCGCCGATCAGGCCGATGGTGATTTGTGCGGCGTCGGATCTGAGCACCATGTCCAGCCCCAGGAAGATGCCGATGATGAGCGCAAGCTCCAACAGCGCGTGCCCGACGATCACGATAAAGCCCACCTTGGGGCCTTCCTTGAGCGACTGGCGGATGGTATAGGTCAGAAGCGAGCCGGGCATCATCGCGCCTGAAAACCCGACGGCCAGCGCGGTGAAAAACAATGCGGTCACGGACTCGCCTCCCCTTCTGTGTGTCAATGAAACCTATTGTAGCACAGGATTTTCGAAAAAGGAACCGCGCAAAGCCGTGAGGCGTGTTCCGGTATGGGCAGATGGCACCACGCTTCGCCGTAATGCGCGGTGCCCGTTAGCCGGCCGACATGATGTGAATCGTATTGCAAAACCTTGTCACTGTTTGGCGTTTTAGGGCGTATCGTGTATAATGCGGAGAGAAAAATATCATGCGGCTGGCATAGGCCAAAGGAGCGATCCATGGCGAGCTTGACAGAATACGGCCATTTGGCGGCAGACGGACTTTGGACCGGGGCATTCCGTGCGGCGATGAATGCGCTTGTATCACAGGGCGGCGGTACGCTGACGGTTCCGCAGGGGCGCTACCTTTCCGCGCCGATCCGGCTGTATTCCGGTATCACCCTGCATCTGGAGCAGGGCGCGCAGATCGTATTCACCGACGACGAAGCGCTGTTTCCCCTGGTGGATATGGAGTTTGAAGGCATTCCCGGCAAGGCGTACATGCCCTGCCTGTACGCGCTGGACGCACAGAACGTGGGTATTACCGGCGCGGGAACCCTGGACGGCAGCGGGGGGAAATGGTGGGAGGCGCTTAAAAGCGGCGCGCTCAAACATCCGCGTCCGTTTCTGGTATGCTTCCAGAACTGCGCAAACGTGCGGATGGACGGCGTCACCCTGCAAAACTCCCCCTGCTGGACGGTGCATCCCCTGTACTGCGACGACGTTGCAATCACAAACCTACGCATATATAACCCCGCCGACTCTCCCAATACCGACGGTATCAACCCCAATAGCTCAAGCAACGTGCGCATCGCCGATTGCCTGATCGACGTGGGGGACGATTGTATCGCCATCAAGGCGGGCACCGAGGACACGCCCAAAAAGCGCGCCTGCGAGCACATTGTGGTTGAGCGCTGCCGCATGCTGCACGGGCACGGCGGCGTGGTGATCGGCAGTGAAATGTCCGGCGGGGTGCGGGACGTGCGGGTGGAGAACTGCGTATTCATCGGTACGGACCGGGGTATACGCCTGAAAACCCGGCGCGGGCGCGGCGGCGCGGCGCAGCGGCTGAGCTTTCGCAATATCGAAATGCGGGACGTGCTCTGCCCCTTCGTGTTCAATATGTATTACTTCTGCGGCAAGGGCGGCAAGCTCCCCTTTGTGCGGGACAAGGCTCCCCATCCTGTCGGCGGCGGCACGCCGCAGCTATCGGATATCAGTATGGAACAAGTCACCGTGCGTGGAGCCACGGCCTGCGCAGGCTTTCTCTACGGCCTGCCGGAAAGCCCGGTGCGGCGTGTGCGCATCGCGGACTGCACGGTGGAGATGATTCCGGGCAGCCCGGGCAAGCCCGCTATGATGGACGACCTGGACGACATGGAAGCGGCGGGGCTGTACCTGCGCAACGGCGAGGATATCGACATCCGCGGCCTGCGTGTGGAAGGCCAGAGGGGAACCGTGCTGGACGCTGACAGCAGCGTTTGGCTGAGCAATGGGGAGGACAGGCAATGAAACAGGCGTTTGACAACTGGCATGTTCGCATCGCCGACGGGCTGATGCACATCTACCCGCTGCTGGACCGGCGCTGGAGCTACGATTACGGTGTGGTGTGGAAGGGCATGGCGGCGCTGTACGAGCTGACGGGTGACGAGAAGTACTTTACGTACATCAAGCGCGGTGTGGACTCGTTCCTCAATGCCGACGGCACGGAGATCCGCGATTATTTCCGCGAGGAATACAACCTGGATTACATCAATAACGGCAAGCTCCTTTTATACCTGTGGAAAAAGACAGGGGATGCGCGCTACCGCACAGCGGCGGACATGCTGCTGGATCAGGTGCTCAAGCAGCCGCGCACGCCTGAGGGTGGTTTCTGGCATAAAAAGATCTACGAAAACCAGATGTGGCTGGACGGGCTGTACATGTGCGCGCCGTTCTATGCCGAGTGTGCAACGCTGCTGGGTCATCCGGACTGGTACCCGGACATCGCCAGGCAGTTCCTGCTGATCCGGGAAAAGACCCTGCACAAACCCACCGGGCTCTCGCTCCACGCGTGGGACGCGGCACATATCCAGCCCTGGGCGGACAGGGAAACGGGCTGCTCGCCGCACGTATGGGGCCGCGCGGTTGGCTGGTACGCCTGCGCGGTGGTGGATACGCTGGAGCTGTTGCCGGAGGATACGATTGAGCATCACCGCCTGGTCATGCTCCTGTGCGATCTGCTGCAGGCCGTATGGCGCGCGCGCGACCCGCGCACCGGCGTGTGGCTGCAGGTGATGGATGCGCCCGACCGCCCCGGCAACTATGCCGAAAGCTCCTGCTCGGCGCAGTTTATCTATGCCACGGCCAAGGCAAAACGGCTTGGGTACTGCGACCGGATCGGCGAGCAGGAGCTCCGCGCCGCCTGGCAGGGTGCGGTGGACCAGTTTATCGAGGTCTACAAGGGCGACGCCATCGTGTGCAAATGCTGCCAGGTGGCGGGGCTTGGCAACGTGGCGCAGCGCGACGGCAGCTTTGCCTATTACATGTCCGAGCCCATCGTATGCAACGATCCGAAGGGCTCTGGGGCCATGCTGCAGGCCGCGGTGGAGATCGCGCTTGCGTTTCCAGGGTAAACCAGGGTTCTCATGCCGCGAAAGCTCCGGCGCCGCTTGCTGTTTCCCGGCGGATGTATATAATGGGTCCATTGGCGTGGGCAAGCCTGCGCGCGCCGCAACGAGGAGAGTTGGCATGAAGATATCAAAACAGGACGCGCTTTCGTGGTTTTCGTTTTTTGCGTCCCTGCCGGAGGAAGAAGAGCTGCCGCCAAAGCAGATGGAAATCGTATTTGCGGTCTTTGCGCAAATTGAGGCGGCGGTAAACGCGCGCCGGGAAGCGCTCAAGGCGGAAATCCCGGGGCTGAAAACGCTGGCAAACAGAACGCTGTATGTGGGCGGGGACGAGCGGTTTCCATCGGGCTGCCGCTCCTGCCTGCTGGGCACGGGGTTGAGCGCCATCCGCAAAACCAACAAGTGCAACTTAAGCTGTAAATTCTGTTACGATTACGGCGAGCTGGACCACATCCCGCCCATCGGCGAGGGCATGTGGGAGATCGGAGGCACGCGCTTTTACGACGCGGATATCGATCTGTTATTGTCTGTGCAGCAAAAGCCCACCGGGATTTCCTACGTGTATCTGGAGCCGTTTATGGAGATTGAGAAATATTACCCCGTCGTGCGCAAGTTCCACGCGGCCGGGGTGCACCAGCACCTGTACACCAACGGCACCCTGGCTACGGAGGAGCAGCTGAAGGCGCTGGGCGAGGCGGGGCTTGACGAGCTGCGCTTTAACCTGGGCGCGTCCCGCTGCGCCGATGCGGTGATCAAAACCATGCGCATTGCCAAGCGGTATATCGGCCAGGTGGGCATCGAAACGCCCATGACGCCGGAATTTTACGAGGCCTTCATGGCAAAGCGGCAGGCGATTCTAAAAACGGGGATTGATTTTATCAACTGCGCGGAGCTCCACCTGAATATGAACAACATCGGCAATTACGACGGGGAAAACTTGTACATCTCCCGCCACGGCTACATTTCGCCAATCTGGAGCCGGGAGCTGACGTTGAAGCTGATGAAAACCGCGGCGGAGGAGGGCGGGGAGGCTGTCGTGCACGATTGCTCCAACGATACCAAGTTCGCCCGCGACCTGAACCTGCGCGGCAAGGAGGGCGGGTGGTTTGGCGCAAGCGCCTATGCCTGCGAGTTTTCGCGCTATCCGTTCTGGGCGTTCCTGCCCGTTTTGCAGGACGACGCGTTTGCGTTTTTGGAAGATGAACCGCTGCCCGAGGGCTACAGGCCGGGCGATCTGGCGATCTAGCGTCTCCCGGATCGGACTGAAACGGAGGAATTCGCCATGGACGAAAAAAACACCCTGCACATCCTGTGGACGACCGGCGAGGTGGAAACCTCGCTGCACATGGTGCTGATGTACGCAACCCGCTGCATGGCCTATCACCTGTGGGACAAGGTGGTCGTCATCATCTGGGGTTCGGCGGATCTGCTGGCAGCAAGCAACGAGCAGGTGCGCGAGGCCATCAAGCTGGCCATGCATGAGGGCGTCGCCTTCACCGCCTGCGTGGCCTGCGCGCGGCAGCTGGGTGTAACCGAGCAGCTGGAGGTCCTGGGCGTTGAGCTGACCGGCTGGGGGCCGCCCTTGACAAAGCTGCTCAAAAACAACGAAGCGCTGCTGACTGTATAAAAGGGCGGGCGCGGCAGTTATGCAGTACAAGGTAGAGGCGGGTAACCCCAAAGTGTTTCCCACAGTGCAGGCGGCGCTGGACGCGGCCAGAGCGCGCCGCGACGAAAGCGCTGTAGTTTCGCTTGCTTGCGGTATCTACAGGGAAAAGCTGGTGCTGGATATACCGGGGATGCGCATTGCCGGGCCGCAAACGGGCGAGGCCAGAATCGTGCTGAATGACTCGGCCAACCTTCTGGATGAAAACGGCCAGCCGCTGACCACCTTCCGCACGGCAACGGTGCGCGTGAGCGCGGGAGATATCACACTTGAGAATCTGACCGTTGAGAACGATGCTGGGCCGGGCAAACAGGTAGGCCAGGCTGTGGCGCTGTATATCGCGGGTGACCGCTGCGCGGTGAGGCGCTGCAGGCTGCTGGCGCATCAGGATACGCTTTTGATCGGGCCGGAAACCGGCACGGTATGCGACGCGTACCCCAATGGCAGGCGGGCATACCTGTTAAATTGCCTCATTCAGGGAAATACGGATTTTATTTTCGGCAGCTATGCCGCCTGGTTTGAACGCTGTACCCTGCGGTGTGTTTCGCAGGGAGAAGCCGTCAACGCGATGATCGCCGCGCCCAACACCCCCCAAGGGCAGCGCTTCGGATTTGTGTTTCACCGCTGTACGATCGACGGCGACTGCGAACCCGCGACGGTTTACCTCGGCCGGCCCTGGCGCCCCTTTGGCCGCGCGGCGTTTTTGCATTGTGTGATGGGCATCAGCGTACATCCGGCGGGATGGCTGGACTGGGAAACGCCCTTTCGCCCCGTGTGGGAAGGCCTGTGTGAAACCGCCGATACCTGGACGCCCGCGCGGCATCCGGGCGGCGGAAGGCTGGAAGACGGGCACCTGTATACCAGGGAAGCCGTTCTATGCGGGGATGACGCCTGGGAACCGAATTAGTATGCGACCGCATGGAAAGGCGGGATGAGAATGGCAACGCTGACATCGGCCGCTGCGGTGATCCGGATGCTTGACAGGCTGGACGCCGAGGGCGTCCGCATGCACGGGTTCACGCTGACGCAAGACGGCGAAACGCTCGCGGCGGGCACCTGGGCGCCGATGCGCGAAGCGGTGCCGCACCGCATGTTTTCGGTGTCCAAAAGCATGACATCGCTGGCGATTGGAATTTTGGAAGCCGACGGCAAGCTGAAGCTAACGGATTCAATCTGCGATTATTTCCAGGATATGCTGCCCGATACGGTTCCCGGTCCGCTGCGCCGCCTGACCCTGCGCGATATGCTGCGCATGGCGACCTGCCACAGCGTGACCACCTATAAGCAGGTGAACCAGCCCGACTGGACACGGACGTTTTTCACCGTGCCGCCCACGCACGAGCCGGGTACGGTATTCCATTACGATACCTCGGCATCCCACACGCTGGCGGCGCTGGCGGAACGGCTGTCAGGCATGCCGCTTCTGGATTTTCTGCAAACGCGGCTGTTTGATGGCATCGGCGCGGCGGATGAGAAGCGCTGGCTTGCGGACCCTGTGGGCGTCAGCCAGGGCGGAACGGGACTGATTATGACCCTGCGCGATCTGACCAAAACCGCGCTGTTCTGCCTGGGCGGCGGCGCGGGCACGCCGCTGGAGGGCTACCTCACAGAAGCGGTGAAAAAGCAGATTGATACCCCGCTGCAGAGCAGGGCGGAGGAGCGCTACGGCTACGGTTACCAGTTCTGGCGTGTGCGGCTGGGCGGCTATGCCATGTACGGCATGGGCGGGCAGCTGGCGGTGATTTTGCCGGAGCTCCATACGGTCTTCTGTACGACCGCCGATACCCAGCTCGATCCTGGCGGCGTGCAGAAGATATTCGACATTTTCTTTGAAACGGTATACCCGGCGCTTTTGGGCGGCGCAGAGCCTACGCAGAGCCAACGGGACGCGCTCGCGGAAAAAACAGACGCGCTTGCCATGGTTCCCGTTCCAGGCAACGCCCGTTTTGCCGCGCCGTTCGACCGGGAATATGTATTTTCGGAAAACCCGGCGGGGTTCAGCTATCTGTGCCTGAAAGACGGCGAGCTGGTCTGGGAGAACGCGTCCGGCCGCTGCACGCTGCCGTTTGCTATGGGCGGCTGGGCAACGTCCGTGTTTCCCGGCACCCAGGAACCGTGCATTACATCGGCGGGCTGGATTGCGCCGGGCGTGCTGCGCCTGCAGTGCCACCTGACCGGCGACGCACCCTGCGGGCTGGATATGGTTTTGAGCTTCGCGGGGGACAGCGTCACGGTGCAGATGAAATCTGTGCGCAACCCGCTGACCGAGCGCTACGCGGGAACGATGTCCGGCCGGGCTTTCATGGCCTGAACTATTCGCCTGCCCGTAAATCTTTCACGGTTTTATGCGTCAGGGATATGTTCCGATAGAAGCGCTCTCCGCCTTTGCCGACGGGCGACTGCGGTACGAAGCCGACCATGATCTCCGGCGCGGCCGGCAAATAAAAGGTTCGCATCATATAGAAATTCTCGCCGTCCTGTGCGTAATGGAAGGCGAAGTGGTTGCCTGCCCGCGCCACCTGCATCCACAGTGTATTGCCTGCGATGTTGCAGCCGTTGGCGTCGTCGGATACGTGGTTGGTTACCACGCTGACGGCGGCGTGTGTCCCGAAATCTGTTTTTTCAAAGCAAGCCTTGGCCCATACGAGCAGGCTGTGCATCACCATGATGGACGACGCATCAAAGGTATACAGGAAATCATGGCTGACCTGCGCGCGCAGCACGAAATCGCCGGTGACCCTGGTGTAGTAAAATGGCGCTCTGCAGCTGATGCCTGGCGTGTGCAGCGGGTCGGCTTCCACATAACGGCCAAAGAAATAATCGCTCTGCTCCGGCGCGTACAGCACCAGCGCGTCGTCTGTAAAACGCGCCTTGCTTTCGTTCATCCACTGGAAATCCCGGAAAAACGTTTTGTCCATCTCAATCTCCCTCATCAATAGGTTGTATCAGGGTTTTTTTGCCTTGGCCCCGGCGCGCATCTCGCTGGGGGTGATGCCGAAGCGCTTTTTGAACGCGCGGCGGAATGTGACCGCATTGTTGTACCCGACCTCCATGTATAGCGAGTTGATGTTCAGCCGCTGCCGCTTTGGGTAACGCTCGGGGTACATCAGCCGCTTGGCGGCCTCGTTGAGGCGCAGTGTCTCCAGATAGGCGGATAGGTTTTCCCCGGCCTTTTCCTTGAACTTGTGCGACAGGTAGCTTTCCGAAATGTGGAACTGATGAGACAGCATGCTCAGGCAGATGGACGGATCACTGTAATTCTTCTCCAGATAATCCTTGATCTCGGGGATGGGGTTGGATGGCTTGGCCGCCTCAGCGAAGAAGCCGCACAGGGCCAGGGCGGCACTTTCGCACAGGGGAAGGGTTGCCTGCTGGGCCAGATGCTCGTCGATCTGGCGCAGCGTCGGATCGTCTGCGTGCTGCTCCGCCGTGATGGAAAAACGCGCGCGCATCAGCGTGTTGCGGATGTCCGACAGCAGATAATTGAGCATATTCAGGGGCAGGGAGCGCTCCACAAAGTTTTCTCTGTAAATCAGCGCGAACATCTCGGCAACCTGCTGGCGGTTGCCGGTGGTGATGAAATGCAGGAGCTTCACGGAGATTTCAATGGGATAGAATACGCCCGTGCTGTTCTTGCCGATCAGTTCATACGGCAGGAACACATGGTTTTTTGCGGCATAGCGCGATGCGACGCGAGCCTGCTCGTAGCTTTCCCACAGGGTAAGGGGATGGGTGCACAGCGTGCCCACGCCCGCATAAAACCAGATGCCGTACTGCGCGAGAAGCTCGTCGTGCAGCTTCACCACACGGGTTTGCAAATCCATCAGCGGATCGGCGGTTTTGGGGCCGTAGGTGACCAGGGTGACAAAATGGTTGTCCAGCGTTATGTAGGTGTAGGCGGGGTAATTGGTCTGGCACCTGGCGACGATCTTGTCGGTGAGGATTCGAGCCATGGTTTGGCCGTCCGGGTCGCGCTCGTCCTGCGTATACGCGCAGCAGTATAGCACCATATAGCGCAGGTCCTGGGCGTTGATACCCAGGAAATCCATGATGTAGCCAAACTCGGTTTCCGACGCGATATGGCCCGACAGCACCCGCCGCAGATAGGACGAATACAGGAAGGGCTTGTAGGAATCTAGCTCGGTTTCCAGCTGCGCGCGGATATCCTGCGCCTGCGCAAGCTTGGAGCCGAGCTGGCGTATTGGCTGAACGTAATGGCGCACCTGCAGTACGATAATCACGATGCCGCCAAGCAGGACCACGGAGAACAGTATGAAAAAGATCGTGTCTGCGCCTTGGAGCGTCTGTGCGCACAAGGCCCTTGGAATCGCAAGGCAGTAGCGCCAGGAATTGCGGGATGACACGCTGTGCAGGATGTGGTAGTCGCCCAGGGTGTCGCCCGTCTTCATCGCCAGGGCGAAGGCCTTAAGGTCTGCCAGGCTTTGCGCGTCGGCGTTCTTGCCCTGCAAGATCAGCTGGATTTGGTTTTCCGGGCTGACGGCGACCAACATGACGGAGTCGCTTTGTACATAGCCTGTGAACTGCTTTTGCAGCGCGGCGATATCCCAGTCAAACCAGATGATCGCCGGAACGCTTTTGGAAAACAAATCGTCAATATTGCGGATCAGCGTAAACTGTCCGGGTATTCCGTAAATGACCGAGGTGTCGTAATTCTGCTCCGTGGCCGTGGCGGAGGCCAGCAGGTTTAGCCAATTCTGGTATTGCGAGCGCTGCCAGCTGTTGTAATCCATATAAAACTGCCGCACCTCGGTGAACTGGCTGGCGGAGATGACATATCCTGTGTTTTTCAGGTATACGTGGGTTTCGGTGATCGGCACGTTGGCCAGGCTGAAGGCGCGTGAGGTGAAGGCCCGCATCATGGAATAGGCGGTGGTGATATACCCCTGTTCCATCAGGTCGTCCATATTGGAAAAGCGGATAAATGTGGAATCGTTGGTCAGCTGCCGGGTATAGCTGTCCACCGTCGCCAGGTAGTGGTCCATGGTGATTACGCTGTTGCCAAGGAGCGCGCCGTGGTGATTCCAGAAGTCGTCGCGCGCGCTTTTGTTCATCGACAGGTATAGCCCGAGACCCAGCGCAAGGCAGAGCAGCAGAAACACGCAATAGGACAGCGCGATTCGGGCGACGGATGCCGGCCGGACATCCGCAGGGACGGTCTGCTTGCGTGTCAATACTTTCACGTATACCTCCCGCAGGAATTGGGTATAGCGCAGTCGATGCGGCTATTGATGGTTTTTCAATTATATGCAAAGCGGACTGTTTTCGCAAGCGCGGCCAGTCAGCGCGTCCGGCGGAGCCATACGGAGGGGTTTCAGGCGCCGTCCGACCTATAACGCAGACACGGAGCAAACGAGGCTGTCGCTGCCTGCAAGCGCGCCAAACGCACATCCGATCCATGCGGCAGGGCATGGGAGAGGGCGTTTCTTGTCGGCGCCTGTCAGCGGGCATTGACGCAAACGCCCGGCAAGCGCTTGTGCCGCAAGGGATGCGCGTATCGCAGGGAACAATATTTGCGATGCCGGTTATCCGGCATCGTAAGAAACGATCTTTGCTGAAAAAGCTGTTCCTTGCGTGCCGGAAACCGCGGATGCTATACTCAAACCACTTCAAAAGCGCCGGTCTGGCGCCGTAAAAAATGAAAAGGGATACATTTTGGATTCAGAAAGGATGGTTCATTCATGAAGAAACTACTTGCCTTTGCGCTGGTGCTGGGTATTCTCGCGTCCCTGGGCACCTTCACCGCCCTTGCCGCCGACGAGGTGGTAAAGCCCGAAAAGATCACCATTATGGTCGATGCTACGCTTGTAACCTCCACCAACGGCCGCGACGCCTTTGAAGCGCGCTGGGAAGAGCTGACGGGCGTTGATCTGGAGATCATTCAGCCTGACCATGACGCGTATTACGACGTTATGCAGCAGCAGATCGCCTCGGGCGACTGGCCCGACGTGCTGATCATGTCTTCCACCTATTATTCCTCCTATGCCGCTGAGGGCGTGCTGTGGGATATGACGGAAGCCTGGAACAACAGCGAAACCAAAAACTCCGGACGCTTTATCGGCGATACGGTGTTTGACGGCCTGAAGATCGACGGAAGCCTGTACGGCTTTGCCCCCACCCGCGGCAACGGCTGCCTGACCTATATCAAGCAGGCCTGGCTGGACAAGGTCGGCCTGACCGCCCCCACCACCTATGACGAGTTCCTGGCGGTGTGCGACGCGTTCGTCAACCAGGATCCCGACGGCGACGGAGCTGCCGACACCTATGCGCTGGCGGCCGCGGGCTTTGTGGGCGGCGAGGCGCCCTTTGTGAACTATTTGCCCAACTTCTACCAGGATGCGTACCCGTCCTTTGTGAAGCTGGCCGACGGCACCTGGGTTGACGGTTTCACCCAGCCCGAAATGCAGGGCGCGCTGGAACGCCTGGCCGATGCCTATGCCAAAGGCTATATCGACCCCACGACGCTGACCAACGGCACCAAGGACTGCCGCAACAAGTTTTATGACGAGACCACCGGCATCTTCACCTACTGGGCCGGTACCTGGGCCACCAACCTGAAGACCAACCTGGAAGCCAACGGCCACGACGGCGAGTTGGTCGCCCTGCCGCCCATTGCCGAGGTCGGCGCGTATTACGACCGCGTACCGCCGGTCTGGTGCATTACCACCGCCTGTGAAAACCCCGAAGGCGTGTTCAAGTATTTCATCGACACCATGCTCGATGGCGGCGACATGCAAATGCTTTGGACCTACGGTGTGGAAGGCACGCACTGGAGCATGGCGGAAGAGACCATTCTGGACAAACCGTACCAGGCCGGACAGTTCCATATGCTGGAGAACCTGGAAAAGGCCGGCACCGCCTACACCAAGAACCACATCGACCCGATGCTGTCCCTTGCGACATTTGCAGAGGGCTATTATGATCCCATGGAAGACAGCGTAAAGCCGGAAGCCAAGGAGGCCTCTGCGATCTTCAACGCCAACTCCAAGCTGGCGACCATCGTGCCCACCACCGATGAGATGACCATGTACAACGGCGACCTGACCACGCTCAAAAACGAGCTGATCGCCAAGGTGGCCATGGGTGAAATGACCTACGAAGAAGCGATGGCCAAGTTTGAATCCGACGGCGGAAAAGCCTGGTCCGAAGGCATTGTTGCATCGCTTAACGCGCTGAATTAAGCGGCACACGGCAGCTTTGGCTCTGTATAAGGCATAGCTGTGGCTTGCCTGCCGGAACAGGAACGGTCGTCCCGGAGCTTCGGGACGGCTGTTTCCTTCCGGCGGGCAGGTGGGTAACCGGCTCCAAACACAGGCGCGCAGAACGTCACGTGATCGCGCTTGCGATGGGAATGGGTATTGAATGAGGAGGACGCCATGCTCGACACATCCGCGGCAAACATGAAGCTTCCCAGAAAATCACTGAAAACGCGCATCCTGAAATACAAGTGGTTTTACCTCATGTTTGTGCCGGTTGCGATCTTTGTGATCGTGTTTTACTATACGCCAATGGCCGGTATCCGGTATTCGTTTACCAAATACAACCTGATCCGCGACCCCGTTTTTGTCGGCCTGAAAAACTTCACGCGGCTGTTTTCGATGCCGAATTTCTGGTCGGCATTCTTCAATACGCTGGAACTGAGCATCGTCAAGCTCCTGCTCAATACCTTCATGGCGGTGGGCATATCGCTGCTCCTGCACGAGATGGTCAGCCTGAAGATGAAAAAGCTCACGCAGACGATCATCTATCTGCCGCATTTCCTCAGCTGGGTCGTTGCGGCGTCGGTATTTCAAATGCTGTTGTCGCCTACAACCGCGGGGCTTTTAAACCAGCTGCTGATCAGGTTCGGCATCATCGACAAGGGGATTTACTTTCTGGGCAAGTCCGACTGGTGGACGCCCGCGTACTATATGATCAATATCTGGAAGGATACCGGCTGGGGAACCGTTATCTTCATGGCCGCGCTGAGCGCTATCGATCCCGGCGTGTACGAGGCTGCCGCCATCGATGGTGCAGGCAGATGGAAGAAAATGCTGCACATTACCATGCCCGCGCTTTCGACCACCATTTTAACAGTGCTGATTTTGAATCTGGCCAAGGTGATGAATTTGTTTGAGTCCGCGTTTGTGCTGCAAAACGACGCGGTGATGGATAGAGCCCAGGTGCTGCAAACCTACATTTACTACCAGACCTTCAACTCCGGCGGTATCCCCGATTATGGATACACCACGGCCGTGGGCTTGTTCAAGTCGGTTGTCGGCATGTTCCTGGTGCTGACGTGCAATTATGCCAGCCGGCGTATACGCGGCAGAGGCATCGTATAGAAAGGAGGAAGACACGGATGAAAACTGCTTCGTTGCAAGACGCGGCCATCAAGAAGCGGCCGGTTAAAAGAAAGTTCAGCCTGTTCAGCGTAATCAACGCGCTGTTCTTCCTCGTGTTCTGCTTTCTGATCCTCCTGCCGCTGTGGAAGGTGCTGGTGGATTCGCTGGACTTAACCACGGGGTACGGCATGAAGCTGCTGCCTGAAAAGTTCGGGCTTGCGGGATACACGTCGGTCTTCACCAATAAATCGCTCTACATCCCGCTGATCAATTCGATCATCACCACCGTGTCGGGTACGTTCATCGGCCTGATGCTGTCCACCCTTGGCGCGTATGTGCTGATTCAGGAGGAGATGCCCGGGCGTAACCTGCTGGCGTTCTTCCTTTTATTTACGATGATCTTCCAGGGCGGAATGATTCCCACTTACATTGTGCTGCGCAAGCTGGAGCTGACCAACACGCTGTGGTCTGTGATCCTGCTGCCTGCCATTAACGTGTATAACCTGGTGCTGATGCGCAACTTTTTTGAAGGCATCCCGGCCAGCCTGTTCGAATCGGCAACGCTGGACGGCTGCACTCCCATGCAAACCTTCCTGCGCATCGTGCTGCCGCTGAGCAAAGCCGCGCTGGCGGCCATCGGCCTGATGTACGCAGTGGCGTACTGGAACGATTACACCAATTACAAGCTGTATATTACCAAGGAGCTCTTGTATAACTTCCAGATGAAGCTGCGCTCCATCATGATGGGATCGGATCTGCCCGCAGCCAACAGCGGCGCGGTGGAAAACACCGTACAGAACGCTGCGGTGATCGTGGCCATCCTGCCGTTTATGATTCTGTATCCGATTTTGCAGCGCTATTTCGTTACCGGCATCACCCTGGGCGCGGTCAAGGGATAAGCGGTGCACGGCAGCCGGCAATAGCCAAAACGGGAAACGTCCTTGACGTTTCCCGTTTTGGTTGCGCAATGCACAATATCTGCGTATGGGTTCAACCCTGCGGGGTGATGTCGCAGGAAGGGTTCTCGTCCGGGGATGCGACCAGCTTGCGACTGGGCCGGAGCATGCACATCAGCTTCCCGCCGGGGCCCTTGCCGGGCTCGCAGAAGGCAACTTTTAAGAATATCGGGGTGATAACGGCTGTGGCGATTACCATGATGATGATGGGGCCGAAAAACGCCGTGGATAATAGTCCCAGCGCGGCGCCCTTTTGGGCGATAATCAGGGCGACCTCGCCGCGCGTCATCATACCCACGCCGATTTGCACCGACTCACGGCCGGTATAGCCGCACAGGCGCGCGCCCAGCCCGCAGCCGACCACCTTGGTCAGGATGGCCACCACCAGCAGCGCGATGGAAAAGACCAGCACCGGGCCGGAGAAGCCCTGACCCAGGTCTACGCTCAGGCCCAGACTTGCAAAGAAGATCGGTGACAGCAGAATATACGAAAGCGTGGAAAAGCGGTTGGCGAGGTACTTGGTTCGCTCGGTATGGCTGATGATCAGGCCCGCGAAAAACGCGCCGGTGATATCCGCAACGCCGAAGAAATGCTCGGCGGAGAACGCCATCAGCAGGCAGAACGCGAAGCTCAGGATCACGTAGCGGCGCAGGTCGCGGTTGTTGCGCTTGTTGAAGTAGATGAACAGCTTATAAAAGATGTAGCCCGCGATGGCCACGAACACGAAGAAGAGCAGAATTTTGAGAAGCGTCAGAAAGATGTTCACACTCGCGTCGGCCGTGGACGCAATGACTGTCAGGGCGATGATGCCGATGATGTCGTCGATCAG
>DAIOVG010000043.1:0-17099 GCA_036759125.1 Candidatus Limiplasma sp.
ATGGTCACGCCGTCGGGCAGGGTGATGCTGGCTGTGCCTGTGCCGCCGAACACCGGCGTTGCACCCGGTACAAATTTGCCGATGGTTGCGCCCGTACCCGCGCCATACGCGCCCTGCTGCACGCTTTTGTGCGCAGTCTTGCAGGCTTCGTAGCCCATGTCCGCGTCCGGCCGCACGGTGCCGTCGCCAGCCATCAAGTCAAACAGTACTGCAGCAGGCACAATCGGCACGCAAAACGAGCCGACCTCGTACCCGGTTCCGGTTTCCTCCAAAAAGCGCATCACGCCGCCTGCGGCATCCAGGCCGAAGGCGCTGCCGCCGGTCAGCATGACGGCGTTTGCCTTTTCAACAGTCGCCTCGCTGCGGGTAAGGCTGATTTCCCGCGTGCCGGAAGCCGCGCCGCGCACATCCGCGCCGATTACAGCACCTTCGCCGCCGCAGAGCACTACAGTAACGCCCGTCAGCGCCTTTTTGTCCTGCGCCTGCCCTACGCGGATGCCATGCACATCGGTAATCGCACCTTGAAACAGCGGTTTTGCCACGTTGCATCTCTCCTATCGTTCAAAGAGCGTATGGGTTTCAGTTGTGATAGAAAGAATTTCGTCAGACAGTTTCCGGTTTCCTGCCAAGCACCAGCGCTGTTGCCTGTGTTAAGGAGTCGCATACGGGATGCCCGGTCAAAAGCAGCCGATTCCGGCTCATGTGCCCGCGCGCAATCAGCACACAGCCCATACCAAGGCTATCGGCCACATCGGCGTCGTGTGTGGTATCGCCCAGCAGCACGCAGTCGGTCGGATCAGTGTTCGTTTCCAAAAGCCATGCCCTGGCGAGATCGGTTTTATCCGTCGCATAGATGTGTGAAAGCCCCAGCACTGCCGCAAAACGGTCGAGGATGCCCGCGTTTTCAAGCTGCTGCTTCAGGTTGTCTTCCTTGCTGGCGGACAGTACGATCTGCATACATCCGGCATCCTGAAAGCTATCCAGCGCAAACAGAGCGTCGTCAAACAGCGGTACGGTATGGCAGTTCGCAAGGTACTCGTCCATCCACGCGTTGGCGACTTGCACGAAGTTTCCTTCCGTGACCCCAGCGCGCTCGTAATACAGCCGCACCGGAAATGTGAACTGCTCGTAGTAGGTTTGAATATCCGCGACCCCCGGCAGGCCGAAACGCGGGAACACCCTGTTGCGCACGCCGATGGCATAGCGCAGGTCATCCAGCAGCGTTCCGTTCCAATCCCAAAGGATTACCCGTGGCGTCATCATTTAATACGCTTTGGCGAAATAGATGAGCTTTTTCGCCTCTTTGCCGCAGCAAACACAGGTATCGCCGATGGGGGCCTGGTCAAAGGGCATGTTGCGGCTGGTGGCGTTGGTCTCCTGCTTGATCCTGTCCTCGCAGGCGACATCGCCGCACCACATGGCCTTGGCAAAGCCGGTCTGTACAGCCTCGGTAAGTTCGTCCATGTTGGTTACTGCTTTGATTCGGCTGTCGCGGAACGCCTCCGCCTGGTCAAACAGACCCTTCTGGATATCGTCCAGAAGCGTTGTCATGCCATCCACAAGCGTGCCCAAGGCGACGGGAGCTTTTTCGCAGGTGTCGCGGCGGAAGGCCATCGCCTGATCGTTTTCAATGTCGCGGGGGCCGATTTCCAGCCGGACAGGCACACCCTTGAGCTCCCAGTCGTTAAACTTAAAGCCCGGCGATACCGTATCGCGGTCGTCCACCTTCACGCGGAAGCCCGCATCGGTCAGCGTTTTGAAAACCTCGTCGCACTTTTCAATCACGCCGCCCTTGTGCGCGGCAATGGGCACGATCACAATCTGGATCGGCGCAATGCGGGGCGGCAGGCGCAGGCCGCGCTCGTCCCCGTGGGTCATAATGATCGCGCCGATTAAACGCGTGGAAATGCCCCAGCTGGTTTCGTGCACGTATTCCAGCTTTCCGTCGCGGCTCAGGTATTGAATATCAAAGGCCTCCGCAAAGTTCGTGCCGAAGTTGTGGGTCGTGCCCGCTTGCAGGGCTTTGCCGTCCTGCATCATGGCTTCCATGCTGTAGGTCGCCACCGCCCCGGCAAACTTTTCCTTGTCGGACTTGCGCCCGCACAGCACCGGGATGGCAAGCTCCGTTTCGGCCACGTCCTGATAAACATCGAGCATCTGCAGGGTTTCTTCCTGCGCTTCCTCGGGCGTTTCGTGAATGGTGTGCCCTTCCTGCCAGAGGAACTCCGACGTACGCAGGAACGGACGCGTGCTCTTTTCCCAGCGCATCACAGAACACCACTGGTTATATTTCATGGGCAGATCGCGCCAGCTGCCGACCCATTTGCTGTACATAGCGCAGAAAATGGTCTCGCTGGTGGGGCGAATGGCCAGGCGCTCCTGCAAGGGCTCGTTGCCGCCCTGGGTAACCCAGGCCACTTCGGGCGCAAAGCCCTCCACATGCTCGGCTTCCTTGAGCAGCAGGCTTTCGGGGATCAGCATGGGCATATACACGTTTTGATGGCCCGTCGCCTTGAACCGCCTGTCCGCCTCCTGCTGGATGCGCTCCCAGATGGCGTAGCCGTATGGGCGGATGACCATGCAGCCGCGCACCGGCGCATAATCCACCAGCTCCGACTGCAAAATGACGTCCGTGTACCACTGGGAAAAATCCTCGTTGCGGGGCGTGATATGCTCCACAAACTTCTTTTCATCCTGCTTGCCCATATGCTCCTCCTTAAATAAAAAGCCTCCACCCCAAACACTTGTTGGGACGAAGGTATTCTTCGCGGTACCACCCGACTTAGAGCGAATCTCGCTCTCGCTTGATGCCCGGTAACGGCGGCAAACCGTCGGGGATTGGCCGATGCGTAGGATGCGGGGAACCCTGTTTGCCACGTGGCCGTTTTTTCAGCTTATAAAACGGCTCTCTTTACTGCGTCCGCAGGGCATTCATCCGATGTATATCGTATCACAGGGGCAGACAATTGTCCAGCCCGAGGTTTGCTTACTCGGCTTTTTTATCGCTTGCTCTGCGCATCAGCCTGGCTTTCTGGTCAAACATCATTTCATCCGCTTGCTTGATGAGCGCATCCAGGGTTTTGTACTTGCGGGAATACTGCGCCACCCCCGCGCTGACGGACAGCTCGTATGGAAATCTCCCCTCGTTGTGCAGCGCGGCCAGGTGCTTGTTGACGGATTCCAGTGCGGCATTGAGCATATTGAGTTCTCCATGCTTTGTGATCACAACAAACTCATCGCCGCCGAAACGGCAGATGAAGTCGTCCCACGTAAACTCCTCTTCCAGCACCCGCGCGACGGCGATAATCGCCTCATCACCCCGCATATGGCCGAAGTGGTCGTTGATGTGCTTGAAGTTGTTGATATCGATCATCACGACCGCGATGCTCAGCTTCTCGCGTGTCCTGTCGCGCATGAAGCGTTCAAAATATGCAAAGGACTGCCTGCGGTTATAGAGGCCCGTGAGCGTATCGGTGGTTATTTCAGCGTTCTGATAATTGATGTACAGCATCAACAGGCCGATGACCGTGAAATTCCAGATATACGTTACGTTGTAGAAAAAAGCCTGCACTGCGCCGCCCAGGATGGGGATCACGGCATAGCCCAAAATCCAGCGGTATTCCTTGACGTTCTTTGAAAGCGTGCCGGCCTCGCTGCGCACCGCTATATAACGGCGGATGACCTTGACCAAAGCGACAAACAGCAAAACAAGCGACAAAACAAACGACAGCGCCAGCAGCGAGCCCCGGTGATACATGTTGGCCGCGTCAATCCTGAAAAACCAGTTCGTAAACGGCGAAGCAGCGGCAATCAGGAAATTGATCACAACCGGAATGGCATACCACTGCATCAGCCTGCCCCGCCGATCCGTGGGAACGTTCATCACAACGTCGGCAAAGCATAAAAAGAAAAAGGACGGAAGAGGCGTGAGGATATAGTACAGCGTGGATGCCAAAACGTTGACGGTTCGAAACGCCAGGCCGGGCGAACCCACCACAAGCCAGGTGATGCCATCCAATATCAGCAGGCAAATATTGCTGACGACCATATGCTGAAAGAAGAAATATTTCTGCGATTTGTTTTCCAGGTGTCTTTGCTGATTGTCCAGATAAAATATCAGGAGAATCACGAGGGAGAAGCCATTGATCAGGATTGGCATTTCCCACATCTTCACAGTCACTTCTCCCACGCCCCGTGCCCCCCAGGTCATTATTTTTTAGCCAATCCAATGAATATGGAATGCCGATAAAACAGCGCCGGTCAAAACGCCATACGCATCGTAGCAAACCACGCCTTGCCAGTCAAGCGGTTGCGCTGTATCTATCCTGTTTCATCAGGTATTATTTTCGCTCAGGCAGGCTGCTTCTGATCGGGCTCCTGCCGCCATATTGTAAGCGTCGGCGGCTCGAAAGCCGCAAGCAGATCCGCATACGGGATATTGAGGTTCAGCCAGGCTTTCTTGAGCGATTCATCGAAAAGTATCACAGGCATACGGTCGTGATACGGGGACATCTGCTCATCGGCGGCACGGGTGAGGATGGCAAACCCGTCGTATCCGCCGCCTGTAAAGCCGCCCAGAAACTGGCCGTAGAAGCCCGCCATGTACATCAAGGGTTCATCGCTATCGGGGCGGAAGGCGTACTTATCCTTGGTCTTTTTCCCGCTGACACGCTGCCATTCAAAGAAGTGGCTGGCCGGGATGAGGCACCGGCGTTCCCGCGCGGCTTTTTGGAACATCGGAGTCACATCCGCCTTCTCGGAGCGGCTGTTGATCACCACCCCGCCGCCTCCGGCACGCGGGAAGCCCCATTTCATCGGCCGGACCGTTGGCCCGTAGCCCTGTTCGCTCAGGATCACAGGCGCGATCTGCGTGGGGAAGATTTCGCCTATGCGTACCTGATCAAACATCGGAAGCCTGCGCTTGTTGAGCTCCGTCAGGATGGCGCGAACCTTGATGTTTTCCTCTTCAGTATCAATGTAATAGCGTCCGCACATAAGGCTCCTCCTAGAAAAACAGGTTGCGGATGTCTTCCTCGGTCAGGCTGGACAGCGCGGTTTCCCCCGCAAGAACCACACGGTCGAACACGGCGCGCTTGCGCTTGGAGAGATCGGTCACCTTTTCCTCAATGGTACCCTGGGCGATCATGCGGATGACGTCCACGTCCCGCGTCTGGCCGATGCGGTGGGCACGGTCGATGGCCTGTTCCTCCACGGCGGGGTTCCACCACGGGTCGTAGTGGATAACCAGATCCGCGCCCATCAGGTTCAGCCCCGTGCCTCCGGCCTTCAGGCTGATCAAAAACACCTGCCCCTCGCCGCCATTGAAGCGGTCGCAGAGCTCCTGCCGGAGTTCAGGCCGGGTCGAACCGTCCAGGTACAGGGTTTTCACACCCTCGCGGCCCAGGCGCTTGCGGATGATTTGCAGCATACCCACGAACTGCGAAAAAATCAGCAGCCTGCGCTTGTCCTCGATAGCCTGCTTTACAGTTTGAATCAGCAGTTCCAGCTTCCCGCTGGTGCCCTCGTAATCCTCCAAAAAGAGCTTGGGGTGGCAGCACACCTGCCGGAGCTTGAGCAGTATACTCAGCACCTGCATCCGCGCGCGCGGAAGCGAGCCGGACTCCAGCGCTTCGCCGACGTGGGAACGCAGGGTTTCCAGAAGCTGATTGTAGATGCGCTCCTGCTCCGGCGTCATCGCGGCGTAAAGCGATTGCTCGTGCTTTTCGGGCAGGTCTTTGAGCACCTCGGATTTGAGTCTGCGCATAATAAACGGCTTGATGCGCTCCTGCAGCTCCTCGGCGTGCTCGCTGCCGCCGTAGCGCCTGAGGAACGTCGCCTGCCTGCCCAGATAGCCGGGCAGAACAAAATCGAAGATGCTCCACAGCTCGCCCATGTGGTTTTCCATCGGCGTGCCTGTGAGCGCGATGCGCACCTGCGCGTCGATCTCCTTGACCGCCGCCGCGCCGATGGACTGCGCATTTTTCACAAACTGGGCCTCGTCCAGAATTGCAAAGCGGAACGGGATGGTCTTCATCAGCTCGATATCGCGCCGGAGCAGCGGATAGCTGGTCAACACCACATCCACAGACGAATCGTTGGCAATCTCCATCAGCTCCCGGCGGCGGTCCTCCCGCATACCGGTGACCAGGCGGATGGTCAGGTCGCTGTCAAAGCGCTTGAACTCCGCCAGCCAATGGTAGATCAGCGAGGTTGGGGTGACGATCAGGTTTTTCGCCGTGCCGGTCTTTTTCTTGGCTGCGGATAGCGCAGCGATGACCTGTACGGTTTTCCCAAGCCCCATCTCATCGGCCAGAATGCCGCCCATACGGCTTTCGAACAGCGACAGTATCCATCCTGCGCCGCGCTTTTGATAGGGCGTGAGCTTCTTGCGCAGCCGCGAGGGGATAAAGCTTTCCGCGGTTTCAGAATGCTCGGAGAAGGCTTTGGCGGTGTTTTGCACTTCCTCGGTCGCATGGGTGTCGCCGCCCGCCATTTTGAGCATCGTTACCATATACGCCGCGCGATACGCGCCGAAGTTCAGCTCCCGCGCGTCCGGCTCGGCCTGCGGATCATCCAGCGCGGCGGCTTCCAAGAGCTCCTGCGCTACGGGCGCAAGCGCCGCCATGTCGCGAATATCCAGGAACTCGCCCGTCTTCAGGCGTACATACTGCTGCCGCGCTTCAATGGCCCTGAGCACAGGCAGCAGCTCACCGACCGGCTTTTTCCCCTCCAGCAGTGAGAACAAAAGCCGCCCGCCCTGCATGCGAAACGAGGCCGTGCCGCTGAAGCGGCGGGGTTTCATTTTGCGGAAGGCGTCGGACACGAACACTTCGGCAAACTTACCCAGCTCCGTAACCCCCTGCGTACAGAAGGCGAGGATATCCTTGGCGCGCCGCAGCACGATGCGCCCCTGGCGCACCACAAAGCCCGCGTCGGAAAAGAAATCCAAAAGCTCCGTCTCCGCGCGGCCATCGCGAAGCAGCAGCTTGCCGTCTGGAAGCTCCTGCCGATGATCCGTCTCCGTATCGAACAGATGGATGACCGTATCGCCGTAGTGCAGCTCCACCCTGGCTTCCACGTTGCCCCGCACCAGATCCACATAAATGCTGGGCTTCAGGGGCTGATTGATCAGCTTGTCCTGAAGCTCCTGCGAGGGCAGCACCTCACCTACGATGGACAGCGCCGGTAAAAGCGCCGACAGCGTATCCTCGGCTTCCGCTGCCGGATAGGTGAATGTCGGCCCGTGCTCGCAGAGCAGCTTGCAGATGCGGGCCTGCGCGCTGTGCAGGCGGCGGATCAGCCCGTCGTAATATACATAGCGGCTGTCCGGCGTAACAAGGAGGATATCTTCTGCGCCCTGGGTTTGTACCTCCAGCACGCCAGCGTTCAGCTTAACCGAGAAGCACAGCGGGATTTCCACCGTGCGGATCCCCTGCTGCTGGCGGCGTTCGCCGCCGATCATCAGGTAGAATCCGTGGCGCTCAAAAAAGCGCATCGCGCTTTGTAAAAAAGCGCCCGTGAGGATAATGAACCGGCCTTCGCTGGCGGGCCGATTGACGGGTTCCTCATCGTCTGTTTTAGGGGGCAAATGGCTTTGCAGCAGGGTCAGCACCGCTTCTTCCTCTTTGAGGAAGCGCATCTGTGCCGGGCGGTAGGTGAACTTCTGTGACAGCTCCAGCGGAATGCCCTGGGCGTGGCAGTTGAGGAATTCATAGATGTTTTTAACAGCATACATCCGCTCCTGCCCCACCTGCAGCCCAAGCCCCGTGCGGCCGTCCTCAAACAAGCGCACAACGGCCATCAGCCGTACGCTTTCGCCGTCGGGCATGGCGCGGCTGAGCGCTTTGAGCATTTCCTGCCCAAGCGCCAGTTTCTGTTCGTCCACAAGGCGCTGCAGGGAACCGTCCTCAACGGTCTTGCACTGCGCCGCCACGATGTGCGCGCAGCCGCTTTCCCCCACGCCGCCGCAGCTGCAGGTTGCCGGGGCGTTTGCATACAGGATCACCTGCTCCTCGGGCGTCGTCCCGATGATAAAATGCAAAGCGCCGTCCGCCTCGCCGATGGCGCGTACGCTGCCACGGTGGAATATTTTCTCGCCCTCGGTGATGTATTGTCTTGTTTGCTGCTCCATAGAACCTCCTAAAGCGTATCCAGTATATATTCTATTTTCCAAACAATATTCCCTGCCGCTTTTACCGTGATTGACAGGAAATTCCCATGGTGATATGCTTCATGCAAAGTACCCAAAGGAGTGTGAATCGAATGAAGCAAATGAAGCACGATATAGAACGGGTTCTGGAGGACGCCGTTTCAAAGGGGGAAACCTCCTGTGTGGCAGTGCTGCTGTGGCACAATGATGAGGAAGCGATGTTCACAACGCACGGCTATGCCGATATCGCGGCGCAAAAGCCGGTCACCCGCGATAGCCTCTACCGCCTGTACTCGCTTTCCAAGCCCATGACAGCTGTCGCCGCCATGACGCTGATAGAGCGCGGAAAGCTGGATATCATCGCGCCGGTATCCGATTTTCTGGAAGGGTTCCAAAACCAGCGGGTCGCCCTGAGCGATACGGAAACCGAACCCGTAAAACGTCCTGTACAGGTGCGCGATCTGTTCACCATGACGTCGGGTTTGCCCTACCCCGGCGAAACCGAGCCCGCGGAGCGCGCGATGGCCGCGATGTATGAGCAGCTCAGGCAGGAAATGATCGACCAAAAGCCGCTATCCACCATCGACGCGGCCAACCGCATCGGGCGGTGTCCGCTGGCGCACCAGCCGGGCGAAGCGTTCAAGTACGGCACCTCGGCAGATGTGCTCGGCGCGATCATCGAAGTGGTTTCCGGCAAACCCCTTAACCAATACATGACCGAGGTTCTGTTCGGGCCGCTGCAAATGGCGGACAGCGATTTTTATGTGCCCAACGAGAAACGCGACCGCCTGGTCACTGTGTACGAGCGCACCGACGCGGGTTTGACCACGCATCCCCATTTTGACGACCTGCACGGAGTATTCTCACTGCCAAGTGTGCTGGAAGGCGGCGCGGGCGTGTTTTCCACCATCGACGACGTAACGCTGTTCGGGCGGATGCTGCTATCGGGCGGAAAGCTCAAGAAGGAGCGCATCCTCTCCAAAAACGCGGTTGCGTGGCTGTCCGAAAACCACCTGACCCCAAAACAGCAGGGCTTTTATACCTGGGACTCGGTGCTCGGTTACGGCTACGGCGGGCTGATGCGCGTGATGCTGTCGCCGGGACAGTCGTTCTCGCTGGGCGTCAAGGGCGAATACGGCTGGGACGGCTGGACAGGCACCTACATGAGCGTCAGCCCCGAAACCAACACCGTGCTGACCGTTATGCAGCAGATTGCGGGAGCGGGCACCAACGCGGTCATCCGCAAGCTCCGCAACGTTGTGTATGCTAACATTTAACTTGCAAACGCAACAGCCATCAGGTATACTGAATTTGCGATGATCGCGGAAATCCCCGGATTGCGGTTTTAAAGAGAGCGGGCGGATGCTGCAAGCCCGTAAACGCTTCCGGCAGTTCCACCGCGGGAGACAGCCGACGAGGAGCCGGCCGGGCGCGCCCGATACAGCGTATCAAAGTGAAACACTTTGTGTTTAATCTGGGTGGCACCGCGGAGCAAGCAACAACTCCGTCCCTGCTGACAGCATAGCTGTCGGCAGGGACGTTTGCATTTCACGGGGAGGAGGCATACCGATGCTGGATCTGGATCGGATCCGAAACGACCCCGACGCGCTTCGGCGTATGCTCGCGGTCCGGTTTATGGACCCGCTTGACACCGACAGCCTGCTGCACCAGGATGCGCTTCGCCGGGAGCTGGCGGCCTCATCCAAGGCCAAAAAGGCACAGCGAAACCACATGAGCCAGCAAATCGGCGAGCTGAAGCGAACCGGCATTTATGGGGAAGAAGTGTCAGTCCTCATGAGTGAAATGCGGACTTTGGGCTCGGAAATCGCCGCCATGGACGTGGATATCGCAGAGCTAGAGGACAAAATCGACGCCTTTTTACTCGCTGCGCCCAATTACCCGCACGCTACGGTTCCCGTCGGCAAGAGCGCGCTGGATAACACGGAGGTGTACCATTTCGGCGAGCGACACACGATGCCATTTGGCGCAAAGCCGTACTGGAATATCGGCTCCAGGCTGCGCATTCTGGATTTCGACGACACGACAGGGATCGGCAGCGCACAACCGACAGCCTACCGAGGGCTTGGGGCGAGGCTGGAACGCGCGGTGATTGCTTTCCTGCTGGATGCGCTGGTACAAGCCGGATGCCGGGAGCTGATGACGCCCTACCTGGTGCATAACGACGAGAACACAGGCAGCTCGAATGCGCGGGAGCAAGGCGGCTCCGTGGTCAGCCTCTACCGCGAACGGCTGCTGGATGGCAAGGATCTCCCCATTCGCCACTGCGTGTATCCCGCCAGCTTGCGCGCCGAAACCGTATCCGGGCACGACGGCGCAGGGCTATCGAAGCGCGGAGATGTACGCATCGAGCTGCTCACCCTATGCAAGCCAGAAAACAGCTATACAGAGCTATCCGCCATGACAGAGCTATCGCGCAGGGTGCTGGAGCGGCTGGGGCTTCCCGGCCGCGTAACGCTGCAATGCACGGGGCAGATGCCGCTTTGCAGCACCAAGACCTATGATTTGGAGGTATGGCTGCCCGGCTCCGGGCGCTATGAAAGCGTCGCCGCATGCTCCAACTGCGAGGCGTATCTGGCCAGGCAGCTGGACATCCGCTTCCGGGATGCAGATGAAGCGGAGCCGCAGCTGTGCCACACGCTCCTGGGTTCCGGCTTTGCGGTGGACCGTATCGTGGCGGCAATCCTGGAAAATCATCAAAATAAGGACGGCTCCGTGACCGTGCCTGAGGCGTTGCGATCTCCTATGAACACCGATTGTATCCGGTAAACCAACGTTATTTTGAAAGGTGGAATTCCCTTGCTGGATATCCGTTTTGTCCGTGAAAACCCCGAAGCCGTAAAGGAAAACATTGAAAAGAAATTTCAGCTTGACAAGCTGTCCATGGTGGACGAGGCCATTGCGCTGGATGAAGAGGTTCGCCGCCTCAAAGGCAGCATCAGCGACCTGCGCGCCAACCGCAACAAGCTTTCCAAGCAAATCGGGCAGCTGATGGCGCAGAAAAAGCTGGCCGAGGCCGAAGAGACCAAGCAGATGGTCACCGATCAGGCGACGCAGCTGGCTGCCGAAGAACTCGCGCTATCGGAGGCCGAAGAAAAGCTCCAGAAGATCATGCTCATCCTGCCGCAGATGATCGCGGCCGATGTGCCCATCGGCAAGGACGATACCCAGAACGTGGAGCGCGAGGTATTCGGCGAGGCCAAGCCGTCGGCGTTTGAAATCCCCTACCATACCGAGCTGATGGAGCGCTACCAGGGAATCGATCTGGATGCCGCGCGCCGCGTAGCCGGGAACGGTTTTTATTACCTGATGGGCGATATCGCGCGGCTGCACTCGGCGGTGCTCTCCTATGCGCGGGATTTTATGATTGATAAGGGCTTCACCTATTGCATCCCCCCGTACATGATCCGTTCCTCCGTGGTGGACGGGGTGATGTCGTTTGCCGAGCTGAACGCCATGATGTATAAAATCGAGGACGAGGACCTGTACCTCATCGGCACCTCGGAGCACTCCATGATCGGCAAATTCGCCGATACCATCCTCAAGGAAGAAGAGCTTCCCTGCGCCCTGACCTCGTACTCCCCCTGTTTCCGCAAGGAAAAAGGCGCTCACGGCATTGAGGAGCGCGGCGTTTACCGCATCCACCAGTTTGAAAAGCAGGAGATGATCGTGGTCTGCAAGCCGGAGGACAGCGAGCAGTGGTTCAAAACCCTTTGGCAGAACACGGTGGCGTTCTTCCGTACGCTCGATATTCCTGTGCGGACGCTGGAATGCTGCTCCGGCGACCTGGCCGACCTGAAAGTGAAATCGCTGGACGTGGAGGCATGGTCGCCCCGGCTGGAGAAGTATTTCGAGGTCGGTTCCTGTTCCAACCTCGGCGACGCCCAGGCACGCCGACTCAAAATCCGCATCAAGGGCGAAAACGGCAATACCCTCGCCCACACCCTGAACAACACCGTAGCCGCGCCGCCGCGCATGCTGATCGCGCTATTGGAAAACAACCTCAACGAGGATTTTTCCATCCGCATTCCCGCCGCCCTGCAGCCCTACATGGGCGGCCATACGGTGATCAAGCCCAAGTGGTAACGCAGTTACATCATACCTAAGTTTTTGATTCATCAAAAAGGCCGCGCACTGCGCAGCCTTTTTATATGGATTCAGAAATAGTGCCTCTGCTATTTACACATCGTGTTCAATGTCGCCGCGGGCGCGCAGCATTTGCAGGATTTTCGCATGCACTTCTTCATGAATGCGGAATTTTTTCAGATAAATGATATACCCAAGCAGAATCGAAATCAGCGGCAGAATCAGCATGGCGATTTTCATGATCAGGATACCCTCGGCCGTGACCTCCGCCGCCGACTGCGCTTTGTTGATGCCGGAGAGGATCAGCGTCAGCCCTACGACGCCGCTTGCAATCGCGCCGCCGATTTTGTTAATGAAGGGCTGCACGGAAAAGGTAATGCTTTCGTTGCGCTTGCCAAGCTTCAGCTGTCCGTACTCGATGGTATCGGTCAGGAACATCAGCATCAGCATCTGGATAAACGCTTCTCCGATGAAAATCAGAATGCCCGCTGCGCCAAGCCACGCCATGCTCATCGACGAGACAAAGAACAGAACATAGCCCGCGACCACCAGCATCGTCGCGCCGGCGTAGAGCTTGCGGCGTGAAAACCGCGTCCGTACCTTGGTGAACACCGAAAGCGCCAAAAGCTGCGATACCCCAAGCACCAGCGCAAAGATTGCGTACATATCCTGATTGCCATAGGCGTACTTGAAGAAATACAGCCCAAATGAGGTTGTGGTCATGTACCCGATCATAAACAGTGACATCGAGACCGCCACCCATAAAAGCTGATCGTTCTTGACGATCACATGGAACATCTCTTTGATCGTGGTTTTTTCTTCCTGTTTGAAATACCCTTTGCGCTCCTTGACGCCCAGCAGGGTAAACAGCAGAAATCCCATCATAGCTA
Organism: Candidatus Limiplasma sp.; assembly: GCA_036759125.1. Classification (GTDB taxonomy): domain Bacteria; phylum Bacillota; class Clostridia; order Christensenellales; family Aristaeellaceae; genus CAXXOK01. Next base: position 13,144 of record DAIOVG010000043.1, read on the forward strand.
CGGCGAGGATGACCGCAAACCAAAACCAGGCATCTTTGGGGCTGCCGATCGCGTCCGACAGGGCATTTGTCAGCGGAACGATGCCCACGACCACCGCAAACATACCGATGTTGGCGCAGATACGGGCAAATGAGCCGATTTTTTCTCGCTGGTGCTGGTCGGTGGTCAGCGACGGCATCATCGACCAGTAGGCGATATCGTTCAGACCATAGAAAACATCCCAGACCACATAGAAGAAGCCGAACGTGATGATATACATCGTGCCGGAAAGCCCAAGGTCGGTAAACATCAGCACCATACTGACCCCGCCGATCAGCCCGCCGACCAATATCCACGGCTTGAACTTGCCAAAGCGGGAATGGGTGTTGTCGACGATAAGGCCCATCAGCGGGTCGTTAAACGCATCAAAGGTCCGCAGCACGAGCAACAGCACGGTGATCACCGCAAGGGTCGCATCGGTTACGATGCGCACCTCGGTGATGTAGACGAGAACATACATGCTGACCATGGAATAAAACATATCCCGGCCGATGGTGCCAAGCCCGAAAAAGTAACGGTTTTTGGTGTCAATCTTACTGCTCATGCGCTCGCCTCCTGTTCTGCCTGCAAAGTATACAGGTTGGACCCGTGATCCAGCAGCAGGCGCAGGGATGGATGGTAGCCCGTACCCAGGATCTGGTTGTTTAACTGGATGCCGTGGGAAAGCAGCGTACCGGACGCCCGGTAGGTTTCCACGTTGCTTTTGAGGGTGAATACACGGTTGAGCTTGGAAAACAGAAAGCTGTCCGCGCGCAGGCGAACCGGCAGCGCATGCGACACCAGATTGCCAAAGCGCTTGATGAACACGGCCTGCTCCACTGTTTCCACACGGTAACGCTTGTGGGGGGCGAGACCGCTGATCTTCAGGCGGTCAAACTTCGCCATGGGCTCAAACAGCGTTTGAAAAAACCCGGCGACGCCGCTGGTTTGCTGCTTGTTTACGCTGTACCAGACGACTTGATTGTCCCTGTCCGCGTCGCCGCGGAAAAACGTGCCGTATTGCAGCACATCGCGGTGCTGCTTGTAAAACGCGATCTGGCGTTTCACCTCTTTGCGTTCGGCAAACGAAAGCGTGCGCACATCCATTTCATACCCCAGGCATCCAAACGCCGCCACGTTGAAGCGCGTGGCCAGCGGCGTATCTCGCAGGGTTTGGTGGCTGGGCGCGGCGGCTACGTGCGCCCCCATGCACGACGGCGGATATAAAAAGCTCATCCCGCCCTGGATGCGCAGGCGCTCGATGGGATCGCTGTCGTCCGATGTCCACACCTGCGGCGAAAAGCAGAGCATCCCCAGATCAAAGCGGTTGCCGCCGGAGGAGCAGCTTTCCAGCAGAATATGCGGGCGCGGGCGGAAGATGCGCGACAGCACATCATACAGCCCCAGAATATAACGATGGTAAAACTCGCCCTGATTTTTTACGCAGGGCGAATAGCAGTCGGTCATGTGGCGGTTATAATCCCATTTGACATAGTCCACCTTGCAGGTATCCAGAATCTCGGACACATGCTTGACGATATAATCCCGGACGGCGGGGTTGCACAGGTCCAGCACCAGCTGATGGCGCCCAAGCGCCGGAGCCTTTGCCCGCACCTGCACCGCGTATTCGGGGTGGGCACGGTACAGGTCGCTGTCGGGGTTGATCATCTCCGGCTCGAACCAAAGGCCGAATATCAGCCCTGTTTTATGGACGCCCTCCGCCAGATCCTGCAACCCTCTGGGGAGCTTTTTTTCGTTCACGGTATAGTCGCCCAGGCTTCGCTTATCGTCGTCCCGCTGGCCAAACCAGCCGTCGTCCAGCACGAACAGCTCCGCGCCAAGGCGCTTGGCCGCGCGCGCCAGCCCCAGAAGCTTGCGGCGGTTGAAATCGAAATAAAACGCTTCCCAGCTATTGACCAGCACGGGCCGCTCCTTGCCCTTCCAGTCGCCGCGCACAATGTGGTTGTTTACGAAGCTGTGAAAATGCTGCGACAGGCCGTTGAACCCGGCTTCGGAATAGCTCATGGCCGCTTCCGGGGTTTCAAAATATTCGCCTTTTTTAAGCTCCCATTCAAAGCAATGGGGATTGATGCCCAGGTTGACACGCAATAGGTCCTGCGAGCTTAGCTCCACAGCGCCGTAATGGTTGCCGGTGTACAGGATGTTGAAGCCGTACACATCGCCGACATTCTCCCTTGCGTCGGGCGAGGCTAGCAAAAAACCGGGGTTGTGGCGGTGGGAGCTGTCGCCGGTCGTGGAGGAGTTTACGGTCAATCCATAGGTTACGGGGCGGGTATGCCGCCTGCCCTCGGCAAGCCAGTTGCCATCGAAGGTGATCATTTGATAGCTGTTGTTGGGCATGTCCAGCATCAGGCTCATCAAACGGCGGATCACGAGGGGTTTTTTGTTCTCGTTGCGCAGCACCGCACGGCGCGTGATGACGTCAGCCTCGTAAAACACGGTGTAGTACAGATCCAGATACACATGGTTGCTCTCGTCTAGCAGGGTAATCATCAGGGTCTGCGTGTCCTCCCCCTCCGCTGTGGGAAGCTTTTGCATGGGCACGCAGCCATCCTGCACCACATGGCTTTGATACACGAAATCAGCGGTAAAGCTCTCGTCCGGCATCTTGATCTCGGCGGGCGTATCGCGGTAATCCCCCTTGCCGACGCCAGACCATTCCAGGCAGAGCGTATCCAGGCAATAGGTGTTGTCGTCCTTGCCGTAAGCCACCGTGCCGCCCATGGGCATCACACGCTTGATCAGCAGGGGTTCCAGCTCCTGGCTGTCGGGCAGACGGCTGCCGAAATATGCGTGTTCCAGATGCTTTTGCTCTGTCACATGGAACCAGTAGCTGGTCGTTTTGGTGTTCAGCTGGAATTCGCCGTTCTGTGCATAGATCATAGTCCGTTCTCCTTTAGGATAATTGCCTCATAGGGCTCCAGTATGCCGTCAAACTCCGTTTTCTGATAGGTGTCTAAAACAACGCTCCCGCGAGTCTTCACCCGCGTTCTCCGTTTGGAAAAGCTCAGGATGACCGTGAGCGTTTCCCCGTTCAGCTCCCGGCTGTAGGACATGACCCGCCTGCGGGCGAACAGCGGCTTGAACACGCCGTATTTCAGCGTATCGCTTCCAGCCCGCAGGGCGATGAGCCTGCGGTACCAGCTGAGCACAGATTGCGGATCGTTGTCCTGCGCCGCGTAGTTGATATCCTTATAGTTCGCTGTCACGGGCAGCCACGGCTTGCCGGTGGAGAAACCCGCGTTTGTCTCCGCCGACCACTGCATGGGCGTGCGGGCGTTATCGCGCGTGGTTGTCAGGATCCATTTCAAACGCAGGAACTTGGGGATCCCCACCGAGCGCATCTGTTTGTCGATGCCAAAGCTCCCCACATCGTTGAGCTCCTCCATTGACGTAAAACCCGCGTTCGTCATGCCGATTTCCTGTCCCTCGTAAATAAACGGCGTACCGCGCAGGGTAAGCTCCAGCGTCGCCAGCATTTTGGCGCTCTGTGCCCAGTATTTGCCGTCGTCGCCGTAATGGGATACGATACGCGGCTGATCGTGATTCTCCAGGTACAGGGCGTTCCAGGAAAGCTGGGTCTGCCAATGTGTAAAGACGCTTAAAAGCCGTTTGGCGCTGAATGACTTGGGGATGTAGCGGGCCACCCGCCGGTCGACCTCAAGATGATTGAAATAGATTACCATGTCCAGCTCATGGTTTTCCGGGTCGCTGAACCGCTTGGCATCCTCCACATCCACAAAGGCGCACTCGCCGACGGTATAGCAATCGTAATTTGCCAGAACATCGCGGTGCAGCTCCTGTAGTATCCCATGGGTGCCTTCCTGCGATTTGTAATGCTCCAGCCCGCGCACCACCGGCCGCGGCTTGCCATCGGCATAGGAAGACTTGTACAGCACATTGATGACATCGCAGCG
>DAIOVG010000044.1:0-16830 GCA_036759125.1 Candidatus Limiplasma sp.
AGCTCAGGTTAAACTCACAGGCTTCGGTTAAAAAGATGTCGCCCTTTCCGGCGCGTACGTTTCCGCCGATCACATCAAGCGATCCGCCGATATGGATGGTCGGGTCGACCTGTTCGGCCATCAGTATCTGTGCGATCATGGATGTGGTCGTGGTTTTGCCGTGTGTCCCGCAAACACCGATGGCGGTGGGGCAGCCGTCCATCACCTGTCCGAGCAGTTCCGCGCGCTCGATGGCCGGGATTCCCAGCCGCGAGGCCTCAACCCGCTCGGCATTATCGGCGGACACGGCAACGGTATACACAATCAGGCCGGCATCCTGCACATTTTCGGCCTTATGACCGATTGCAACAGGGATACCCATCGCCCGAAGCCCCTTGGTGGTGTATGTCTCAAGATTATCACTACCGGTGACGTAATAGCCTTTTTCCAACAACATACGCGCCAGTCCGCTCATGCTGCTGCCGCCGATTCCGATCATATGCACACGCTGGTGAAGATAGTCTTTGATATGTGGGTTTGCCAAACGATCACGCCTCCCTGAGTTTTCAGCCCATATTATACAACGATATGGCAAAAAGACAAGTAACGGTTCTGTTTATACTTTGTGAGTTGCAGTGATTTATAGAAAATGACTTGTGTCTGGAGCTGCAAGGATGAAACGACAGGGAGGAAAGCAACACAAAAAAGATAACAATAAAATACAACTTGTATTACCGCAAATGATGCCTAAAAACCAAACTGTACTTATTCTGTATCCGAGTTGTATTAGATGTTCGCTGATGCTATAATGGCAGAGCGCTCAAAGACGAGGTCCCATTTTGCGCGCTTTTTTAATACTCAAACCGAAGCGGAGGAACCTGCATGAATCCACAGGAGAACCCCGACCAGCGAGGCCTGTATTCGCCTCGATACGAGCATGATGCCTGCGGTATCGCGATGCTTGCCAATATAAAAGGAGTTCCGTCGCACAAGGTGCTCACGGACGCGCTGGACGCATTGGTGCACCTTTCGCACCGCGGCGGCACTGGCGCGGAGCTGGATACCGGAGACGGCGCGGGTATACTGACACAAATTCCCGACGCATTTTTCCGCAAGGTCTGCGCGCTGGAAGGCATGGTGCTGCCCGCTAAGGGCGCATATGGCGTTGGCATGTTTTTTTTATCTGCCGATGCTGAAAAACGCAATCAAACCAAGAAACGATTTGAGCAGATCGTAAGCGATAACGGACAGACGTTCATCGGCTGGCGCAAGGTGCCTGTGAATCCCTCCACATTGGGAATGACGTCCAGAGCTTGTATGCCTTATATTTGCCAGGCGTTCATTCAAAAGAGCGCCGATTTGAAGGATGAAACGGCCTTTGAGCGCAGGCTTTACCTGATCCGCAAGCTTGCGGAGAAACAGCTTCGCTATGCCAAGAACGCCCGCCACGCAGATTTCTACGCAGCTAGTCTGAGCTGCAGAACCATCGTATATAAAGGTATGCTGCAGGCCAGGCAGGTGGCGGAGCTTTACCTGGATTTAAGCGATTTAAATTATATGACCGCTGTCGCGCTTGTGCACAGCCGCTATTCCACCAACACCTTTCCCAGCTGGGAACGCGCCCATCCAAACCGTTATACCATTCATAACGGGGAGATCAATACTATTCTGGGCAACCAGAAGCGCATGAACGCCAGACAGAGCAACATTGAAACCGATCTTTTCGGCGCGGATGTGCAAAACGTATTCCCGATTGTCAACGATGACGGCAGCGACTCCGCGATGTTTGACAACGCACTGGAGTTCCTGCTGCTAACGGGTCGCACCCTGCCGCACTCGGCCATGATGATGATTCCTGAACCCTGGGAGAAAAACACCACGCTTTCGGATGAGCTCCGCGCGTTTTACGAGTTCCACAGCCATGTGATGGACGCGTGGGACGGCCCCGCCGCCATTTGCGCCACCAACGGCGTGCAATCGCTTGCGATGCTGGATCGTAATGGCTTACGCCCCGCCCGCTACATGGTGACAAGCGATGATATGCTCATCCTCGCCAGCGAGACCGGTGTGCTGGATATTCCTGCGGAAAAGGTGCTCTATAAGGATCGCCTTCGCCCCGGCAGGATGCTGCTGGTCGATACGGTCGAAGGCCGCGTGATCAGCGACAGTGAAATCAAATCCAAAATGGCCTCTACCTATCCGTACTCGCGCTGGATTTCCCAGCTGCAGGTGAATATGGATACGCTTCCCAATCCCGACGGAGATCTTCCAACAATCGATCAGCCACTGTGGAAGCTCCAAAAGAATTTTGGCTACACCTACGAGCAGATCAACGACGTTATCATCCCGATGGCGGAAAAGGGCATCGAGCCTACCGCCGCGATGGGCGCTGATATGCCGCTTGCCGTACTTTCGGACAAGCCTCAGCTTCTGTACGATTACTTTCATCAGCTGTTCGCGCAGGTAACCAACCCGCCCATTGACGCGATCCGGGAAGAGATTGTTACATCCACCCGCGTTTACATTGGCGGCGAAGGCAACCTGATCAAGCCGTCGCCCAACTCCAGCCGTCAGATCAAGCTGATGCAGCCGATCATCACCAACGAGGAGCTGGCCCGCATCAAGGCTGTGGACGTCGAAGGCTTCAATCCTGTGACTCTCTCCATTCTCTACGATATCGAGGAAGACGGCCAGGGCATTGAAAAGGCGATGCAGCGTATTTACGCCGAAATCGACAAACATTTTGCCAGCGGCTCGTCCATCTTCATTCTGTCCGACAGAGGCGTGAATGAGAAGCGGGCGGCGATTCCCGCGCTGCTGGCTGTTTCCGGCGTACAGGCGTATACCATCCGCAAGGGCATCCGCACACGGTTGAGCATTTTGCTGGAGTCCGGCGAGCCCACGGAAGTGCACCACTATGCGCTGTTAATCGGCTACGGCTGTACGGCGATCAACCCATATCTTGCGCTTGCAACCATTACGGATTGCGTGAACACGGGGCTGTTAAAGGACGATAGCGCGGAGCATGCCCAGAAAATGTATATCAAAGCCAATGTCAAGGGCATCGTCAAGATCATGTCCAAGATGGGCATATCCACCGTGCAAAGCTATCGCGGCGCGCAGATATTCGAGGCCGTAGGCTTGAACAAGACACTGATCGACGAATATTTCCCCGAAACCGTGTCGCCCATTGGCGGTATCGGGCTGGAGGGTGTCGCTCGTGAAAACGCCATGCGGCATCAGGCTGCGTTCTTCGATCCCAGAGACGAGGAAACGCTTCCCGCCGGCAGCGTGATGCAATGGCGCAGAGGCGAGGAGTATCACCTCTACAACCCGGAAACTATCTATCTCCTGCAGCAGGCCTGCTGGCAGGATGATTACCAAATCTACAAGCAATATTCGGAAAAACTCAATGGGAGCGAGCAAAAAGCAAACCTCCGCAGCCTGCTGGAGATCGTATCCGATCAGCCCCCCGTTCCCATCGAAGAGGTGGAGAGCGTTGAGGAGATCTGCAAGCGCTTCAAGACCGGCGCGATGAGCTATGGCTCCCTAAGCCAGGAGGCGCACGAATGCCTTGCCATTGCCATGAACCGCATCGGCGGCAAGAGCAACTCCGGCGAGGGCGGCGAGGACGAAGCCCGTTTTGAGCTGATGCCCAACGGCGATAACAAGTGCTCGGCGATCAAACAGGTTGCTTCCGGCCGTTTCGGCGTGACCAGCAATTATCTGGTACACGCCAAAGAATTGCAGATCAAGATGGCGCAAGGGGCCAAGCCCGGCGAGGGCGGGCAGCTGCCTGGCCAGAAGGTATACCCCTGGATCGCTAAAACCCGTCACTCCACCGCGGGCGTCGGCCTGATTTCTCCGCCGCCGCACCACGATATTTATTCCATTGAAGACCTTGCGGAGCTGATCTACGACCTGAAAAACGCCAACCGGCAGGCGCGCGTCAGCGTAAAGCTGGTTTCGGAGGCGGGCGTAGGCACCATCGCCGCAGGCGTTGCCAAAGGGTTATCCGATCTGATCCTGATTTCGGGCTTCGATGGCGGCACCGGCGCATCGCCGCGCTCCAGCATCAAGCATGCGGGGCTTCCCTGGGAACTCGGACTGGCTGAAACGCATCAGACGCTGATGCTGAACAAGCTTCGCAGCCGTGTCGTATTGGAAACAGACGGCAAGCTGATGACCGCGCACGACGTAGCCGTAGCCACGATGCTCGGCGCGGAGGAGTTCGGGTTTGCCACCGTGCCGCTGATCACTATGGGCTGTATCATGATGCGCGTGTGCAATCTGGACAGCTGCCCGGCTGGTATCGCAACCCAGAACCCGGAGCTGCGCAAGCGGTTCAAGGGCAAGCCTGAATATGTCGTAAGCTTCATGCACTTTGTGGCGCAGGAGCTGCGTGAGATCATGGCGCAGACGGGTTTCAGAACCATTACGGACATGGTCGGCCGCGTGGATATGCTGCGCAAGTCCGGCAATCTGAAGAATTGGAAGCATGAAGAAATCGATCTGTCGCCTGTGCTGTACGCGCCGGACGATTATCTGTCACAGCCGCGCTTTGCCAGCGAAAAGCAGCACAATCCGCTGGGTACGACGCTGGATGAAATGACGCTGGATGTGCTGGCGCAGCCGGCGTTTGAGGGCAAGCACCGGGTCGTGGCCAACTTATCGATCCATAACGTCAACCGCGCCGCGGGCACCATTCTCGGCAGCGAACTGACCAAGCGGTTCGGCTCCAATGGCATGGAAGATCATTCCATCCATATCTATTTCGACGGCAGCGCTGGGCAAAGCTTCGGGGCGTTCATGTCCAAGGGCATTACCTTCACACTGTCTGGCGACGCAAACGACTATATGGGCAAGGGCCTGTCCGGCGGTATCCTTTGCGTTCGCCCCCCAAAGACCAGCAAGTTTGTGCCTGAGGACAATGTCATTATCGGCAACGTCGCGCTCTACGGCGCAACGAGCGGTGAAGCGTATGTCAACGGTATCGCAGGCGAACGGTTTTGCGTGCGTAACTCCGGCGCTCTTGCGGTAGTGGAAGGCGTGGGCGACCACGGCTGTGAATACATGACCGGCGGACGTGTGGTGGTGCTTGGCAAAACCGGGCGCAACTTTGCCGCAGGCATGTCGGGCGGCATCGCCTATGTGTACGATGAGGATGGTAATTTCAAAAATCTGTGCAATCCGGAGATGGTCGCACTGGAACCCCTGGACGATCCCGAGGAAGAAATCCAGGTCAAGCATATGATTCAAAAGCACGTCGGTTATACCGGAAGCCCGCTCGGTCAGCGTATGATCGATACCTGGGGTACGGTGGCGGCGAAATTTGTGAAGGTCATTCCGTTTGAATACAAACGATACCTTCTCCAGCAGCAGGAGGTGCGCAATCATGGGTAAGCTGTTAGGATTTTTGGAATACGAACGCTGCCTGCCATCGGATCGCGATCCGCTGGAAAGGTTGAACGACTGGAACGAGATCCATAAAACACTCTCTGTAGAACAGCAGAAGGAGCAAGCGGCTCGCTGCATGTATTGTGCGATACCATTTTGCCAAAGCGGGCTTATGATGGGCGGTTCGGTATCCGGCTGCCCGCTCAACAACCTGATTCCCGAATGGAACGATCTGTTGTACCGCGACCAGTGGAATGCTGCGGCAGACAGGCTTCTGCGTACGGACAGCTTTCCGGAGTTCACAGGCCGCGTCTGCCCGGCACCGTGCGAGGGCGCCTGTACCTGTGGCATCCATCAGCCGCCTGTTACCATTCGCCAGAACGAGCTAATGCTGATTGAGCACGCGTATGAAAGCGGACACCTGAAACCTCGCATTCCCAAAAAGCGCTCGGGCAAGAGCGTTGCTGTGATCGGTTCCGGCCCTGCCGGCCTGGCGGCAGCGGACGTGCTAAACCAGTTCGGCCATCAGGTGACTGTATTTGAACGGGAAAATCGCGTCGGCGGTCTGCTGATGTACGGAATCCCGAACATGAAGCTGGATAAAAAGGTCATTGACCGCCGAGTTGGCATCATGCAAAAAGAGGGCATTGCATTTGAGGTGAATGCCAACATCGGTGTTAATCGATCTGTACAGGACCTGCAAAAAGAGTTTGACGCCATTGTGCTATGCTGCGGCAGCACCAAGGCGCGCGATCTGAACGTACCCGGCCGCGAAGGGACAGGCGTGGTGTTTGCGGTGGATTATCTGACAGTCGCCACCAAGAAACTGCTTGATCCGTCCGTTCAGCTTTCTGCCGATATGAACGCCAAGGGGAAGGATGTCATCGTCATCGGCGGCGGCGATACCGGTACGGATTGTGTTGGTACGGCAATGCGGCAGGGCTGCAATACGGTGGTTCAGTTTGAAATTATGCAAGAGCCCGGCAAGGAGCGCGCCGCAAGCAATCCTTGGCCGGAATACCCACGTGTACTCAAGATCGACTACGCGCAGGAAGAAGCGATCGCCAAGTATGGCAAAGACCCCAGGAATTACCTGCTGAGCACAAAGGAAATCGTCCGCAAGCCCGACGGCTCGATTGAAAAAGTGATCACCGAACAAATCGAATGGGTGAAAAACGAGACCGGGCGTATGGTTCCAAAGCCCGTCGAAGGCAGCCAAAAGGAATGGAAAGCGGACTTGATTCTGTTGGCCATGGGTTACCTCGGCCCGGAGGATACGCTCCCTGAGGCCCTTGAGCTTAAACGCGACGGCCGATCCAACGTTGAGGCTGATTGTTTTCAAACAAGCCAGAGCGGCGTCTTCGTCGCAGGCGATATGCACTCCGGCCAGAGCCTTGTGGTGCGCGCCATCAACGAGGGTCAGCTTGCCGCCGCTGCGTGCCACCAATACCTCAGCAAATAGGGTAAAGCAATAATGTTACAAGCTGCCGGTCGGAAATCCGTTCCGGTAGCTTGTTTCTTTAGGGCTTGGGTTGTATAATGTTCCATAGCTGAGCGGCAATACAGGAGGCTATCATGGACGAGATCCGATTGGATGACGTCGTACAGATGCGTAAACCGCACCCCTGCGGCAGCGACCAGTGGAAGGTGATCCGCATCGGAGCCGATGTGAAGATCAAGTGCCTTGGTTGCGGCAGGATTGTGATGTTGGATCGATCCGTTTTTGTGAAACGTAGAAAAAAGGTACTCCAGCCGGGTCCCGTACCGGAAGCTGAAACGCTGCAGCTGATGCGAAACGAAGGGAGACGACCTTAGTGGCAAAACCGAAACAGCCTAAGAAAAAATTCTCCGAGATGACACCGGAAGAAAAGAAGAAAATGATCATCAAAGAAACGATCAGCTGGATCCTGACGCTCGGTTCCGCTGTCATCATCGCGCTTTGCATCCGTGGATTCATCTTCGAGCCCGTCATTGTCGACGGCAACAGTATGCAGGATACCCTGCAGGACCGCGAGCTGATGTTCGTGACAAAGTTTGACTATATCTTCGGTGCGCCGGAAAGCGGAGATGTCATTATCTGCAAGTATCCCAACAGTACCAAAAACTATGTCAAGCGCCTGATTGGCCTGCCCGGAGATACGATCGAGATTGTCGATCATGTCGTATATAGAAACGGCGAGGCGCTGGATGAAACCTATTTGACACCAACGAAGAACGACAACAGAAATACCGCTAATATGTCTGCGATTGTTCTGGGCGACGATCAGTACTTTGTGATGGGCGACAACCGTGATAACAGCAACGACAGCCGCTATATCGGAACCCTGACCCGCAACCAGATCAGGGGGCATGTTCGCTTCGTGTTTTTTCCGTTTGACAGCATTCGTCAAATCGAATAGCTTGCTGTTTAACCGGGTTTTAGGTATAATACGCTGGTGTGTAAATAATTGACATATTAAGGAGAGACCTGCAAAATGCGCAAGTATGCGATTTTGGTATCGATCTTGGCGATTATTGTTGCCATGACGTCGAGCTGCGGCTTGATCGTCAAGGATGAGGCGGTTGACGCACAAACGGTGATTATTGAAGTCGCTGGCGAAAAGATTGTGAAATCCGACGTTCAGCAGACTGTTCAAAACGTTCTGGATTATCAGGAATACATTTACAGCCTTTATGGACTTTCTTTCGACCGCACCGATCCGGATTCCATCTCTTCCGCTCAGGATACGGCGATCAACTCATTAATCGAGGAAGCTGTTACCACACAAAAGATCGTGGAATACGGTCTGGATCAGTTCACGGATGAGGAACTGGCCGCGCTCAACCAGGAGACGGACGAGACCTATGCCGGCTATCTGGATACCGTCAAAACACAGTATTTCGCCGATACGCAGCTGACGGGAGACGAGCTGACTGCTGCAGTCGAGGCGAAAATGCTTGAGATCGGGTACGGCACGAAAGAAGCTCTTCTGGAGCAGAATAAGGCTACCGAGGAGCTGACGCGTCTTAAGGATTATGTTGTGAAGGATGTCGCGGTCACCGAGGATGAGATTACGGCACAGTACAACGAAGGCATGACCCAGCAGATCAATGATTACGCAAACGATCTGACCCAGTATGCAACCGATGTGAACAACGGGGAAATTATTTACTTCCGTCCGCATGGCTATCGGTATGTGAAAAACCTGCTGATCATGATCAGCGCCGATGCGAGAGCGCAGATCAGCTCTCTCAACTCGCAAATTACAAGCGATCAGAATACAGTGACGTCTCTGAACGAATCCATCGCGGCGCTGCCGGAAGACCCGGCTACGGACAGCGAGGACCAGACAAAGACACGCGCCGATCTGACCGCGCAGGTCGAAACGCTCAATACGGAGATTGCCGACCTGACGGCACAGCTCAATGAGCTGACAGCCACGGCGTTTGCCGAGATCCAGTCCAAGGTGGACCTGGTGGAAGAAAAAATCCAGGCTGGCGATGATTTCGACGCGCTGATTGCGGAGTACGGCGAAGATACCGGTATGACCGTTGAACCGCGGAAATCGGAAGGCTATCTGCTCTGCGCGGGGATTACAACCTACGTGGATGAGTTTGTCACAGAGGGTATGTCGCTAGTGAACATAGGCGATATTTCCAAGCCGTTCCGCTCCAGCTACGGCGTACATATTTTGCAGTACGCAAGCGATCTGGATGGCGGAAAGGTTCCTCTGAGTTCTGTGCATGATCAAATCGCCGAGGACTTGCTGGCAACCAAACAGACCAGCGTGTATGACGAAACTGTCAGCCAGTGGGTGAAGGATGCCAACGCCAAAATCCATGCCGACAGGCTGGACAACTAACGAACAGTTATGCTTTACGCAGCGCTTCACCAGCGGTGAGGCGCTGTTTTTAAGCCCTGGAATACGCAGGAAGCTTCAAATCTGCTATAATAGGCGTGAAAACCTGAAGACGGAGGGAATCGCTTGAGCACGAAACAGCAGTCCATCATCGGAGGCGTCACGGTGCTTGGCATTACGGGGCTGATCTGCAAGCTGATCGCGGTGCTCTACCGCATCCCGCTGGCTTGGCTGATCGGCGACCAGGGACTGGGTACCTATCAGCTGGTGTTCCCAACCTATGCGCTGCTGCTGACAATCTCCTCCGCCGGTTTGCCTGTGGCTATCAGCCGCATTGTGAGCTTTAACCTGGCAAAGGGCGATATTCTCAACACCAGGCGAACGTTGAAATTCGCGCTGCTGATCCTGACTCTCATCGGCATTTTGGGCACCGTGCTCATGATCGCGCTGCGTACGTTTCTAGCAAACCGAGTCGGAGATCCACTGACGGTGTCAGGCTTTGTGGCCATTGCGCCATCAGTGGCGATCGTCTGCGCGATGAGCGCGTTTCGCGGCTATATGCAAGGGCACCATGATATGCGGCCTACGGCGTACAGCCAGCTGATTGAGTCTATTGGCAAAATCGTAATCGCGCTGCCGATGGCCTGGTATGGCTCTAAAATCGTCACGGACGGCGTGGAGGGCATCAACATCGGGTATGCCGCGGCAGGCGCGCTGCTTGGAACATCTATTGCTGAGGCGATAGCGCTCGCCTATATGTATATTATCTACAGGCGCAGGCGGCATGAGAATGATGCCCTCGTTCAAAACCCGGAAATTCCCCTGCAACAGCCGTCTGCCATCATCCGTAAACTGCTGCTGTTGGCTGTTCCCATCACAATAGGCGCAAGCATCATTCCGCTGGCATCCTTTATCGATTCGGGAATGATCGTCACCCGGCTGGTGGACGGCGCTGGCTTTGCCCGCGATATTGCCCGTGCCATGTACGGGCGTTTTTCCGGCTATGTCATCACGCTGATCAACGTCCCAACGGCGCTCGCCCTTGCCATTTCCATGAGCATGGTTCCGGCGATTTCCGCCAATATGGCGCGTGGAGACAACGCAGCCATGAAACGCTCGACCCACGCAGGCCTGCGAATGGCATTTCTGCTTGGTTTGCCGTGCAGCTTTGGTATGAGCATTCTCGCCGAACCCATCCTCGCAGCTGTGTATCCTTTTAAAACGGCTGAGGCTTTGCAGCAGACAGCGCAGCTTCTATCCTTTTCGAGTTTTACCATCATCCTGTTTACTGTCGTGCAGGCAACCAGCGGTATTTTGCAGGGGATGCACAAGCAGCGGATTCCCATGTATACGCTGCTGGTCGGCGTGGGTTTCAAGGTGCTGATCAACTATTTCCTGATCGCAACCCCGCAGATCAACATCCTGGGTGCGTCCATCGGCTCGCTGGTCTGCTACGGCATCAGCATGGTGCCAAACCTCTATTACGTGCACAAGTACACCGGGCTGAAACCGGATCCGGTTCCGATCTTCTTCAAGCCCTTACTCGCCTCGATCGCCATGACCGGGGTGCTGTACCTGCTGATGTCGATCCTGCCGCAAACGCGACTGATCACAATCGGCCTGATATTCGTTGGCGCGGCGGTTTACGCCGTCGTATCCATTCTGATCGGATCCATCCAAAAGGATGAATTTGCGGCGCTGATCCGGAGACTGAAAAAATAACGGAGGCTGTTCAATTGCATCTTATAACTATTGTTTCAGTATCTACAGGCGATATGAGCCTGGTATCCAAAGGCACGCTGGATGTGCTGGAAGCGCACTCCCAAGTAATATTGCGTACGGAACGGCATCCCGTAGCCCGTTATTTACAGGACCATGGCATCCGATTTGAAGCGCTTGATGCGCTCTATACCGAGGCTGAGACCTTTGATGCCTGCAACACTGCGGCGGCGGAATACCTTCTCAAGGCAGCTGAGGAAGGGGATGTTCTCTATGTTGTTGCCGACGCGACGATGGATTGCACGGTTTCCGCCTTGCTGAAATCCACACAAGATAGGGGACTGATTACAATCCTTCCCGGAATCAGCCATGCCAACCGCTGCCTGGCGCTTGCGCAAGCCGACGCGCAGGATATCCGGATGTCATCGGCCGAAGCGTTTTTGGCAGGAAACGAGCTCAATCCCCGATACTCCTTGTTTCTATCCGAACTCCATTCCCAGACCTGCGCGGGCGCGTGCAAAATCAAGCTGATGGAGCTTCTGGACGATAGCACAGAAGTGTTTGTGTTTTCCGGTGGGGAAGACGGCAGCCTATCCGTTCAGAGCGTTCCGCTGTATGCGCTGGACAGGCAGGGACACTACGACCATCTATCAGCCTTCCTGTATATCGCAAAACCGCTTGAAGAGCGCAAGCGCTTCGGTACGGACGACCTGCATGCCGTCATGCGCCGCCTGCGTGCCAAGAACGGCTGTCCGTGGGATCAGGAGCAAACGCATGAAAGCCTGCTGCCAAACCTTTTGGAAGAAAGCTACGAGTTCATCGAAGCGGCCAGGGAACAGGATGCCGAGCATATGTGCGAGGAGCTAGGCGATGTACTCCTGCAGGTGATGTTCCATGCGGTCATTGCGGCGCAGTACGGAGAATTCACCCTGCCCGACGTGACGACCGCTGTAACGGCCAAGCTGATTGAGCGCCATCCGCATGTGTTTGGTACCGTAAAGGCGGACACCGCATCGCAGGTACTGGACAATTGGGAGAATATCAAACGCACACAGCGCGGGATTGCTACTGTGGCAGACGCGATGGATAACGTATCCAAAGGCTTAAGCGCAGCCATGCGCGCCTCCAAGGTGCAGCATAAGGCCGCGAAGGTCGGTTTTGACTTTCCCGATGCGGTATCGGCCCTCGATAAAGTCAGGGAAGAAACCGATGAGGTGCTTGCGTGTATCCATGAAAACACGGAGACAGAAGAAGAACTCGGCGATCTGCTGTTCTCCGTGATCAATGTTTGCCGGCTGAGCGGCGTGAACCCCGACATTGCTCTTTCTGCTGCCGCTGATAAGTTCATCCGCCGTTTCCGGGCGGTGGAAAACAGGGTGAAAAGTGAAGGAAAATCAATGGAGGCCTTGACTTTGAACGAAATGGATGTATACTGGACTGAAGAGAAGCACATTTCCATGAACAATGACGGTTGATTTGTGCTTTTCGGCTGGATATTCCAGCGTAAACCTTGTATTATCAATAATTAAGGAGGATCTATCACATGAACAAAGCTGAATTAACTGCAGCCATCGTGAAACAGACCGGATTCACTAAGAAAGACGCCGAAAAAGCGCTTACCGCCGTAACCGATGTCATCGCAGAAGCCCTCAAGGCTGGCGACAAAGTGCAGATCGTTGGATTTGGCTCTTTCGAAGTTCGCAAGCGCCCCGCCCGTGTTGCCCGCAACCCCCGCACCGGCGAGCAGATCAAAATTGCCGCTTCCAAAGCGCCCGTTTTCAAAGCAGGCAAAGGCCTGAAAGACAGCGTGAACTAATCATACAATTCACAATTAACGCCCGCATGCTGAATGCGGGCGTTCTTTTTAAACTCAGATGAACAATAGTTTTATACCACAAGCTTCGAAACTGATCCATCCGTTCGGCCCGGTATTCAACAAGCACTCCCGTGTGCTTGTACTTGGATCGTTTCCATCCGTCATATCACGCGAAAACGCATTTTATTACGGCCATCCGCAGAACCGCTTCTGGCGGCTTCTTGCTGCGCTGTTTGGTACGGCCGTGCCGGAAACAATCGCAGAGAAAACGGAGTTTCTGCTGCTGCACCGCATTGCGCTTTGGGATGTGGCGGCCGCCTGCACCATCACAGGCAGTGCCGACAGCACGCTTGTGTCCCTTGAGTACAATGATATTCCGTCGCTTGTGCAAAAAACAGAAATCCGGTATATTTTTGCCAACGGGCAAAAAGCGGGTCATCTATTCCGGACACATTTGGAACTCCAAACCGGATTGCCCATTCAAATCCTCCCGTCCACAAGCCCGGCCAATGCGGCCTGGTCGTTGCAAAGGCTGATGACAGGCTGGCGAGCACTGGTTGAAGCGCTGCCAAACACCCAAGACATTGTTCAATAGCGCAGTATCAGGCTTGAAAGCCAACCTTGATTTTTTAGCGGATGTAAGGTACTATAAACGGTGGTGCTATTCTACTACAAGCGCATTATATTGTTTAGGAAGGACAGAATTGAATGAGCCTGTATACTCGGTTTCCGGGCGGTATTCACCCGCACGAGGGTGTCAACGGAAAATCGGCAACATCTGTGTTACCGATTACCGAGACCCTTCCGCCGTCCCGCGTTTCCATCCCGATGCAGCAGCATATAGGTGCACCTGCTAAACCGCTAGTGCAAAAAGGCGATCACGTCAAGATGGGAATGAAGATCGGCGAGCCGGCTGGTTTTGTGAGCTCCGCGATTCACTCCAGCGTTTCCGGCACGGTGGTGGATGTCGCTCCCTGCGTTTTGGCAAGCGGCTTGCAAGCGGATTGCGTGATTATCGATAATGATTTTAAGGATGAATGGGTGGAACTCCATCCTTTTGAGAATCCCGAAGCGCTTGATGCCGCGGCGCTCTCCGCATTGGCAAGGGATATGGGGCTGGTCGGCCTTGGCGGCGCGACGTTCCCGTATTCCGTTAAACTCATGCCGCCTAAGGTGAAAATCGATACGCTGATCGTCAACGGCGCGGAATGCGAGCCGTATTTATCTGCCGATCATCAATTGATGCTGATAAAAGCCAAGGAGATCATCGAAGGTACCAGACGCATGCAAAAGGCGATGGGGATTGAGAAGGTTTTCATCGGTATTGAAAAGAACAAGCCCGACGCGATTGCGCTGATGACTAAGCTGTGCGAGGACGACCCGACCTTTACCGTCGTTGCGCTGCCTGTGGTGTACCCGCAGGGCGGTGAAAAACAGCTTGTGTACGCTATCACCAAGCGCAGGGTGCGTACCGGCGGTCTGCCGCTGGAAAAGGGCGTTCTGGTTGTCAACGTCGGCAGCTGCTATGCGCTGTACCGCGCAATTTATGAAGGCATGCCGCTGATCGACCGCGTTGTAACAGTGGGGGGCAGCGTAACAAAGCCCGCCAACTATCTGGTGCGTATCGGCACGCCAGTGCAGTTTCTGCTGGATGCATCCCAGGGGCTTTTACCGCAGGCCAGGATGATGATTTACGGCGGACCGATGATGGGTATGGCCATCAACCGCACGGACATCCCGGTAACCAAGGGCTGCTCGGGGATTACGGTGCTGGAAAAAGCGCTGATGAACTCTCCCGAAACCGCATGCATCCGCTGCGGCCGTTGCGTTGACGTTTGCCCGATGTACCTTTGCCCGTCGGATATCGACAAGGCAATGCGCAAGGGCTGGTATGACGAAGCGGAGAAGCTCGGCGCGATGAATTGCTTGGAATGCGGCGCCTGCTCCTGGAGCTGCCCCGCAAAACGCGCGCTGACGCAGAGCTGCAGAACCTGTAAAAAGGTCATTGGCGATAAGCAACGCGCACAGAGACAGCAGAAAGCGGAGGCGAAGTGACATGCAGAAGAAACTGATCGTTTCCCCGGGACCGCATCTGCATAACCACGCGGTATCCACACAGCGCATCATGCTGGATGTTGTGATCGCGCTTTTGCCCACTGCGGCCGCGGCCGTATGGTTTTTTGGCGGCAGCGCTTTGATGCTGATGATCGTTGCGGTCATCAGCGCGATTGCTGCGGAGTATGTTTACCAGAAGCTGACCCATCAGCCGGTTACGGTATCGGACATGAGCTCGGTCGTTACCGGCCTGTTGCTGGCGTTCAACCTTCCGGCAAATGCCCCGTGGTGGCTGGCTGCCGTTGGCTCGTTCCTGGCGATCATCCTGATCAAGCAATTGTTCGGCGGCATCGGCCAGAACTTCATGAATCCGGCGCTGGCTGCCCGTGCAATCCTGATGCTTTCGTGGACCGGACTGATGGCTGCCAATGTGCTTCCGCATGCCGGCCAATGGGTTGCGCCGCTTGCGGCGGATGCCGTATCGGTTGCGACGCCGCTGACACACGGCGCGGAAGGATTTACGCTGTGGCAGCTGTTTTCTGGCGACGTTCCCGGAATGATCGGTGAAACGTCAAAGCTTGCCCTGCTGCTGGGCGGCGTGTATCTGCTGATTCGCAAGGTGATCGACTGGCGCATCCCCGTATCGTTCCTGGGTACGGTGGCGATTGCGTATTTCATTCAGACCGGCACACTGTATTCCGTGGAATCCGGCGCGCACAATGTGCTGTATCAGCTGCTTTCAGGCGGCTTGATCATCGGCGCGTTCTTTATGGCGACGGACTATGTTACCTCGCCGATTACTGGCATCGGCAAGCTGATAATGGGCGTTGGCTGCGGCTTGTTCCTATTTGTCATCCGCGAGTTCTCCAGCTATCCGGAGGGCTGCTCGTTCGCCATCCTGTTCTTAAACGTGCTCACACCGCTGATTGATCGCTTCACAACGAAAAAGCCTTTCGGCTTTGAAAAACCCACCGCTCCTGCAAAGGAGGCAAAGGCATGAAACAGAAAAAAAGTATCGGCACAGTCTTTAAAAATGGCATTTTTGCCGAAAACCCCACATTCCGCCTGGTGCTGGGCATGTGTCCCACCCTGGCCGTATCCACAGCGGTGTTTCAAGGTCTTGGCATGGGGCTCGCCACCACTTTTGTGCTCGTGTTCTCCAATTTCGTCATTGCGCTGTTAAGGAACATCATTCCGGACAAAGTCCGCATCCCGGCATTCATCGTCGTGATTGCGACCTTCGTGACCATTGTGGATCTGATGCTGAAGGCGTTCATCCCGTCGCTGAGTGAATCGCTTGGTATTTTCATTCCGTTGATCGTGGTCAACTGCATCATTTTTGCCAGAGCGGAATCGTTTGCCTCAAAAAACAGCGTTCTGCTGTCCATCACGGACGGACTTGGCATGGGCCTTGGGTTTACGCTTGGCATCTCTCTTCTGTCGGCCTGCAGAGAGCTGCTTGGCAATGGAACGCTTCTGGGCATCCAGGTGATGCCGGAGAGCTTCCAGCCGATGGCCATCGCGCTGCGCCCGCCGGGCGGGTTCATTATGCTGGGTATTTTACTGATCATCATCAATGCTGCTGGCAAGGCGATTGCAAAGCGCAAGGTGATGAAGGCGAAGGAGGCTGAATTATGACCAGTTTGATTCTCATTATCATCTCCGGCGTTTTGGTCAACAACCTGGTCATGTCCCAGTTCCTGGGCATTTGTCCGTTCCTGGGCATTTCCAAAAAGACGGAGACCGCGTTTGGCATGGGGATGGCGGTAACCTTCGTTATGGTTCTTGCGTCTGTCATCACGTACCTGATCCGCGCCTATCTTCTGCTGCCGTTTAACCTGGAGTATATGCAGACCATCGCGTTTATCCTGGTCATCGCCGTGCTGGTGCAAACTGTGGAGATCGTGCTCAAAAAGGTATCGCGCTCGCTGTACCAGGCGCTTGGCGTATACCTGCCGCTGATCACCACCAACTGCGCGGTGCTTGGCGTTGCCATCAGCAACACAACGGCGGTGGAGGGCGGTT
>DAIOVG010000045.1:0-16644 GCA_036759125.1 Candidatus Limiplasma sp.
CGTTGGTGGCAAGCACTTCAAACACGCCGTCGCCGATTTCCAGGATGCTCACGTCAAACGTGCCGCCGCCCAGGTCGTACACCAAAATTTTCTGGGTGCCTTCCTTGTCCAGGCCGTAGGCAAGCGATGCCGCCGTAGGCTCGTTGATAATGCGCAGCACTTCAAGGCCAGCGATGCGGCCGGCGTCCTTGGTGGCCTGGCGCTGACTGTCGGAGAAGTACGCGGGCACCGTGATCACCGCCTGGGTGACGGTCTCGCCCAAATAGGCTTCGGCGTCGCTCTTTAGCTTCTGCAGGATCATCGCGCTGATTTCCTGGGGGGTATAGCTTTTGGAATCAATCTTCACCTTGTGCGCCGTGCCCATTTCACGCTTGATGGAAAGCACGGTGCGGTCCGGGTTGGTCACAGCCTGCCGCTTGGCAATCTGGCCGACCAAACGCTCGCCTTCCTTGGTAAAGGCTACGACCGAAGGCGTGGTACGCGCGCCCTCCGCGTTGGGGATGACAACAGGTTCGCCGCCTTCCAGTACGGCAACGCAGCTGTTGGTTGTTCCTAAGTCGATTCCGATGATTTTGCTCATTGTTGGTTCCTCCTTGTTCTTATCCGCTGTTTTTCAACTGTAATCGCAATCTATATGGGAAAAGGCAAATGCCTTGATCCGCTGTTATGCCTCGGGCACGACCTTGACCATCGCGTGCCTGAGAACCGTATCGCCGATGCGATACCCTTTCTGAAGCACCTGGCATACGGTGCCCGCTTCGCCGTCCTCCGGCGAGCCGGTGAGAATGGCGTTTTCCAGGTTGGGATCGAACTTCTCTCCCAGACGCTGGATGGGCGTTACGCCGCGCTTGTCGAACACCTCGTTGAGCTGACGGGCGACCATCTCCATGCCTTCCTTGAGCGCTTTATCCTGGCTGCACTCCGCCGCTTCCATGGCGCGTTCCATATTGTCAAGCACCGGTAAAAGCAGCTGAATGATGGATTTGGCGCCGTCCTCGAAGGCTTCGCCGCGAACGTTCTGGTTGCGGCGGCGATAGTTATCAAAATCCGCCTGTACGCGCTGGGCGAGGGTCAAATACTCGTCCACCTTGCAGTTGGCTTCCGCCAGAGAGACCTGCAGCGCTTCCATGTCGGCCTTTACGTCTTCGGCAATTTCCTCCACAACCGTTTCCCCGTCTTTGGGAAGCATTTCTTCGGTTGCCTCTGGCGTTTTCTCATCAGGTTTCACGGTCTTATCCTTTGCCATGCAATCACTCCTTGTCCTCATTGAGCACGCTGGACAGCTGCTGCCCCATCGCGCCGAGTATCCCCAGCACGCGCCCGTACTGCATGCGGGTGGGTCCGATAACGCCGATGGTGCCGTTGGTTCCGTTATCCAGGGTATAGGTCGCGGTCACAACGGAGCAGTCCTCAAGCTCTTTCACGCCGGTCTCCGGGCCGATGCGCACAGTAAACGCCACGGATTGCCGCTGTTCTAAAAGCGACAGGATGGCGTCCTTGGTTTCCAGCAGCGACAGGAACCCGCGCGCCTTTTCAACATCCGAATACTCGGGAAAGTTGAGGATGTTGCTGGGTCCGGCAAAGGCAATGTTCGCCTGGCTGCCGCTTGCCTGGGCTTGCGCGACCAGCTTTGCAATGCTGTCGATCACGCTGCGCTTTTCAGCCGATTCCTTGCGGACGGACTTGAGCACCTGCTGGGTCTCCCCTAGCGTGCGCCCGGCGACGCGTTCGGTCAGCATCCGGCTGATGGCATACAGCGCATCCGAATCCAGCTCGCTGTCCACGTGGATGACGCTGTCGCGGATGATGCCGCCATCGGTGACGATCACCAGAAGCGCGCTGTGCGCCGAAATGGGCACGAGCTGCAAATTGCGGATGATCATCTCCGCGCCCTTGGGCCCCATCGCAAGCGATGTGTAGCTGGTGAGGCTGGAAAGCACCTGGGCCGCACGGCTGATCACGTCTTCCATCTTGCCGGAGCGGTTTTGGAAGTGCTCGCGGATGCTGTGTACGTCGTCGGTCTTGAGTTTGCCTTCGCGCAGAAGCTCATCCACATACAGGCGGTAGGCTTTGGCACTTGGCACCCGGCCGGCGCTGACGTGCGGCTGATCCAGGTATCCGAGTTCTTCCAGATCGCTCATTTCGTTGCGGATCGTGGCAGAGCTCAGGCCCATATCGTAGCGCTTGGAAATGGTTCGGCTGCCCACAGGAATGGCCGTCAGGATATAGTCGTCAATGATCGCCTGCAATATACGGATTTTTCTTTCATCCATTGCCGTCCTGTCACCTCCCGGGGGCCGTTTGGTTCCCATTTCTGTTAGCACTCGCACTGCGTGAGTGCTAACCTCTGTTATCATAGCTCTGTTCCGAATGTTTGTCAAGCATTTCAGCACAAGTTACACATGTAAAGACATACACGTGCAACCCTTATATAGTAATGCATTCAGAGATTTTCTGACCTTTTCTGACTAAAAATATTCTTAATTTTTGTGAAGCTTTTCGGGCGATATTCTGTCGTTATCCTTGAGAAACGGCATCAGCGCGGTGTTTTGCAGCGCCAGTCCCCGGTCGTTGAGAACCAGTCTTGGCGTCTCCGGATCCACAGGCCGCAGCAGCCCGCCGGTTTCCAGCGCTTTGATCGCTTCGCCATACACTGTATCCAGCTTTTGCCCGTGCATACTTTCAAATTCAGCATATCCGATACCCGCCGTGGTTCGCAGCCCAAGCATGACGGTTTCAAACATCGCCTCGTCCCTGTCGATCGGGATACACTCGGCAACCGGCAGCCGGTTTTCTTCCAGCAATCGTTTATACTCACGGCCGGACGCGGTATTGGTGCGGCGCATGTAAGCCGCGCCTTCGGCAGGCAGCATGCTGGCGGCGTTCAGCCCAAGCCCCAGATAGTACTGCTGCTGCCAGTACACCAGATTATGTCGCGACGCAAACCCCGGCCTGGCAAAGTTTGAGATCTCGTAGCGCTGAAACCCAAGCGATTCCAGCGCCTCGATTCCCCTGTCCATCATGTCGGCGGTCTCGTCATCGTCAGGCAGGGTACGCTCACCGCTTGCAAGCATGGCTTGCAGCCGCGTTCCCTCTTCCACCTTCAGCCCGTAGGCTGAAATGTGCTGCACGCCCAGCTTCGCCGCCGCGTAGATGGATTCGAGGTAATCCGCAATCGTCTGGGACGGCAAGCCGTACATCATGTCGAGGCTCAGATTGCCGACCCCGTGCCTTCGCGCCAATGCCAGTGTATCCCGCACCTGTGAAAAGCTGTGGATACGCCCAAGCTCCTTTAAAAGCCTGTCCTGCTTGGCCTGCATACCCAGCGACAGGCGGTTCATGCCCGCCTCCGCCATGGCTTGCAGCCAGTCACCCGTTACCGTACCCGGATTCGCCTCGGAGGTGAACTCAATCCCGGCGGGAATGCGGAAGTGTTTGTGCAGCTGATTGAGCACTTTCTCCATCAGCCGCGCCGGCACAATGGAAGGCGTTCCCCCGCCGAAATACACGGTTTCGATCTCCGCGCCCGGCCATTGCGCCGCAGCAAGCATGATTTCGGTGTTTAGCTGATCGATATACTGTAAAACCTTCGCATCACTTGCCGCAAACGAACAAAAGTCGCAGTATACGCACTTCGACCTGCAAAACGGAAAATGAATGTAGAGAGACATCTTCATCCGGCAATTCTCCAACTCCGATCATTGGATTCATCATATCACAGGCTGTGTCTGTTTGCTATTGGGAAGGAACAGTGTCATAGCGTTTACGTTGCCTTTTTATTCAAAATCAAGTATGATAACGAGGTATAGAAATACTGATTTCGCAGGAGGACTTCATGCCGGACGACAGGCTCAAACATATTCGCAATTTTTGCATTATTGCGCATATTGATCACGGCAAATCCACGCTCGCAGACCGCATTTTGGAAATGACGGGCGTGTTTGACCGCCGCCAAATGGTGGAGCAGATGCTTGACAGCATGGAGCTGGAGCGCGAGCGCGGCATTACCATTAAAAGCAAGGCCGTGCATATGCAGTATACCGCCAAGGATGGGCAAACCTATAACCTCAATCTGATCGATACCCCCGGCCACGTGGATTTCCACTACGAGGTCAGCCGCGCGTTGGCCGCGTGCGAAGGCGCGCTGCTGGTGGTGGACGCCACCCAGGGTATTGAAGCCCAGACGCTCGCCAACGTATACATGGCGCTGGAGCACGATCTGGAAACCATCCCTGTCATCAACAAGATTGATCTGCCCAGTGCCCAGCCGGAGGTCGTCAAGCAGGAGATCGAAGAAGTGATCGGGCTGGATACCTCCGAAGCACCCATGGTTTCGGCCAAGACCGGGCACAATGTGGAAGCTGTTCTCGAAGCCATCGTAAAGCATGTGCCTCCGCCCAAGGGCGACGCCGAGGGGCCTTTGCAGGCGCTGATTTTCGACGCGTATTATGATAATTACAAAGGCGCAATCTGCTTTGTGCGCGTCATGCAGGGCACCGTAAAGCCAGGAATGCGTATGCGCATGATGGCCAGCAAGGCCGAGTTCGATATCGTGGAGGTGGGCACGTTCCACCCCGGCTACAGCCCCTGCAGCACCTTGCAGGCAGGCGACGTTGGCTACATCAGCGCGTCGATCAAGGACATATCCGACACCCGTGTCGGCGACACCATCACCAGCACGGATCGCCCTGCCGCAACGCCCCTGCCGGGCTACCGCAAGGTCACCCCGATGGTATTCTGCGGTATTTACCCTGCCGACGGCAACGATTACGACACCCTGAAGGACGCGCTGGAAAAACTGCGCATGAACGACGCCTCCCTGTCGTTTGAGCCGGAAACCTCCGTAGCGCTGGGTTATGGCTTCCGCTGCGGTTTCCTGGGCCTTCTGCACATGGATATCATCTCCCAGCGGCTGGAAAGGGAATTTGATTTAAACCTCATTACCACCGCGCCGAGCGTTATTTACAATGTATATAAAACCGACGGCACGATGATTTCCATCGACAACCCCACCAACCTGCCCGATATCTCCGTGATCGACCACATGGAAGAGCCGTACGTGCTGGCGACCCTCTACACACCGCAGGAGTTTGTGGGCACGCTCATGGAGGTGTGCAAGGAGAAGCGCGGCATCTTCCTGGATATGCAGTACGAGGGCGGCCGCGTCAAGCTGACCTACGATATCCCGCTCAATGAAATCATCTATGATTTCTTCGACCAGATCAAAAGCCGTTCGCGCGGTTACGCAAGCTTCGATTATGAGCTTAAAGGCTATGAAGAAAGCGATCTGGTAAAGCTGGATATTCTCCTCAACGGTGACATCTGCGACGCGTTTACGATTATCGTCCACCGGGAAAAGGCATACGCGCGCGGGCGCAGCATCGCCAAGAAGCTGATCGACGTCATTCCCCGCCAGCAGTTTGAAATTCCCATTCAGGCGGCCATCGGCGGCAAGGTGATTGCCCGTGAAACCGTGCGCGCCCTGCGCAAGGATGTGCTTGCCAAGTGTTATGGCGGCGACATTACCCGGAAAAAGAAGCTGCTGGAAAAGCAAAAGGAAGGCAAAAAGCGCATGCGCCAGTTCGGCTCCGTAGAAGTACCCAGCGAAGCCTTTATCGCAGTGCTGAAAATGGACGACAAGTAAACTGCAGTTTGATGATTATTTCATATTGCATTCCCATCATTTTCATGATATAATCCGGTTAGAGTTCTCTAACCGGATTATATCATTGTAGTATCCAAAAAACCCCCCAAGCTTACGCCATACCTGATGATTGACCCCATTATTTTTTTGATCACGAGTTAGAGAACTCTAACCTTTAGCTTCGCCACTTGCTCTGCGAATCCAAACCACGGCTGTCATTCCATTACCACCCATACAGGAGGAAACAATCTATGGCAAAAGACAAAAAGGCATCTATCCTCAAACAGTTTTCACCATACCTCGGAAAGAAGAAACTGCTGCTGCCACTATCATTTTTTCTGTCCGCTGTTTCTGCTGTGTTAAGCATTTTACCTTTTGTATTTTTATGGTATATAGCCCGCGACATACTACAGTCTCCGCAAACTGTTAGTTTGGACGTCATCGGTCCGTATGCATGGTATGCCTTTGGCAGCGCTTTGGCCGGCGTATTACTTTATTTCATAGCCTTGCTGAGTTCGCATCTTGCAGCGTTTCATGTTGAAGTCGAAATGCAAAGAATTGGCATGAGAAAAATCATCTCCATGCCGCTTGGGTTTTTCGACCAGCATGCAAGCGGAAAACTGCGAAAGATTGTCAATGACGGTGCCGGAACGACACACACCTTCCTCGCGCACCAATTGCCGGATATGGCTGCAAGTGTCGTATCTCCCGTGATTCTGCTTACGTTGATTCTTCTCATAGACTGGCGTATGGGTCTTGCGTTCAGCATTTATACCTATTTTGTCTTCCTGTTAATCGCTGCACGAATCTACAATCCGCTTATAGAAGTCATGAACAATCTGGCGCTGCTTATTTACTTGAATGTTCGCATAAACCGTATGCGGGAAATGGACGCAATGCCACGGCAAGAAGGCGCCAGTACGTTCCACCCGAAAAATTATGACATTGTGTTTCATAACGTTGATTTTTCCTATCAGGAAGGCGTTCAGACCTTGCGAAATATCAGTTTTTCGGCAAAGCAAGGCGAAGTAACCGCTCTGGTAGGGCCTTCAGGCGGCGGTAAAAGCACCGTAGCCAAGCTTTCCGCCCGGTTTTGGGATATTGATAAGGGAGTGATCACCCTTGGAGGAGAGGATATTTCGAAAATCGACCCGGAAACACTGCTCCATAGCTATTCTATCGTTTTTCAGGATGTAACACTGTTCAACACAAGTGTTATGGAAAACATCCGCTTGGGCAAGAAAGGCGCAACCGACGATGAGGTTATCCATGCCGCGCGTCTGGCCCAATGTGATGATTTTGTCAGCAAGCTTCCAATGGGATACCAAACCCTTATCGGAGAAAATGGCGAAAGGTTGTCCGGCGGCGAACGGCAGCGCATATCTATTGCCAGAGCCATACTTAAGGATGCACCGATTATACTGTTGGATGAAGCAACAGCTTCATTGGATGCCGAAAATGAGAGCAAGATCCAGAAAGCGCTCAGTGCGCTGATTGAAAACAAAACCGTTCTAGTCATCGCTCACCGTATGCGAACGGTTGCGAGCGCCAATAAGATTGTGGTGATCAAGGACGGTGCAATCGTTGAAACCGGATCTCCGGAAGAGCTTAAGCAACAGCAGGGTTTATACACTTCACTTCTCAACGCGCAGTAGCCGCATATCAATCCACCCACACCACGGCAAACGCCGTGGTTTTCTCTTGCATAGTATACAATATCCCGCCGCTTGTAACATGGGCGTTGATTGACAGTACGTCCGAGCACCTATATAATTTTAAGTAGTCAAACGATTGGTCGGTGCTTACAAAGTGGCCGCTGCTTACCGTTGCTGCTCAGAGCTCACCTCGCCATCACGCTCATCGTGATCGTCACGTATCACATTGGACGAACAATCAACAGAAGGGCTGCTTTATGATCTTTGAGGGATTTGCCGAAGTTCTGTACGGTATAGGCTTGTTTTTGGTATTTCTATACCTTGCCATGAGCCTGGATGATTTCATTTGGGATATCGTCACCACTCTGTTTCGCAGATTCCACAAAAAGCAGCGGCTGGATTTCAAGGCGCTGGAAACAATACCGCCGAAGCTGCTGGCCGTCACCGTGGCCGCCTGGCACGAGGACGCGGTGCTTGGCGATGTGATCGACAACTTCATTGAGTCCACAAGCTATCCCAGGTCGATGTACCACATCTTCCTGGGCATTTATCCAAATGATGCTCCGACCCTGAAGGTGGCAGAGGAACTGGCTGAACGGCATGATAACGTGCATGTGATCATCAACGATATGCCAGGGCCGACATCCAAAGCCCAGAACATCAACCATGTCATCCGCCAGATTCGCGTGTTCGAGCAGGAGCACGGCTGGGCGTTCGCCTCGCTGACCATTCACGACTCTGAGGACGTGGTACACCCCTACGAGCTGCTGGTCACCAATTATCTTTTGGAAACCCACGATGCTCTGCAGTTCCCCGTATTTCCGCTCATCCGCATGCCGAAATTTTCCAACTTCTTTCAAAACATCACCACCGGCACCTATGCCGACGAGTTTGCCGAAAACCACTACACCACCATGGTGAACCGCTATATTGCCAGGGCGTTTGTCCCCTCGGCCGGTACAGGGTTTGCCCTGTCGCGCAAGACCCTGGCCTCCTTCGGCGACGAAGACGTGCTGCCAAGAAACAGCCTGACGGAGGATTATCGCCTGTCGCTGACATTATTTGAAAAGAATATCCGACTGTACTACGTGCTGGAGCGCATCCCACGCATTTCCAACAGGGGCAAGGTTGTGTGGGATTATGTCACAACACGCTCCATGTTCCCCAACACCTTCAAAACGGCAGTCAAGCAAAAAACGCGGTGGACGCTGGGCATTACCATGCAGTCGGTGCGCTTCAAGGATATTTTCCAGACCAAAACCCTGCATTTTATGGGCCGCTACTCCCTGTATAAGGATACCAAGGCGAAGGTCGGCAATCTGGTATCAATGATCGGCTACCCGGTGCTGATCTATTTCTTCGCGTCGCTGATCTGGCCCTTGCAGCCTATCTTCCCGCTGGGCAGCCTCTCCTGGTATCTCAGCCTGGTGGTAACGGGGATGATGCTGGAGAGGCAGCTGTTTCGCGGCATCAGCATTTACCATGTCTATGGCATGCGCAGCGTATTCTTCGCCGTGCTGTTTCCGCCGGTCTTCCCCATCCGCCTGATCTGGGGCAACATCATCAATATGGTAGCAACCGTCAAGGCGTTTCGCCAGCGGCGCAGAAGCAAGCAAAAAAAGGACAAAAAACAGCCCGCCGCAAAAACCGGCGGCAAGGCGATGGAAATCAAATGGTCGAAAACGGACCACGCGTTTTTGGATCAGCAGGTGCTAAAGCGATACCGCCGCACCATCGGCGACATTTTGCTGGAACGCGGCTATGTGTCCACGGATGTACTGCAAAAAGCGCTGCCCAATGCCAAGAAGAACGGGGAACGCCTGGGCGAGTACCTGCTCAAGCACGACCTGATCGGCGAGGACGAGCTGCTGGATGCGCTGTCCCGCGTCATCCACTCCCAGCATGTATCGGCGCGGCACCTGTCGCGCTATGGTCTGGAGCGGTTCGCCGATCAATTTGACGAACTGCTCCTGCGCAGTCTGCACGCGCTGCCGCTGATGGTTTGCGAGGGCGGGTTCATTTGCGCCCTGTGCGACGAAAGCCCCAGAAACGCACAGGAACAGCTCGAAAGCACCTATGGAATTCATATCAAGGTCGTCATCTTCACGCGCCTTGCCATTCTGCGCGGTTTGGATATCATGTTCAGCAAGTCGGCAAAGCACGCCGACTACAACACCCCGGCCTATAAGCTGTACGAGGCGGGAAAAATCAACTGCGAGCAGGTGATTCTGGTTCGCAACTATACCTACAAGACCGGCAGGACGGAAACCCAGATTCTGCGGGAAATGGGCTTGCTCCCCGAAGCAAAATCAGCGAAGGTCGTCTATTCCGGTCTGGCTCCCGACGCGCAGCCGGTACAAAAGTAAAGACCTGTGATTGAATATATACAGCAAGTGTGATACACTTTCAGCATACAATGTGACCGTTTCTCAAGGACAATCACATAAGGAGATGATATCGATGAAGCGTATCCTGTCATTCGTTTTCGCCTTTGTTTTTTTCCTGATTCTATGTGCCGCATACTCTCCCGCATTAGCACAATCAGACCCCGAAGCGTTGCTCATCAAAACCATCTCAGTGACAATCGATGGTGACAGCATAGTTCTGGAGATGGAGCTTTTCAACGCAGGGAATTCAGCAATCGACGCGTTTGCCCTGGCTTTGGCATTTGTAGACGAGAACGGCTATCAGGTGTACGGGTACGATGACACGCTGGACGGTTACGCCCAGGAGGTATGCAACTGGTATTATGAGCCGGAGCCGGCAATTGCAGCCGGTCAAAGCTACTATACCAAGGATACGTTTGCCAATTATCAGGAAGCAAAGGATATCGCCGTCGCGATCCGCTATTACCATGCGGAAGATAGCGACTACATTCTGTTCTCCGAAGAGCAATGGCAGTGGATATGGTCCGGTTATGAAGAGCAAAGCGGAACGCTTGTGCGCGAGTACTACACATCGCCCTCCGATCAGTTCTATGATTCGATCGGTGATTACGACCCGGGGTATCATTATAGTATTCTGGATAACTATAACGCGTACTATTACGGCAAACCCCAGGGCGGCGAATGGCTTACAACCGTTACGCCCGGCTCCCCTGCCGCAAACGCCGGGCTGCGGTCAGGCGATTTGATTCTGTTTGTGGATGGCGTCTCGCCGACACAAAACCTCTACGCCGTGGAATACGCCATGGCCAAGATTGTAGCCGGAGAAACGGTGGATTGGGTCTACGAGCGCGACGGACTGATTTACGTGACGCGTTTGGGCAAAGAATAGGGCGAGCGCAGCGGAATCTGCATCAAGCGCAATACGGTTGAGTAAGCCGTGAAACCCAAACGCTAGATGAAGATTGGCTGGGCATTGAAACGGCTTGCGCTTTCTGGTATAACAACAATATCACACAGATGGATTGCGGAGGCTTTATGAAGTTTGCCGGTGTTTGCCTCATCGCGGAAAACACGAAGAGCTTGTATCCTTTTTACCAAACCCTGCTTGGAGAAGACGGGCACTGGGAAGGAGACGAGCATGTCGACTTTCAGGCCGCGGGACTTTGTATTTTTTCGGTGCAGGGCATGGAAAGCATGGCGCCCGGCTCCATGGCCGGGCGCGGCAGCGGGAAAACTGTATTGAGCTTTGATGTTGAGAACGTCGACGGGCTTTCAGAAATACTTCTGCCGCTTGGCGCGACGATTGTCAAACCTCC
Organism: Candidatus Limiplasma sp.; assembly: GCA_036759125.1. GTDB lineage: Bacteria > Bacillota > Clostridia > Christensenellales > Aristaeellaceae > CAXXOK01. The sequence continues at coordinate 11,003 of DAIOVG010000045.1, forward strand.
GCAGGATCACCCCTGGGGGCTGCGCAGCGTATGGCTGAAAGACCCCGAGGGAAATATCCTCAGTATAAGATGCCCGGTACGGTAGCATCGCGAAATTGGATACTATACTATTAGCCCCATATTTTGTTGTTCTATAAAAGACTCGAGAAAAGGATTTGTTAATTAAGCACCCAAAGTTGCAACAATCGCACTCTATCTGTTCACAAATAGCAGCGCTTTGACCTGCGCTTCCTTTTCAAATAACGCGCACCCGCCCATGTGGTTTTCATCCTGGGCGTTTAGTTCGCGTACCATTTGGAAAAACGGTGATTGCAGTGCTTCCAGAAGCGTGTGGTCTGTCAGGCACAAATCCGAATACGGTGAAAAGGGACATGGCTCAGCCGCGCCATGGGCATTGATGTGGAAGAACCCGCGTCCCGCCGCAAGACACCCGCCCATATGCTTCTCATCGCCGGGGAAGGACAAAAACACCATCCCCGGATAGCTCCCGCGCAGGTCATTGACCGCCTGATCCATCAGCATGCGTACCGCATCATCGGGCGCAAGGGTTTCCGTCCCCGGCGCAACCGGAACATACTCGATAAAGAACACAAGGCGGCAGCCCTTTTGATAAAGCACATCCATAAACGCGGGCGACATGACCTCCGCCCGGTTTTCGGTCGTCACCGTAAGCGAAACGCCAAACAGGAGCTTGGCTTTCTCCATGGCGTCCAGCGCGTTTTGCACGGCTGCAAACGCGCCTGCGCCGCGCCGGATATCGGTTGCCTGTTCCCCGCCTTCCAGGCTTACGATGGGCACCAGGTTACGGTGCCGGTCAAAGAGTTTCAGCAGCTGCGTATCGATCAACGTGCCGTTGGTAAAGATCGGGAAAATCGTTTGTTCGTGATCGGCGGCGGCTTGCAGCACATCCTTCCGCATCATCGGTTCGCCGCCCGCCAGCAGAATGAACGGGATTCCCGCGTCCGCCGCCTGATCAAAAATATCACCCCACTGCTGCGCGCTAAGCAGCGGTCTGGAATCGGCAGACCCGCATTGCCCGTTGGCGCGGGCATAGCAGCCCTTGCAGTATAAATTGCAAGCATTGGTGATGCTGGCAATTAAAAACATCGGAATATGCAGCCCCTCGGCTTCCAGGGCTGTACGGCGCGCTTCCAATGCCAGATGATGCTTGTAGAATTTCCGCAGAAACAGGCTTTCCTTGGGATTGCGCAGCGTTGCCTTGAGAATATCCTTAAAAAGCTGCTCCGCGCCCTGGTTCAGGTACGCCGTTATGTCAAACTCCGCTGCCATCGAATCGGTCCTCTCTGTCGCCGGGAAATATGCGATGATTGATGAGAACAGTATAGGACATATGCTCCGGTTTTCAATGGAAAGCAGATTAGAATGTCATAAGAGGATGATGAAATCAACCGGAACACGATTGAAATCGACATACACAGTACGCCGCGTATTGTCATATTCCACGTTCCCCTGTATACTTCCAGTAACGGATCATCCAGATACCTGATCGATGCAAGCCAATCACTACACGAAACGAGGTAAAGCAGTATGATTCAATGGTTCAGCCAGTTCGGAGCCGTACAGCAGGCGCTGATGGCGACGCTCTTCACCTGGGGCGTAACGGCGCTGGGTGCCGCTCTTGTGTTTTTCTTCAAGAGCATCAACAAAACCATATTGAACGGCATGCTGGGGTTTGCTGCCGGCGTGATGATCGCGGCGAGCTTCTGGTCGCTGCTCGCGCCAGGCATCGAAATGGCCGAAGAGCTTGGGCAAATCGCGTTCGTTACGGTCGCTATCGGGTTTTTGGCCGGCGGAGGCTTTCTGTACCTGGTGGACAAGCTGCTTCCGCATCTGCATATGGGGCTGGCCACGAATAAAGCCGAGGGCATTAAAACATCCTGGCAGCGAAGCGTGCTTCTGGTTTCGGCCATCACGCTGCACAACATCCCCGAAGGTTTGGCCGTCGGCGTTGCGTTTGGCGCGGTAGCCGCCGGGCAGGGCACAACGGCTACCCTGGCAGGCGCTGTGGCGCTTGCCATCGGCATCGGTTTACAGAACTTTCCCGAAGGCGCAGCCGTATCCATCCCCTTGCGGCGTGAAGGATTCAGCCGTGGCAAAGCCTTCCTGTACGGGCAGTCTTCCGGCATTGTGGAGCCTATCGCCGGTGTTTTAGGCGCCTTTGCCGTGATTAGCATACAACCCATTCTACCCTATGCTCTGGCATTTGCCGCAGGCGCGATGATCTATGTCGTCGTGGAAGAGCTGATCCCCGAAGCACAGCGCGAAGAAGGCGGATCCAAAACCGATATCGCCACCATCGGCGCAATGCTGGGGTTTGTCGTGATGATGGTGCTTGACGTTGCGCTTGGTTGAATTGATCTCCCGGTAAACAGACTCAGCAAAAATAAATCGGCCCGGAGAGTGCGGGAGCGGTGCACTCTCCGGGCCTAGCCTTGCTCAGGCCGAAATGCGGCAACGGGTACGCCGCGGATTATAGTTTATTATTTGCCCTTCCCTTTGCCGCTCTTGGAGCCGCCCTGGGATTGGCTTTGCTGCGAACCCTGACCCTGCGACCTTCCCTGGTCCTGGTCGTCCTCGTCTATGTCGGTTTCATGGTTTTGTTCCATCTGGGTTTCCTGTTCCCGGTTTTGCTTGTCACCTTTGTTTTCGTTTTCTTCCTGGTTCTGCTCGGTGTTTCCGTTCATGCTCTGCAAACCGGAGCCTTGCTCTTCCTCGTTCTGATCCTTGCCCTTATCCTCGTCGTTCTTTCCATTTCCGGACAGGTTCTTGAACGATTCGATAAAATTGGTCAGCTCGTTTGCGGCGTTTACTTCCTTGTTCTCATGCCATTTGAGATAGGCTTCGGTCATTTCAGCCGGGATGAGCGCCGCATCAACGGCTGCCTGGAACAGCGCTCTGGCTGCCGCCACGTCGCCATCCAGCCCCTTCTGGATACCCTCATAATCTGCGAGGATCTCCGCTTTGAGTCTGTCGATAGCATCATCGAGCTTATCTTCATTCTTAATGGACTTGGTCGCATCCTGCGCGGTGACGCGGTATCTGTCCTTAAGCGCTTTGATGGCGTCCTGATACGTTTTTTCGGATGCCATAATGCTTGTTTTCATCTGCTCGAACGCGGCATTGAGCACTGCAAGCTGTTCCTCGGTCAAGGTGCCGGCGTACTCCAAAAGCGCATCAAAATCCCCGAATTGATCCGCAAGTTCGCCAACGGACGCCGTGCCGTAAAGCGCAACGGCTTCCTCCAGCGTAATACCCGCCTGCTTAGCGATGTACTCCATCAGCAGGTATTTACCAGGGGTCAGCCCGGCTGCCGCTGCGGCCTCGGTGATCTCGTCGGATACCTGCCCGGTTCTGATTTCAAAAATTGCATTGAGCTCCAGCGCTACCTGCTCGGCGGTTTGCTGCAGCGCAGACGCGCTTTCCGCATCGCCGCCGGATGTGGTGATCAGCAGGTACGGAGTATGCTCGTCGGACGTCAGAAATCCGCCCTCAATCAGCTGCTGCGTCATCAACCGCACGGCTTCCTCCGCCGTCAACCCGATGACGTCTGTACCGGACAGCAGCTGCTTGCCGTCGTCGTTATAAGCCGACGCTGCGATGACGATGCCGTCCTCAACCGTCAGTTCAATGCTCGGATTCACATCCATGGAAACGATGCCTGAAAATTGCGCGGTAGCGCTGGCCTGCAGCACATGGGTAAAAAGAAGCGGTATCACCAACAACAGGGATACCAAAGACCTGCATGTGAAATTTTTCATGGCCGTATCCTCCCTTTCGGTAGCTGGCTGCCATCGGTTTCCCGGAAGGCCCTGTAGCTTTGCGTCACAGTTTTTCAACTGCTTTGCCGTTATCGTGGGTGCGTATCTATATGTTACAATATTATGACGATATATGCAAGCATTATTTTCACTATCTCTCGATTATGTATGATCCTTTCATATACAATAGAAACAGATACTACTATACAAATACTGCTGTGGTTTTTCAGGGAGATGCATCGCCTTAATCAGTAGAATTCTAAATGTATTTATACGTGCAAACTGTAAAGTGTCCAAAAATTATGGCATGTATCAGCAAGATGTGATATACTATAAGGCAATAAGACAGTATAAAATCGCTTCCTCTATCTTTGACTATCAGTACCGTTTGATTGATTCGGAGGGAGATTTCTTTATGCGAAAATCAAAAATTCATGTTCTGATGCTCCCGTTTTGCATCCTGCTCGCCATTGCGCTAGTTTACCCAGTCGCAGCCTTTTCTGATCCGTACCCTTCCAATGTTCATGCCACGCCAATAAACGCCACGAGTATCCTGGTGACCTGGACTGACAATGCCTGGGCGCAAAGCTACCGCATATACCGCAATATGGACTTGGCAGCCGAAGTCGCCGAGGATACGGACAGTTTTCTGGATACTGGCTTGCAAACAGGGATGGCGTATTATTACCGTGTGGCATCCGTAGTGGACGCAGCGGAGTATTCTTCAACCGGCAGTACGGCAACCTGGGCAATGCCTCTGGATGCACCGGTCATCCTTGATGTATCTTCCAGAACCGATGTGGATACAGTTGGACAGGTCCTGTTACTGATTGATTTATCCTATACAGCTGTGAACAGTGCAACCGGGTATGAGATATTCGCTCGAGAAGAAGGTTCCGGTGCTTACACGCAAATATCGGAGACGATGGATACCTACGTCACCGTTGGGTATCTCCTGCCATCCGAGGCGACACAATTCTGGTTTAAAGTGCGCGCAAGCAATAGTTATCTATTCACCGAGTCGAACGGATATCAACTGTTTTCCGGTCCGTTCAGCAACGAAGTCAGTGTCGAATTCACGCCGCTGTTGCTGCCGAAACTTCATGGAATTTTCCTGTTTGAAAAAGTGTGGCCGTGGGATTTTCCCTGGGCGGCTGAGTATCTGGCATCAATTCTGGATGTATACGGCAAACCTCAAACATGGCCGCGGGATATACCACTAGATACTGCCATGCTTTCAGAACTCGTGGGAAAGCTTGTTCATCAGGAAGCCTTGACGGCTATAGAACAGCAAATCGCTGACGCCCTTCATCCCCATGGGCTGGCGCTGCTGCTTGGCGTATACGAATCGCCGCCGGGAGACCAGGCGGCGATAGCGCTGACGCAGCAACTGGAGCAGATCCGCACACTTCTTGGTGGTACTCTGCCGGAGGCGCTATCCGGTGAGATGCAGAAAGCCTACTTTGACATATTTACGCAATCATGCGCACTGGCGTCGCTGTCGATGGATATAAAATGGGATGCAAACCGTTCGCTCAGTAGCTATCAGATCTACGCGGAGCAAACCAGCGATATCGTATACAGCAGTATGCCGGGTACTGCCACGTTTCTGCAATACCTTACGGAGCTCACACCATCGCCCGTACCCACAGCGACACCCGCTGCTTTGCAAATCAACATTGTACCGGCTCAGTTCATGGTCCCAATCTCGACGCCAACGCCGACGCCTCTCGTGCTTACAATCCGCATCACCCGCCCTTAGACTGTATGTAATAAGACGAAAAAGGCAGTCAAGACCTCGAAAATACATAATAATCATCCACCGGCATAGCCGGTGGTTTTTCACATGCGGGCATAGCCCTA
>DAIOVG010000046.1:0-16467 GCA_036759125.1 Candidatus Limiplasma sp.
TCAAGAGCGTTATCCGATTATTAACCGTCCGTTGGCTCCGGCGTTTCCATCTGAGGCGCTTCCGCCGTGGGCTGGGCGGGCGTTTCCGTTTTCACATAGACCGAGGTGTCTTCCAGCCGCTCGCGGATGGCGCGGGTATCATCCGCCATGTCACCGAAGGCCCGCAGCAATAGCGCGGTCAGCCAGGTGCCCAGCGAACCGAAGAGTATCGTAAGCAAGCCGGCCGCAATGTAGCGGCCGCCGTACAGCATGCCGGATCCGTACAGATAGGTTGTGTTGTAAACGGTCATACGGTATGGGAGGCCTGTCGCGCCACGAACGATGATAAAGACGCCCGCGATGACCGACAGCGCAATCCCGACGATCAACAGGATCTGCGACCAAAGAACAATTTTCCTGCCTGCGTTGTTCAACATGGGAATTTCCCTCCTCAATGAGTGACAGGTCCAGCGGTTTTGTTACATAAATAGTATAAACACATTATGAAGGACTATAAATTAACGATTTGTAAACAATGATGTATTACAATGAACCTATGGTATGGTATGATAATAGAAAATACTGGTGGAGTGGCCAACGAAGCGTTCAAAATATCCAACGGAGCGGCAATACATATTCAGAGAATAAGGGAGAATAACAGAATGAAAAAAGCATTGGCAATAGCGGCGCTCGTGATCGCGGGATTGGTGTTATGCGCTGGCTGCGCGGTGGCAGAAGCGGTCATCAGTTCCATCCTGGTGGATGAACAACAGACGTTTTCGGAATCCAAGTACGACATGGAGGCAAACGGCGGGCAGAATATTGCGCTTGGCGATGGAAACGGCAGCATGAAAATGGTCAACGAAGGGCTGATGCTGATCGCGCCGGAAAATGAGAACCCGATGTTCAATTTGGTCAAGCGGCTGGATGAAGCAGGGGGTACGATTGATGGAAACCAGGCGCTTCACATCCGGTTCAAGTCCTCGACAAAGGATTTTGGTATCATGCTTTTCGCGCAGAACAGCGCAGGCATGACGATCGGCGACAATAACGAGCCGCTGGCATTTGTAAACTTTGGAGAATACATGGAGCCGTTAAGCGGCCATCTGTTCCTGCAGCCCGGCAAATGGTACCATGCGCTGCTTGCCATGCGCTGGGATGGGGTGATGCAGATTGCAGTCTGGCTGGAAGAGGAAGCAAGCAATCTCGCCGGCGGCTATGTGGATATCGGTTCGGCGTTTGGCGAAGGCGCGTTTCAAAACCAATCGTGGGAAGCAAGCCTGGGGGTACGGGGCAATGCGACCTTTATCATCAGCAACTATGAATATTTGACGTTTTCAGGCTTTGTAATGGATTACCGGTCGCTTGAAACCGACGCAAACCATACCGGCGATATGCCAAACGATATGGATTACGGTCCCTCCTGGACGTTTGACATTGCCGACGGTTTTGATGTCATCAGCGATTCGGTATGGATGGACGTTGCGCCCCAGCATATTGATGCAGCGGGGGATACCTATATGGGGTATAACCTTGCCGACCTGATGAATTTCTCAGGCAACGGATGGGACATGGCGACTGTGACGTTCAGAGATGATAACGCAAGCAGCGTCATCGTAAAGGAGACATATGACGCGTTCATCGTATACCAGCGCAACGGAGAATTTCTGGGCGGTCCGTACTTGTTGTCCGATGACGGGCTGTCGGAATACCCTGTCGCACAGGTATTTCGCTTTTTCGCCATTCCTTGGGAAGAAGCGTGCGTGATCAGCACGGTTATATCGAACTGGCAAACGACTTATGAAGTGTTGAAGCAGGACCTGATTGCCGATAACGGGGCAAGCTTTCGTTTGGACGATCCTGAAAACCATCATGTCATCCTATCGACATCGGACGAAGGGATTACCTTCGAAGCGGAAGGGATGTCCAACCCGCAGATGAGCTTTGAACAGCGGCTGTCTGTGGAGGGAACGCTGGATCACAAGCAGGCGGCGCATGTGCTGTTCAAGCCATCCGGGGCAAATTTCTCGTTCTCGCTGTGGGCGAATTTCGGTTTGTGGATAGAAATCGGCAGCCAGAACGAGCCGTACCTTCATTTATTGGAAAAAAATTATCAGCAAGCGTTCGAAGGCGATTTCCGCGTAGAGCCGGGGATGTGGCACCATCTGCTTGTTGCGTTGACTCCGGACGGTGTGCTGCAGGCTGCGATGTGGAAGGACGGAGAGGAGGGCAATGTTGCGTATTTGAATCTGGATTTGTTCCAATCGTTCAACGAACCGAATTATCAGTCTGAATCATGGCAGCTTTGCCTGAGCGTAGCACAACAGGAGACAATGACACTCGGCAGCTATGAGTACATTACCTTTGAAGGATTTGCGACCGAAGGCAAAGTGGTTGAAATAGCCAGCAATGACATGCAAGATAATAACCAATCGGCAAATGATAACGATTTCGGCCCGGAATGGAAGATCAATATCGCAGATAATTTTGAGGTTGTTTACAATACGATTATGGATATCAAGCGTCCGCAGATTGTATCGGTAGCTGGCGGCGAGTATTTGGGGTATACGCTTTGGGATTTGCTGGAGCTATCGGACAATGCCAGCGGTGTCGCGACCGTATGGTTCAATGGCGATGGAGAGAACAACACCGTGGTGTCGCCGACCTATGATGCGTTTATTGTGTTTGCGATCTACGATGAATGGGAGTGGCTGGGCGCGCCGTACCTGATTACGATTGACGGGCTGTGGCCTGATCCGGTAACGGATGTGTATCCGTAATAAAAACATTGAATGCGGAAGCACATGAAAAACGGGCTGCATGGTAACATGCAGTCCGTTTTCATGTGCGGTAAGTGCGGTCGTAAGCCGAGTTCTGTCGTTGAACGATCATCTGTCTGCCCGTTGCGTTGCCGCCGCGGTGTAGCGATCACTTTTGAGGCCCGGCGGGCCGCCGCATTGCCTCAGATCGGATCTTGCATCAGGTGGGGTTTACATCGCGCCTCCGTCGCCGGGGCGCGGGTGAGCTCTTACCTCGCCTTTCCATCCTTGCCCTAAACGCAAAGGTTCCCCGAAGGTGAACCCGGCGTTTAGGGCGGTTTCTTTCTGTTGCACTCTCCTTGAAGTCGCCTTCACCGGCCGTTAACCGGCACCCTGCCCTGTGATGCTCGGACTTTCCTCATGGCGCGCCATGCGATCGTTTGGCCGCCTTACCGCAGGGGAAGAATAGCATTTTTCGGTATCGGTGTCAATCTTGCGCTGCGGCAGCCCTCCGCCGCCTTGACGCACCCGGAAAACAACGTATAATATTCTGGTAAAGCAAAGTCAAGAAATCATGAGGTTGCCACCCGATGCCAAGCTATCAACAGTATTGCCGCCCGCCGCTGGTCGATCCGGCATATGTCGCCCTGCCGGACGGTGCCGTGCACACCGAGGGAATCCTTCGCGACCTGACCGAAAAAATCCTGGCGCTGACGAACCCGGATACCATCACGCCGCTGGATGCCGTACTCGCCTCTAAACTGGGTGAGTATGCGGATCTGCCTGCGATTCCCGCCGTCAGGGAGCTTGCGGCGGCGCTGCCAGGCAGCCTGCCTGAGTTTGTTCCGGCGCTGCGCGCGGCGGTGATGACCGCCGTATCCGATAAGGATAAGGACGCGCTGCTGCAGTGCCTGCAGGCCATGAAGATTTTCGCGGCCAGGCTTCCGGAGATCGGCGAATACGCGCTGATGCCGGTGGCCGCCGATGCCATGCGCTGTGCCCAGGAGCTGTACCGCCGCTCGGGGCAGAGCTTTTTATTGGATATTATGGAGCTGGTGCGCTCCCAGGTGCCGGACGTGGCGGGGCTTTTTCACTCGTTCCCGTTTTTGAAGGCCTTCACCCCGGAGCCGGTGCCCGACGACGCCAAGGACGATACCTCCAAATACTTCCGCCGCATGAAAATGCTGGGCACAGGCAAGATGATCGCGGACGCGCTTGCGCTGACCGCGCACTTTGCCATGTATTCCGGTTCCGCACGCGATGCCGGGGCATCTGCCGCGGGGCTTAGCTCGCTGGACCGCTTCCACGGCATGCCCAACGGCATGTTTTCCGCCGCGCCCTACCTGGCGGGGCGCGAACCCTCCGCCGCGACCGATCTGCCGTCGATCTGCGCAATGCTGGAAGCGCTGCACGATCTGCTGGCCGCCGGCGGCGAGTTCGCCATTGCCGAGCGCATGGAACGTATTGTGGAGAACGCGTTTTTTAACCTGCTTGCCAAGGATGGCATCCGCAATACCCAGCCAGTCAACCGTGAAGCCAATGAAAAAAGCTGCGAGGCGCAGCCGCCTACCCGTGCCGAAATCGGGATGCTTCTGCGTGCGATCACAGCGGTGCGCCGCTCCGTATGGATGATCAAGGGCGAGACCGAGCTTGCGATGCTCCTGCCCTACGACAGCGTTTGCCTGACGCGGATGAACGGCGTGCCCGTGCGCGTCGCCATGAGCACCGAAGCCGACGGCAATATCCGCTTTAAGATCGAAACCAAGCAGCCGGTGATCTTCGCGCTTTCGTTGCGCATTCCAAGCTATGCCGACAGCGCCCGCATCTCGGTCGCCGGAGACAAGCCCAAGGTTGTGGAATGCGGCACGATGTATACTATCAAGCGCCCGTTCAAGTCCGGCGATCAGATTGTGCTGGACCTAAGCTGCAAGCCCTATACCAAAACCGGGCACCGCAGCAGCGTGAGCGTGTACTACCGCTCCATGCTCATGGCGCTTCCGCTGCCCGAAGCCGACGACGCTTGGCAGTACGCCCTGAGCGATCAGTTCAGACCGAGCATCACCTTGACGGGCGGCGTTCCCAGCGTTCGGGTCGATGCCTGCGCCGCCCCCAGCTGGACTGTGAAGAACGGTCGCATCCCCTCGCCGCCCCAGGGCCTGCACATGGGGGCCGTGTATGAGCTGACGTTATTGCCGTACCGTAATACCGCGGGCCGTGTCGCCATCTTCCCGCAGGCTTATCATGAATCCTGAACGCATCATCGGCGCAGCGCCGATGGCGGGGCTGTCGGATCGGGTAACGCGGGGGCTGTGCTACCGCATGGGCGCTGATTACGCCTGCACCGAGATGGTCAGCGCCGCAGGCTGGATGTACGCCAAGGGTGATAATCCCGTGTACCATCACCTGCTGTCTCTCGCCCCGGAGGAAACAAACACCGCCATTCAGCTGTTTGGCAAGGACCCGGTTCTGTTGCAGGAAGCGGCGGCACGGGCGGCGGAAATGCGCTGCTTTACCAGCATCGACCTCAACATGGGCTGCCCGGCGCGCAAGGTGACAAGCTCCGGCGAGGGCAGTGCGCTGATGAAAACGCCGGCGCTCGCCATCAAAATCATGGAGGCGGTCACATCGGCTACGCTGATGCCCGTCACGGTCAAGATGCGGCTTGGGTACGACGACCAAAGCCTGACCGCGCTGGAGCTCACAAAGGCCGCCCAGGCGCTTGGCCTCCAGTGGGTGTGCATCCACGGACGCACACGGGAGCAGATGTTTTCTGGGAAGGCGAACCGCGAAGCCGTCGCCGCCATTAAGCGCCAGGTCAGCATTCCCGTGCTCTATAACGGCGATGTCTTTTCCGCGCAGGACGCGATCAGCGCTTTGCGGGAAACCGGATGCGACGGCTTGCTGATCGGGCGCGGCGCGATGGGCAACCCCTGGCTGTTTCGCGAAATCGGCGATGTCATGCGTGGCGAGCCCGTGCGAAAGCCAGATAACGCTGAGCGTCTCACAATCATTGAGGAGCACATCGACCGTCTCGTCGCGTTCAAGGGTGAAAAGCTCGCCGTGCTCCAGATGCGCACCCATATCGGCCATTATATCCACGGTATTTCCGGCGCGTCGGAAATCCGCAGGCGGCTCAATACCATCCCCTCAACCGCGGGGCAAAAAGATCTACTCCGCGATGTACTCACAAAGGAGACTCCATGAAACGCAAAGTCCTGATCACCGCAGTCTGTTTCATCCTGTGTATGGCGACGGTTGCATCCGCGTCGCTAAGGTCGCTGGAGGATGCCCTGGCGCCGCTGCTCAAGGGACAGGGCGCGGTGAAGATGTCCGTGAAGCTTTCCATCGGCACGCTGATGCCGTTTGACGAACTGAGGCTCGATCTCATCAACCGCGTCCTGAACCATACGCAGCTGGATTTGCTCCTCAATGACGATCCCGACGACGCAACGACCGGGCTTCACCTCTCGCTGGGCGGCGATACCCTGTTTGAGATCTCGGAGCGGGTTTCCCAGGGCGCATACTTGATGCAAACCTCGCTTTTGCCAAACCGCATGCTTTTCTCCACGCAGGCTTCGCCCATGGACACGCTCCTTCTTTCCTCGCAGGAAGAGGAAGCGGTTGTGGAAGAAAGCCCCAATCCCAACACATCCAACGTGGAAGAAGCGTTTGATATGCTGTCGGCCATGGAGGAAATTGCGGTCTGCTACCGTGACCTGACCAATCAAACCGTACCGCTGACCGAAAAGAATTCTGTCAGCTATTCTATTGACAACATCGGCAAGGGCCGCACCAGCTACGTTGCGAAACTGACTGCCGAGCAGTGCACCGAACTGGCCACCCAGCTGCGCGCGGTTCTGTCCTGCGGCATGGATGAGGAATACCGCGAGGAGATCTCCGAAATTATGTTTGCGCGCGGCTTCACCGTGGCGCTCTATCAGGACGCGGACGGGCAGAACATCTGCCTGTATATCAAGGGTACGATACTCTATCCGGACGGCGACAGGCGGACCCTGAAATGGCAATGGGGCTTTACGCCGGACGGTAAAACCCAAACCTATCTGTACCGTTTGTCGCGCGAAGAGGGCAGGCGCGACACCCGCAACATCGATGCGATTTTGACGCGCACCGAAGACGCAAGCGGATATTCGCTGCAATGCGAAACATCCGTCAACCTCCGGCGCGGCGGCTTGAACGAGACCAGCACCCTGACAATTGATCTGTCCGGCGATCTCGGTGATGCGAGGGGCTGCAAGGGAAGCGTGATCCGCGAAACCAGCGGCACAAACAACGGGGATGATCTGGACAATACGGCCACCGAGGTGACCGTAGACCTGATCCTGCAACCAGGGGAGACCGAAGCGGTTCTCACGGGCACGGCATCCTATCAGCAGATAACAAACAAAAAGGTGAACACGGTATTCAACTTAAGCTTTGTTCAGTCCGCCCAAACCGCGCAGCAGGATGCCGGGGCCGCGCAGAACGCGCAGTCGAATGTGGAGATCTCCATCCTGTCCGCCGATGCGGCTGAGGCGGAGCAAAGTGCGCAGGCACCCACAGTGACGATAGAGGAAACCCAGGGGGAATCGCCGGATTTCCTGGTCGGCGCGCCGCCTGTGGGGCTTTTCGATTACGAAATCCCCGCCGAAATGATCACCATCAACATGGATAATACGCAGCAGAAGGTGCACCAAAGCCTGATGAACGAAGCCGCCCAGCGCATGGCCGGCAACCTGGTGCTTGCCATACTGAACCTTTCGGCGGAGGACAGGGAACTGCTTTCCGATGGCATGACGGAAGCGGATTACGCGATCTTCCTGGCGATGCTTGACTGAGAACCGCCGGATGGACAAGCAGCGCAAAAAGGAGTAAAATCGCCCCAGAGAACGAATGCCGCACAAGGGCTTTGCGACTGGCATATACGCACTGATCACTGAGGCGGAGCAGCTTTTTCGTGATTCGCGGAATATACCGCAGCATTGATTATTTAGGAGTTGCTATCATTTGAATAGGCAGGCGGCTTGCCGCCGGGAGGAATGGCATGAAAGCATTGGCATACCGTATCGTGGCCCTGGGACTGGCACTGCTCTTGTGTACCGGAGCTGCCACCGCACAGGCGGCGGACGATGTAATCTACTCGATGGCAGAAAAGCTTTTGCGGCAGTTGGATATCGGCAGCGGGTTTCAAGGTGTTCTGACCATCACCTCGGAGGCTGTGGAAGGGCGCGAAAACGAAGCGTTGACCACGATTATGCCAATCGTGATGGATGTTGGCTATATTCAGGTTCCAGGCACCGATACCGTTCCGGCCGAATCGCGCCTCACCCTTTTAATGAACGGCGGGGAAACCAGCCAGGACGTTGCCGAATTCTCGCTGCGGGACGGCGCCGTTTATATGCAAAGCGCCCTGCTGGACGGCGGCTGGTACCTGCTCAACAGCGACCTGCTGGAGCCCGTGATGGCTGCCGTGGGCATCCAGGGAGGGCTTCCCGCGATTTCTGATCTCGGACAGGTGCCCGGGCTGATGTCGGGATTGTTCTCGTTTGTTTCGGGGATGGCGGACAGCCTGATCAGCGCCAATACGCTGGGTCTGGATGCCGCGTCGCAGGCGTATCTGACGGAGATTGACTTCTGGCTGGAAGGCTTCCGCGAAGCCACGGGTACGACGACCCTGGATGACGGAAGCTCCGCCATGGAGATTGCCTACCGCCTGCCGCCGGACGCCGTAAAGGCGCAGATGAAGCAGCTGCTGACCGAGCTGATGAACGATGAAAATATGCTCAAGATCCTCAGCGTGATGATGCCCGCCGAGGATGTAGCGCTCTATCTGGATCCTTCGCTGCAACCCTACTATTTCTATGCGATCGACGGCTTTCCCCTGGAGGATGATCTGGTCGTTCGCCGTGTGATGAGCATCCGGGGCGATACGGTGGAACTGCAAATTACGATGCCGCTGTACGACAGCGTATCGGGCGCGGCAACCCTGTCCTATACAAACAAAGCGGGCGGGGACAGCCAGCCGGACGAAAACACGCTGACCCTGGAAAACCAGGGCGGCTATTTGGAGCTGAATTATCACACACACCAGGCCACCGCAAATTTTACCGAGTATCAGGGTACGCTGCTGTCCAAAAGCACGCAGGAGGACGGTACGGTTCAACCCATGTACTGGGCCGCGTTTGACCTGAGCTGGGAAACGCGGACCACCAAAGATCTGAAGGGCTACACAACGCAGTACCAGACCGTGAAGCTGTCCGTTGCGCCGGCGGAGATTCCGCAGGATCAGGACGCTTCCGCCTACGCCGTGTTTGCCAAAACCGAGCTTACGCTGGATGCGAAATTTTCAAGTCTGGCAACAACGACCACGCCAACCAAGGCGGATTTGAAACTGACCCTAGAAAGCGACGATATGGCCCAGAAGGTCGCGCTTGCGCTGTCTGGCGCAACGGTGGCGAAATGGACGCCCGAACCGTTTGACACGGCGCAGGCTGAGGATTTGGCCCAGCTTTCTTCCGACGCGCTCCAGTCGCTTCTGTCGCAGGCTGTGGTCAAGGGCGGGCTGATGTTTCTGCCATATCTGAGCCTGCCAAAACTCACGGTTTCGCAAGGCAATTGACACGGTTTTTCAGCGCTGTTTAAGAACAAGCAAAGAACAAACTTCTGCTTGACACCCACAAATGGGTACGGTATACTCCGCAGTATACAGCAACGGCGCTGAGGATTATTTGTGTTATCCAAAGGTGCTGTTTTTGTTTATAATCTGCGGCGCAGGCTGCAATCCAAGATATTCAGGAGGTATCGCTACGTGATGAACTCATGCGAACGGTTCGGGGAGAATGTATTCAACGATGCGGTGATGCAGAAGCGTCTTCCCAAAGAAACCTACAAAGCCCTCAAACGGACTATCGAGGGAGGGCAGTCGCTTGATCCGGAAATCGCGGGCGTCGTCGCCAACGCGATGAAGGACTGGGCGCTTGAACTGGGCGCTACGCACTATACCCATTGGTTCCAGCCGATGACCGGCATCACCGCTGAGAAGCACGATTCCTTCATTAAACCCAAAGGCGATGGCAGCGTCATTCTGGAGTTCTCCGGCAAGGAGCTCGTTCAGGGCGAGCCGGACGCAAGCTCCTTCCCCAGCGGCGGTATCCGCGCCACGTTTGAAGCCCGCGGCTACACCGCGTGGGATCCGACAAGCTATGCCTTCATCAAGGACGGCAGCCTTTGCATTCCCACCGCCTTCTGCAGCTACGGCGGCGAAGCGCTGGATAAGAAGACCCCGCTCCTGCGCGCCATGCAGGCCCTTAACAAGCAGGCTCTGCGTGTGCTGAAGTTCTTTGGCAACGACGATGTCAAGCGCGTCTATCCCACTGCGGGCCCCGAGCAGGAATACTTCCTGATCGACAAGGAAGACTATAAAAAGCGCCCTGACCTGATTACCACCGGCCGCACGCTGTTTGGCGCGGCGCCGTCCAAAGGCCAGGAGCTGGAAGACCATTACTTCGGCGCGATCCGCTCCCGCGTTTCCGCGTTCATGAAGGAAATGAACGAAGAGCTTTGGAAGCTCGGCGTCTACAGCAAAACCGAGCATAATGAAGTGGCCCCCGCCCAGCACGAAATGGCCCCGGTGTTCACCATTGTCAACGTTGCGGCCGACCACAACCAGCTTGCGATGGAAGTCATGAAGCGCGTTGCCGACAAGCACGGCCTGATCTGCCTTCTGCACGAAAAACCCTTTGCGGGCGTGAACGGCTCGGGCAAGCATAACAACTATTCCCTGTCCACCGATACCGGCATGAACCTGCTGGATCCGGGCGACACCCCCAACGAAAACGCGCAGTTCCTCCTGTTCCTCGCCGCGGTTATCCAGGCGGTGGACGATTATCAGGATCTGCTCCGCGTATCCATCGCATCTGCTGGCAATGATCATCGCCTGGGCGCTAACGAAGCCCCGCCGGCCATCATTTCCATGTTCCTGGGCGAAGAACTGGCTGCCGTGATTGACTCCATCGTGAGCGAAAGCGCGTACAACAGCCACAAGCGTGAAAGCATGCTGCTGGGCGTGGACGTGCTCCCGGCCTTCCCCAAAGATAACACCGACCGCAACCGCACCTCGCCGTTTGCCTTCACCGGCAACAAGTTCGAGTTCCGCAGCCTCGGCTCGTCGCAGTCGATCTCCAGCCCCAACATCAACCTGACCACGGCGATTGCCGAAAGCCTCAGCCAGTTCGCCGACGAGCTGGAAAAGGCGGACGACTTCACCATGGCGCTCAATACGCTCATCCGCCGCGTGCTCAAAGAGCACAAGCACATCATCTTCAACGGCAACAACTACGACCCCTCCTGGGTTGTGGAGGCGGAAAAGCGCGGGCTGATGAACCTCAAATCCACCGTAGACGCCGCTCCGTACTATATTGCCGAGAAAAACGTTGCGCTGTATGTCAAGCACGGTATTTTCTCCGCGACCGAGGTACACAGCCGTTACGAAGTGAAGCTTGAGAAGTACATCAAGGTCATCAACATCGAAGCCTTGTGTATGTCCAATATGGCCCATACGCTCATCCTTCCGGCGGCGCTGGAATTCGGCAAGGAAGTTGCCCTGGGCCTGGAAGCCAAGAATAGCGTTGCGCCCGGCATGGCACTGAAAGCCGAGACCGCACTGCTTGAAAAGCTTTCCGCGCAGACCAATGCGCTGTCCGATGCGCTGGACGTGCTGGACAAGGCGATTGCAGGCCAGAATGAGAAGCTTGATGTGCTTGGCCAGGCAACCTACTCGCATGATACCATGATCGCCGCCATGAACGAAGTTCGCGCTCACGGCGATGCCCTGGAGGCCATCGTAGCCAAGAAGTACTGGCCGGTGCCCACCTACCAGGATATGCTGTTCTACTAAGAACCGTACCCGGCGGGCTTGCCCGCATTGAGCCCACAAGGAAGTGGATGCTCAATCCTACCCGATAAGAAACAAGCCATCATGCGTTCGGCTGTGGGGGAAGACCCCCTCAAAACCGGTCATCGCTCAAAGACGAGCGCATGGTAGGCTTGGTTTTTTATATTCAAAATCAAGGAGGAGAGACAATGCATTTGCTCGTAACAATGGCTACAGATGTAGCAGCCGAAGTCGCGACCCAGGCAACGAATATCGCATCTCTGGTTTCAGCGGTCGATACCGTATGGGTGTTGTTCGCCACCGCGTTGGTATTCTTAATGCAGGCAGGCTTTGCCATGGTAGAGGCAGGCTTTACCCGCGCCAAGAACGCCGGCAATATCATCATGAAAAATCTTATGGACTTCTCCATCGGCGCAGTCGTTTACTGGATCATCGGTTACTCGTTGATGTTTGGCCAAAGCAACGGGTTCATCGGTGCGGTTGACCTGTTTGTGGCAGGCGCATCCTCTGCCGACCCCAGCATGTTTACTTTCCTGATGTTCCAGACCGTGTTCGCGGCAACGGCAGCGACCATTGTCAGCGGCGCCATGGCGGAACGTACCAAGTTCGTCAGCTACTGCATTTACTCGCTGGTCATCAGCGCAGTGATCTACCCGATCTCCGGCGGCTGGGTATGGAACGCCGATGGCTGGCTCTTCCAGAAGGGCTACATCGACTTCGCAGGTTCTTCCGTCGTGCACATGGTCGGCGGTATTGCCGGTCTGGTCGGCGCGATCATCCTTGGGCCCCGCATCGGCAAGTACAGCAAAGATGGCAAGCCCCGCGCGATCCTCGGCCACAGCGTTACGCTGGGCGCTCTGGGCGTGTTCCTGCTCTGGTTCGGCTGGTTCGGGTTCAACCCCGGCTCCACCCTGTCGGCCACAGGTGCCAACACGGTTGCCATCGGCAACATCTTTATGACCACCAACATTGCAGGTGCGGCGGCTGCTTGTACCACCATGCTGTTCACCTGGTTCCGCTATAAGAAGCCCGACGTATCCATGACCCTCAACGGCGCGCTGGCCGGCCTTGTGGCTATCACCGCGGGCTGTGCGGCGGTCAATCCCTTCGGCGCGTTCATCATCGGCATCATCGCAGGTATCGCCGTAGTACTGGGCGTGGAATTGCTGGACAAAGTCCTCAAGATCGACGATCCTGTCGGTGCGGTTGCCGTTCACGCCATTAACGGCGCGCTGGGTACCCTGTTGGTCGGCTTCTTCGCGGTTGACGGCGGCGTGTTCTACGGCGGCGGCTGGCATTTGTTCGGCGTGCAGGCCCTTGGCGTTGGTGCCATCGCGGCTTGGGTCGTCGTGACCATGACTATCGCGTTCCTGATCATCAAATACACCATCGGCCTTCGCGTTTCCGCCGCAGAGGAAATTCGCGGTCTGGATATCGAAGAGCATGGTCTGGCCAGCGCATATGCGGACTTCATGCTTCCCATGAGCCGCGGCGAAATCCCCCTGGGCGACGAAGTGGATCTTCCCCAGGAGGCCGCTCCCGTGGAGAAAGCCATCCCCGTCATGGTTTCCAAGGAAAAGAAAGTTACCAACGATGCAGTTGCGGACGGCACGAAGATGACCAACGTTGTCATCATCACCAAGCAGTCCAAGTTTGAAGCCCTCAAAGCGGCGATGGACGGCATCGGCGTCACCGGCATGACGGTTACCCAGGTGCTTGGCTGCGGCATGCAGAAGGGACGTCCTGAGTACTACCGTGGCGTTGAGATGGAAACCAACCTCCTGCCCAAGATTCAGGTTGAGCTCGTGGTTTGCAAAATCCCCGTGCGCACCGTGATCGAAGCGGCAAAAACCGCCCTGTACACCGGCCACATCGGCGATGGCAAGATCTTCGTGTATGACGTGGAGAATGTGATCAAGGTCCGTACCGGTGAAGAAGGATACGCGGCCCTGCAGGACGTTGAATAAGCAGTCGGCTTGATAATACCTGATCAACAATTACGGCCCCGCCGGACAGCATTTGCCCGGCGGGGCTGCTTGCTTCATTTGTTTCGCAAATTTCGGACGTTAGCCGGGCATTCGCTCTCCCTTATTTATTAGTCGTATGCGGGAAGGGCGTCACTTACGAGCGACTCAGCTCAGTCCCTTTGCCGCTTTACCTTTCACATATCTCAGGCATTCAGGGCAGGCAGGATGCGCATCCTTATCAAGGTGTCAAAAGGACCGCGCATTGGCGGTTTTTTTGACGGGATTGTTTTTGGCGAAGCCCTGAGCCGGGGGGATAGGAACAAGAGCCGCCGTAGCTAGTCCATCCGAAACCAGACATACGCTGTAACCGCGTCCATATCGTGAATCCGGAGGAAATATCCGTCCAGCTCGAAATAATAATGGTCGTAGTTCTGCGTATACAAATACTCTGGCGCCTGATCCACAGGGACGCCCACGATGGCGACGGCTACGCCCCCGTCGGTCGTGTTGCAGTTCAAGCCGTTTTGGTCGATATAGGCCTGGTAGCGCTCCGCGTAGGGCGGGCACAGGCCGCAGTGTACCACCAGAGGATAGGTCAGGTACGCGGCAAGCTGCGGCGCAGTCTCCGCTGTAAAGCCGTAATCCAGCAGGGTGCCGATATACATCATGATATGGCGGCCTCCGGAGCTGGTCACTAGATAGTCCCCGATCTCCAGCGATTTATAGAGCTCGCCGTATGGGATATTGTTGAGCTTCAGCTGATTGCGCTTGTACAGGCCCCTGTTTTCAATCATCTGATCAAGCGTGTCATGCTGGGGCTTGCCCGTTTGGAAGTTAATCCAGTTGGTGAAGCCGTTGCAGTCAAACCCGTAGAGGTATTTTTGCCCCTTGGAAAAATTCTTTGTGGTTTCCAGCGCATAGGCGACCGTCAGAAGCTTTGTTTCATCCCTGCCGCCGAACATATAGGGCAGGCCAAGCGGGAAACGCGGTTGAATGCCCGCGCCTGTGATTTCGTTATAGCGTAAAAGAAACGGATTGCCATCCTCCAGCATGGAAAACGCGGCGTTCAGCTCCAGCCGCCACTGCACCTGTGCGGACGCGGGGGTGAGGCCCAAAATAAGCGCCAAAGCGACAAGCATGATCAGCAATCGTTTCATGAACGGCCTCCGAAGCTATTGTTGGAATTATTATACAGGGCGGGGCCGGGTTACACAACCCCGCGCGCTATTTGAAATACGGTTCGGGATGAATCAGGTGTTCATCCTCGGGGTTGATGCGGCCAAGCGCCCGGTCGTAGTGCATGATGGCGCGCTGGATGGCGAAATAACCGTATTTTTTGCGGATGCCGTCGATGGTGTATTCGAGGATCTGGCGTTTCTGGCGCGCGGCGTCCTCGGGCAGAAAGGAAAGCTGCAAAAGCTTTCCGGCGGGGGACAGGCGGCTGACGCTGACGCCAAGCGAGCGCAGCGCCGTGCCCTCCCGCCAGTTTTCCAGCACCAGCGCATAGGCGGCCTCGAAAATATCAAAGCTGCAATCGGTTTCAAAGCTAAGTGTCTGCTGGCGCTGGAACCATTCCAGCGTTTTGGCGCTGCGCACGGAAACCTGCACCACGCGACCGGTAACCTCGTGCTTGCGCATGCGCGAGGCTACGCTTTCGCACAGGCCGTAGAGGGTGATGCGCACATCATAGGCGGTCACCACGTCGTGCGCGGTGGTGATGGAGTTACCCACGCTTTTCATCTTCACGGGCGTATCTTCGGCGATTACCGCGGCGGCGTCATCCCCGCGGGCAAAGCCGGACAGCATCAACCCCGGCTTGCCGAACATGGCCTTCAGGGCGGCGGGGTCCACCGCGGCCAGCTGCCCGATGGTGTAGATGCCGATATTATTGAGCTTGCGGGAGGTGGCGCGCCCGATGAATAAAAGCTCATCCACCGGCAGGGGGTCGAGCACCGTGGCGCGGTTTTCCTCACACACCACGGTGACGCCGTCCGGCTTTTTCAGGTCGCTGCCGAGCTTGGCAAAGATGCGGTTGTCGCCCACACCCACGCTTACCGTCAGGCCCGTTTCCTCCCGCACGGCATGGCGCAGGTGGTTGGCAATGCGAAGGCCGTCGGGAATCTCCACACGCGGGCCGCTTACGTCCAGCCAAGCCTCGTCCACGCCGAAGGGCTGCACGCGGTTGGTGTAGCGGGAAAAAATACCCCGCACCGTCTGGCTGTATTTGAGCACCGTTTCAAAGTCCGGGCTGATGGCCTGAAGCCCGGGGCAGCTTTGCCTGGCCTGCCACACAGCCTGCCCGGTGATGACCCCCTGCCGCTTGGCGACCATGTTCTTGGCCAGCACAATGCCGTGCCGCAGCTCCGGATCGCCGCAAACGGCCACGGGAACCTCCCGCAGCTCCGGGCGCTCCAGGCACGCCACCGAGGCGTAGAAGTTGTTCAGGTCGGCATGCAGTAC
The DNA here is from genome assembly GCA_036759125.1 of Candidatus Limiplasma sp. GTDB lineage: Bacteria > Bacillota > Clostridia > Christensenellales > Aristaeellaceae > CAXXOK01. Next base: position 16,056 of record DAIOVG010000046.1, read on the forward strand.
CACACGGCTCATGGAATAACCCTCTCTGCGGCAGTTGCGCAAAAACGATATAAGGGAACAAACGTTCCCTTATAGTATACAAACATATGTTCTGTTTCGCAAGCGCTAGATATGGGTGTGCTTACAGGGAAAAACGCATTCCCTAGTTTCCGCCGCTTGACAAACACAGCAAACCGTGCATAATATCGGGAAACCATATCTGCCGATTGTGATCACAAGAGGAGTGAACAGCATGAACGTACCCATCGATATCTCAGGGATTCATATTGAGACAGACAGGCTTCTTCTGCGGCCGATTCAGCCGACGGATCTGGACGATTTCTATGCCTACGCCAAAGTGCCCGGCGTGGGTGAAATGGCCGGCTGGAAACACCATGAATCGATTCAGGAGTCCCAAACCATCCTCGATATG
>DAIOVG010000047.1:0-16199 GCA_036759125.1 Candidatus Limiplasma sp.
TAAAGCTCCCCGACGAGCTGCACCAGCGCGTCGTCGGGCAGGACGAAGCGGTGCAGACGGTATCCGAGGCTATCCTGCGCAGCCGCGCGGGCATCGCCGACGAGAACCGGCCCATCGGCTCGTTCCTGTTCCTCGGCCCCACGGGCGTCGGCAAAACGGAGCTCGCCAAGGCGCTGGCGCAGAGCCTGTTCGACGATGAAAAGAACATGGTGCGCATCGACATGAGCGAGTACATGGAGAAGTTCTCCGTCAGCCGCCTGATCGGCGCGCCTCCGGGATACGTTGGCTACGACGAGGGCGGACAGCTCTCCGAGGCCGTGCGGCGCAAGCCCTATTCCGTGGTGCTGCTCGACGAGATCGAAAAAGCGCACCCCGAAGTGTTCAACGTCCTGCTGCAAGTGCTGGACGACGGCAGAATCACCGACAGCCAGGGCCGCACCGTGGATTTCAAAAACACCATCATCATCATGACCTCGAACCTCGGCTCCGGGCTGCTGCTCGACGGCCTGCAAAACGGTGAAATCACCCAGGAAGCCCGCGACGGCGTATTGAAAATGCTCAAGCAGGCCTTCCGGCCGGAGTTCCTCAACCGTATCGATGATATCGTGTTCTACAAGCCTCTGGAACGCGGCGAGATCAGCCAGATCGTGCGTTTGCAGGTCAAACACCTGCAAAACCGGCTGGAGCACCAAAGCATCCATATGGATCTCACCGACAAGGCCGTGGAGTTCATCGTAGACGCGGCGTACGAGCCCGCCTTTGGCGCGCGCCCGCTGAAACGCTACATTCAAAGCCACGTCGAAACCCTGATCGCCCGCAAGCTGGTCGCCGGCGAGCTCATCCCCGGCCAGGTTGTTACCGTGGACGTGGATGGCGATCATCTGGTTGTGAAGTAACCGGACGTTATCGTTTCTCCTCCCCTCAAAAGGCCCTGATGATTCGCCAAAAGACCGCACTATGCGGTCTTTTTTAATCGGTCAGAGGTACTGACCTAGTTGTGATTTTCATGCGCTATTCTGATTGCCCCTGTCCCCTCTTGACACCCAATGCAACACACGTTACGATGATTTTTGTAAGGGAGGCGTACCATGAGAAACTTGAATCTGGGCGCGATCTACCACATGCCCTGGCTGGAGTACCGCCACGCCATGCCGGACGGGCGGATTGTGATCCGTGTGCGCACCGCGCGGGGCGATTTTGATCAGGTGGTTTTGAAAACCGCCAACCACTATAACCTGTCCGATCCGTTCAGCGACGGCGGGCTGTATCCCATGACCTTGCAGTTCCGTACGGAGATGTTTGATTATTATGAAGCGATCTTCTCCGTACGCGATCCGCGGCTAAAGTACCTGTTCCTGTTCTATGCCGATGGCGGCCGCGTGTACAAGCTGGACGGCACGGGGCTGCGCATCGGCGAGCACAGCTTTGACGATATTTCCGAAAGCTTTGCCTTTGCCTACGCCTATCCGCCCGCGCCGATGCCGGAGTGGGCGCGCGGCTGCGTGGGCTACCAGGTATTCCCCGACCGCTTCCGCCGCGAAGGCGGGCACGAGGACGGGCTTGAGCCCTGGACCTCCGATCGTGTACAGTCGGAGTACCGGTTCGGCGGCAACCTAAACGGCATCCGCGCCGCCCTGCCCTACCTGAAGGACCTGGGCGTGCAGATGCTCTACACCACCCCGATCTTTGTCAGCGACAGCGCACACCGCTACAACACCTTCGATTATTATCAGATCGACCCGCTGCTTGGAACGCTGGACGATTTCAAAGCCCTGTGCGACGAAGCGCACGCTCAGGGCATCCGCATCATCCTGGACGGCGTATTCAACCACTGCGGCGTGGGCTTTGCGCCCTTCAGGGACGCGCAGGAGAAGGGCGAGCACAGCGAGTACCGGGACTGGTTCTTCTTTGACGATCTGGAACCCTTCGGCTACCGGGCGTTCGGCCACTGGCCCTATATGCCCAAGCTCAACCTGCAAAACAAAGCCTGTGCGGACTACTTTATGCAGGTCGGTAAGTACTGGCTGACCGAGTGCCACGCCGACGGATGGCGGCTGGACGTAAGCCCCGAGGTCTACCCCGCGTTCTGGGGCGAGTTCCACCGCGAGATGAAGCGCCTGAACCCGGAATGCCTGATCATTGCCGAGTGCTGGGACGACAGCCGCCAGTGGATTACGCTGGGCGATCAGTTCGATACCACCATGCATTACATGCAAAGCCGCAGCATCTGGAAGCGCTTCGCCACCCAGATGATTGACCTGAACACTTTCGACGCGTCCGTCAACGACGCGGCCATGCTTTACCCCCAGCGCAACCAGGACGTGCTGTGGACCTTTCTGGGTTCGCACGACACCGAGCGCTTCCTGACCCGCGCGGGGTGCGACAGGCGCAAACTTTTCGCCGCGGCGTTCTTCCAGTTCACCTCCATGGGCATTCCTATCATTTATTACGGCGACGAGCTGGGCATGGAGGGCGGCGCCGACCCGGACAACCGCCGCCCCATGCGCTGGGACTGGGTGGAGAACAACGAGACCCGCGCGCACTTCCAAACGCTCGCCCATCTGCGCGCAGGCAATGAAGCCCTGCGGCTTGGCGCGTTCCGCACCTGGCAAGCGTTGCCAAACGGGCTATATGCCTATGAACGTTATACGGACAACCAGCGCGTGCTCTGCGTGCTCAACACAGGCGCGGAGGCAATCGACGTCCTCCTCCCCCTACCCCAGACCTATGCGGGGAAAGAGTCGCTCCGCGACCTCTACGCGCAAAAAACGCTGCCCGTCGACAAGGGCAGCGTGTATATCCAGCTGGGGGCGTTTGAAGGCCTGATCCTAGAGTAACCCGCTTACGGAGTTTGTCAGGCTCGATAAAGTTTGCATAGCCCCGCTCATCATCATGCCGCCGATGACGGCGATGAGAATCAGCTTGACCAGCTCCGACAAACAGACCAGCGCCGCCTGCACCGGGACCACTCTGTCCGGCTCTGTGCAGGCAGTCTGCACGGTCATGTTGCATAGCAGCACATAGCTGATCACCTGCCCCAAGAACAGCACAAGCAGCGCAAGATACGGCGTAACCAGGCTGAATACCGCCGCCAATACCAGCGCCAGCACATTAGGTATAAACACAATCGCGGCAAAGTTTGAAGCCATCAGAAACGAAAATTTGATTTGCTTGAACACGCTGAGGTATACCATTGTCATCGCCACAGGGACAAACGCGACGATCAGCTGGCACAGGGCCGCAATGCCGCCCACCGATACGGCGACCTTGCCCGCAATATAGTTGACGCCCTGGTTGAGGCTCGCCGCGCTTTCGGCCAGCTGCAGGCCGGTTAGCCCGCTCATCGCCGAAAACAGCGTAGCCAGTATGCCTTTGGTTAAGATCATGCCCGCCAGAAACGCAAGGATCAGCGAAAGCACCCCAAGCATCCCGCCGGTCAGGCGGTCGTCGCGCCGCATCATGCCCTGCATGGTGCCCATGGGGTCGACAAACGCGGTGCGGATCACCTGGGGCAGGTCGGACAGGCTGCGCACCATAGCGCTGCCGGCCGAAAAGCTATCGCGCGTGTGCCCCTGATAGTTCGCTTCCTGGTTCTGCGGAAAGCCGGTGAATACCTGCTTGCGGTAGGTATGGAACGCGGGGGTGGCATAGCGGTTCTGGGTATTGCGTGCGTCGTCGGACGCAAAGCCGTAGCCGCCCTCCGCCGGAGGCGGATTCTGCGCGTACCGGGGGTCGGATGGCGCGGCATCGGCGCTTCCCCCGCAAAACGGGCACTGCGAAACGCCCGGGGGCAGTATCTTGCCGCAGATCATGCATCTCATTGTATGTGTGCTCCTGTCTGTTTATAGTCAAAGAGCGGGCGGTAACCCGCATGCCATACCCGCAACAGATCCTGCCAGGCTATAAAACCGCTGCTCATGCCCATGGTTTTCGCTGCGGTTTCCAAAGGATTCAGCCATCTGTTTGCCTGTATTCTATCGCCTTTTCCGGGGCCTGTCAAACCAGAGCGGCAAGGCGTCTTCTCCTTACGATGCTTATGAAACAACGCCCCGGAGCGATTCCAAAACCGTTTCCCCGGCCCATGATCCAGGGTGTAACAAAGCCGCACAGCGAGCGGCACGGGTTGTATTGCGGACAGGTTTTGGATATAATACTGTTCAGGGTATCAAACCGCCGTTTAGGGCATGGAAAGGGCTTACGCAATGCAAAGAGCAAAGCTTACGCGCAAGCGTTGGCAGTTCATCGGGATTTTGGCGGTGGCGGTCTCCGTTGTCGCCGTTTTGGTGATCCTGATCGTATCGCTGCTGGGCGCCCCGACCGTAACCAAGGTGAAGGCCTACCGGCTGCCCTGCGACTACTCCGAAAACATCAAGCCCTTCGGCCAGTATGTGCTGTTTTATGACGGGGTGAGCATCCACTGCATGAGCCCCACCGGCACGGTGCGCTGGTCGTTCCAGATCGGCAACGACGCCGGGTTTTCCGCCGGGGAAGAATATATTGCCGCGTGGACGGGCTCGACGATCTATGTGATTGACCAAAACGGCAACTCGACCTATAACGATAATCTGGGCGAAACCATCCAGTTTGCGCGTATCGGCAAGCAGTATGTGGCGGCTGTCGTAGGCGGCGACACCACCCCGACGCTTTTGGTGAAGGATCACTACGGCGCGCATATGGACATGGAAAGCGACGCCTACCAGTACCTGATGCTGTTGGACGTGGGCTTCTACGGCAAAAACGGGGAGTATATGTGGACGCTCGCGCTGGATATTTACGGCACGGCCTCCAATACCGTGCTGAACACCTATGAGGTCGGCAAGATGAACACCGGGGCGGTTTCGCTGGGCGAGGCGCTCCCCTACGATATACTGTTTGAAAACAGCATCCTGCATGTGATCACCACACGCAAAATGCTGGCGTTCAATTACCGCGGCACGGAGGATACCACCAAGAGCGTTCTGGTCTACGGCTGGAAGCCGCTGGGGTGGGAGGTTCCCGCCCGCGGCGACGCGCTGATTCTGTTCGCCCCCACATCGCAGACCGACAGCTCCTATGATATCCGCGAGCTGCGCCTGCTCCAGGGCGACGACGATCACCAGTACAGCCTGCCCGATATCTGCATCGGGGCAACGCTATGGAACAAAAACATCTACGCCCTGAGCGGCGATACGCTCTACCGCGCCGCGGTGGGCGACAACCGCTTCACCGATTATGATCTGCCCCTGGCGGCGGACGCCACGCACTTTATGGGAACGCTGTCCGGCGGGAACATTCTGGTGGCCAGCGGCAAAGAGGTATACGTGCTCACCCTGCCCAGCGCCGCGCGCTGATAAGGACCTAACGGAGGAAACGCTTTGAACCTGATCGATTACGGCATAGTGATCCTGATCCTGGTTTTCACATTGTTCGGCTTTTACCGCGGGTTTTTACAGTCGCTGTTAAACCTCGGCGGGTGTCTGTTCTCGTTCGCGGCCTCGTTCTGGCTGTTTCCCAAGCTTGCCGATGCCGTTGCCTCCAACCCCGAAATCGTCCGGATGCTTTCCGGCTACACGGATTCCGGCACGGTGCTGGGTGATTTGGACCTGTCCAGCCTTGCGGTGAACACCTTGAACACCACGAGCATTTCCGAAATCGTCACCAAAGCGAACCTCCCCGATCCACTGGGCAGGCTGCTTGGGGAGAACCTTTCGCAGCAGGCGTTTTCGCCGCTGGGCAATCTGGCGACCAACGTGGGCGATTACGTCAACCAGACCATCCTATCCGTCAGCATCAACGTGCTGAGCTTCATCGTCTGCTTTATTTTAAGCTTTCTGGTGATTACGATTCTGATCAATCTCTTAAAGGCTGTGTTCCGCTTCCCGCTACTCAAGCAGCTGGACTGGCTGGCCGGCGGGGTGTTCGGGTTTGCCATCGGCACCGTGACCTGCTTTGTGATCTTTACGGCCATGCCGGTGCTGCAAAGCCTGATTCCCATGGAAAACTTCCAGCAGCTCATTTCCGAAAGCGCGCTGGCGGGCATCTTCCAAAACGGCGGCCTGGTGATATCCATTATGAACCGAAAGCTTTAGGGCTTTATGTTTCTTCCGGCAAATAGAATATAAACCTGCAGCGCGGATCACCTTTGACCGCGCTTTCCAGTACCTCGCCCTCAAGTGTATCCAACCCAATGCCTGCCAGATAATGGCTGGCATGGCCGAGGCTACAATAGCATACGTCGTCGGACAGCGTTTCGCCCTTCCATATCGCTTCGCGGATCAGCGGGCAGTGGCAGGTGTAGTACCGCTTCATCCTGTCGTCGGCCGCATGCAGCGCCTGATGGGTTTGATAGGGTACCTTCGTGACGACGATGCCCCTGCGCCCGTTATGCTCCCCCATTTGCAGGTAAGGGGTATCCAGCAGGTAGCGCATCGCGTCCCCGGTCACCTCCTGGGTGTACCAGAGCCTGTTCTCGTCGTGCATGCGTTTAATCATTGTGCATCTGTCCCCAACCAGCGCATCCACCAGCTCATCAGGCGATGTACACGCGCCGAACGTTTCCCGCTGTTTGTCGTCGTACGCCTTCCAGAAGGCTTTCGGCAGCCCGTGCTGAACCTCAAACCATGCGGCGCGGCATTGCTCTTTGGTGAGCAGCGCGTTCATGCGTTCGTTGATTTGTTTGGTATAGGCAAAGCGCTCGGCCTCATCCGCGCCCAGAGGCGGAATGGGCTCTGTGAAAATCTGATCGCGTATCGCCGTGCCGTGCTGCGCTTGGATCGTATCGCGCAGCATTTCCATTGCGCCGTAGCAGTCCGTAACCTCTAAAAACGCAACATACAGCGCGCGCAGGCCATTGACGGCCGCGTATTCGCTCAGCGCGTCGTAGGTCTCGGTGGTATTGTGCGGCATGCCGATCAGGTGCCGGGCATATTGCCTGACCTCGGCCTCTGCGGCATCCTCCAGCCTGAGCCTTTGCCCCGCAAGCCAGGTTTCAAACGCCTGTACGGCGCAGAGCTTCTGCCGGATCTCCGCTTCCGGCACACCCTGGGCCTGCAGACGGCGCTGATACTCGATCTGATTCATAGCGAAACTCCTCTCAAGCATTGCTTGGTAAAGGGATACACTGACTATAACCACGCAAAGTCCGGCTGTCAATTCCCGCAAAGAGCAAAACGGGCGTCTGCCCGTTTTGCTCCATAGAATTCCTATGCCGTTTTGGTTTGCCAGTACTTCAGGGTCGGCAGAATCTCGCGCATGTATTGGCGCGCGGCGTCCTCGGTCATGCCGGAATCGGCACGCAGCAGATGGGGCACGCAGGCCTCGACCATTTCGTCCATCGTAACGTCGAACTGGATGCTCCCGTCGGCGTAGCAGTAGGTGCAGTAGTCCTCATTGCGGCTTCCGTCCGCGTTTGTGCCGTGCAGTTCGTCTGTCTCCATAGGCATCGCGCAGCACTGGCATAGCTTGTTCTCCATGCTTTTTCCTCCCATGGTTTTTTGCTTTCCAACACACCCAGTATACAACAATAACATGACAGCTAGCTGTCATGTTATTGTATTGGTTCCAATATGAGCGGTTACATTGAGGTTGCAAATTGGAATCCCTCAAGGTCACGAAACGCGATTCGTCAGCTGAAAACGCGGACGCGGATCACCCCGGGCAATGCCCGGATCTCGGCAAGGATATCCTCATCGGGATGGGAGTCGAGCTCCATCACGGTGACGGCGACCTCCTTGCGGCTCTTGTTGAGCATGTTGTTGATGTTGATCTGCCGCAAGCTGATCGCTGCCGAAATGGAGGAGACCATGTTGGGTACGTTATCGTGGATGATCTGCACACGGCTGCCCTCCGGGTAGCCCAGCATCATATCCGGCAGATTGACGGAGTTCTGAATCTGCCCGGTTTCCAGATAATTGCGCAGCTCCATCGCCGCCATGCTGGCGCAGTTTTCCTCGCTCTCGGGGGTGCTCGCGCCAAGGTGCGGGATCATGATGGCGTTCTTCACGCCGATCAGCTCGTCGGTGGGGAAATCGGTAACATAGCCCGCTACCTTGCAGCTTTCCAGCGCGGCAATCATCGATTTGGAATCCACCAGTTCCGCGCGGCTGAAGTTTAGGATATGCACGCCGGTCTTCATTTTGGCGATGGTTTCGGTGTTGACCAGGCCGCGCGTTCCGTCGGTCAGGGGCACATGCAGGGTGATGTAATCAGCCTGCGCAAACACCTCGTCCATATTGGCGGAGCGCTTGACGGAACGGCTTAAGGACCATGCGCTTTCCACGCTGATGAAGGGATCGAAGCCGATCACGTTCATGCCGAGGCCCTGCGAGGCGGCGTTGGCGACAATCGCGCCGATCGCGCCCAGGCCGATGACGCCCAGCGTTTTCCCGCGCACTTCGGGGCCGACAAACTGGCCCTTGCCCTTTTCCACGAGCTTGGGTACGTCGCCGCCCTTGCCCTTGAGGTCGCACTTCACCCATTCAATACCGCCGGGGATATCACGGCTGCACAGCATCATGCCGCAGATCACGAGCTCGGCCACCGCATTGGCGTTGGCGCCGGGGGTGTTGAACACGGCGATGCCGCGCTTGGTGCAGTCCTCAATGGGGATATTGTTGGTACCCGCGCCGGCGCGCGCGATGGCCTTGAGGCTGTCAGGCAGCTCCATGCCGTGCATGTCGGCGGACCGGACCAGGATGCCGTCGGGCACAGGTTCTTCCTTGGCAACCAGGTAGTTGTCCGCACCCAGATATTCGTGGATGATGTCCGAGATCGCATTCAGCGTTTGGATTTTATACATCGTTACCCCTCCGGTCTACAGATTGGTTTTTTCAAATTCGCGCATGACCTGCACCAGCTTTTCCACACCCGCATAGGGCATGGCGTTGTAAATGCTGGCGCGCATCCCGCCGACGTTGCGGTGCCCCTTGATGTTCTCCAGGCCGTTCTTTTTACAGAACTTCACAAACGCGGCGTCCTTTTCCTCGTCGCCGGTTACGAAGGTCACGTTCATCAGCGAACGGTACTTTTTCACGACGGGATTGGTGAACAGCTTGCTTTCGTCGATGGCATCATACAGAAGCTGCGCCTTTTTGAGGTTGTTCTGGTAGAATGCCTCGATGCCGCCGCCGGCCTTCATCCACTCAAACACCAGCTTGAGCATGTAAATGCCGTAGGTGTTGGGGGTGTTGACCATGCTCTCATTCTTATCCTGCAAGGCCCAGTTCATCAGCTTGGGGCAGAGCGGGTGTTCCTTTCCAAGCAGATCCTTCCGGATCAGCATCAGGCACAGACCGGCAGGCCCAAGGTTTTTCTGTGCGCCTGCGAAGATGACGCCGAACTTTGATACATCCAGCGGCTCGGAGGCGATGTTGGAGGACATATCGGCGACCAGCGGCACGCCCTTGGTATCCGGAAACTCGATATAGCGCGTGCCGTAGATGGTGTTGTTGGAGGTAATGAACACGTAATCGGCATCCGGGGTGAGCTTAACATCCTTCATCTCTGGGATGTAGATGTAATTGTCGGCAAGACTTGATGCGGCGACATTCACCGTGCCGTACTTCTGCGCTTCCTTCATGGCCAGGTGGGCGAAGTTGCCGGTATCCAGATAGTCGGCAACCTTCGAACCCGTCAGCAGGTTCAGCGGCACGCCGGAAAACTGGAGCGTCGCGCCACCCTGCAGGAAGAGTACAGCGTACTCGTCGGGGACGGAGAGCACCTCGCGCACCAGCGCGACCGTTTCGTTGTAGATATCGACATACATGGCGGATCGATGGCTCATCTCCATCACGCTCATGCCCTTGTCACGATAGCAAACCAGCTCGCTTGCAGCTTTTTCAAGCACTGTTTGGTCGATCACCGCGGGACCGGCCGAGAAATTATACACCCGTTCCATATGCACCGTTCCTCCTTATCACGTCTTTGGGATAGATCGGGACGCTTTTTGCCCTATGGGCAGTTCCTGTGCCGATTGGGATCAGTATACAATAGCTCGCGAAGCTGTGCAAGTACTATTTTTGTCCCGCGTGGTGTATATTGTCCCACTAAATCAGAGCACAAAATCCCGTTATCCCCTATTTTATATAGGATAGCGGGATTCTTTACCGCTTTGCTTCGCAAAAGCGACTTTTTATTTACAATTTTGCAACATCGCCCAATTCAACCGAAATACGCCGTATTCAGCCGTTTATAGAATCGGCTGACCGTCGACGAACTTCTGCACGAGCTTCAAATCGCCGGAAAGGTACAGCGCACGCTCAAGCCGCTGGGGCACGGTCAGGTCCACCGTGGTGCGCAGCTTCGTATCGTCCAGCACCAGGGCATCGAGCATATAGCCTTCCTCAAAGCTGCCGCACTTGCCAAAAAAGCTGCCGCCGCCCTTGGTAGCCATATAGAACACCTCCGGGAAGGTAAGCGCAGGCTCGCTCGGCTCCACCATGCGCCAGTAGAGCTTGGAAAACTGCACGGTGTTGGTTACAATGCGCAGCATATCGATGCTCTCGCCGCCTGCCACATCGCTGCCCAGCCCCATTTTGACGCCCGCAGACAACAGCCTGCGCACCGGCGCAATGCCAGAACGGAGGTTGGCGTTTGAGGACGGGCAGTGCGCCACCATGGTGCCGCGCATGCGCAGCAGCTCGATTTCCGCATCCTCCGGGTACACCACATGCGCCATTATGGCGTTATCCAGCATCCCGTAGCGGTCGTACGCCTCGGCATAGTGCTTGATTCCGGGGCTTAAGCGCTTTACCCAAGCGATCTCATCGTGCGTTTCAGACAGGTGCGACTGCACGGGAACGACGTACTTGTCTTTAAGCTTCTCCAGCCGCGCCATCAATGCGTCCGAACAGGACGGCACAAATCGCGGGGTGATGATGGGCTTGATACGGGTAAAGCGTTCCTGCATCGCTTGAATCCAGGCTTCGCTGTCCTCCGCCGCACGGTCGGCCGAGAGCTCGCACAGGTCCTCAGGCGCGTTGCGATCCATGTTCAGCTTGCCCACATAGCCCTGCAGGCCGGACGCCTCCAGGTATTCCGCCAGCAACAGCGAAGCGGGCGTGTGGAGCGTGGCAAAGCAGCAAAACCGCGCTGTGAAGCTTGTCTTCAGCGCTTCAGTAAACGCCCTGTAGGCCCGCCCGGCATAGTCCAGATCCTGATACTTCGCCTCCTCAGGGAAGGCATAAGCCTGCAGCCAGTCGATCAGCTCCAGATCCATGCCAAGCCCGCGGTAGGCAAACTGCGGGGCATGCAGGTGCATGTCGTACAGGGCGGGCAGCACCAGCCTGCCCGAATAATCCTTGAAGGGCAGGCTTTGATACCGCTGCGGAATCTCCTGGAAAACGCCCGCGCACAGGCCGTCCTCGCACACCAAATAGCCGTGCGGGACGGTTTGAATGTGGTCGGGCGTGTCACACCAGACAATATGGCCTTTGAGAACGAAACTTGCTTTCATATTACTCCAGGGTAAAGTCCATCGCGACCGGCTGATGGTCGGAATAGAGGAAGTTCAGGTCGATGGTTTCCACACCGTTGACCTTGATGTTATCGGAAACGATAAAGCCGTCGATGACATACATCACATGCGCGTCACGGTCGCCAAGGTATGCCTTGTCCAGCGACCGGCAGGTGGGCGCACTCAGGTCGTAAGCAAAGGAGAACCCTTCGGGCAGATCGCTTTGCAGAAGCTCGCCAGGTATCCACGCGTGATCATCCGGGATCGGATACCAGTCCTCCGCGCCGGGGAACTGGGCGTTGAAATCGCCGCCGGCAATGACGTAGTTGCCCTTTTTGCGTTCTTCCTTCATCAGCGAGAACAGCTGATCCAGTTGTTTTTGCCGCATCTCGCCGGAGGTATAGGCCTCCAGGTGCAGGTTGATCAGCACCAGACTCTGGTCGCTTTCATCGATGGGCAAACGCTCCACCAGCAGGCAGCGCTTGAGGTTTGCCAGGCTGATCGGCCAGGAATGGGCGTTTGGCAGCGACACGCGCATAGCGCTTTCCACCTTCAGGTTCGAAAGCGATAACAGTCCGCTTTCCACCTTGCCGATGGGCGGGATGGGGAACGGAATAAACGGCACTTTGAAGTTATACGCAAAGGCCCTGCCCATGGAAAGCCCGCGCGTGAAAAGCTCTGTTTCGTCAATCGCATAGCTGCGGCTGGCGCTGACATCCACCTCCTGCAGGAGTACGAGGTCAGCCTTCTCGTTGTGCAGCGCGCCCAGCATCCCAGCCAGATTTTCCTCCACCTCGGCCTGGCTTCCGGGCTTTACGCCCTTGCCGCCATCCATGAAGAAATCCTGCGTACGATCCAGCCCGCCGTACCCAATGTTCATGGTGACGATATGATAGATCTCGCCGGTCCGGGCAAAATCATGGTTCAAACCCGCCGTAGCCGTCACGGTTTCCTCGTTGGCGGGACGGTATTCCGCGATCCAAAGCCACGCCAAAAGCGCGGCTACCACAATCACAATGATTACAAGCAGTGTTCCAAGCACCCGAAATAAACCGCGCATTTGACTGCCCCTCCCCATATCCATTTGGTCTTACGTCTGATTATACCAAATCGCGCGGCAACGAACAAGCACAGGGTTACCGGACGCTATCCATTGCATCAGCGCCCCACAGCGGCAGCAGCCGCTTGGCAAGCGGCGGCAGCGGCGCATGCGCGCCATCGGGCGTATCCTGATACCAGTACCAGGTCATGGCATAATCGACCCCCGCGCCGCCAGCGGCGTTCGCCTGGCGAATCGCTGAGAGGAATTTCGCGTAGTTTTCCGGCGTCCAGCTGCGAAATTCGTGCGTCCAGTCGATCCGCAGATCGATACTTTTCGAAAACCGGATCGCGTTTTGATCCAAAAACCGATAAATGCTCAGCATGTTGGGCGAACCGTGATCCACATGGTTGATGCCGCAGTACAGGCCGCAGACGATATTGCGAAATCCCCAGCTGAACCCGAACGAATCCTCCGTGCCCAGATAATCGATGCTTGGTTCCGCTTCTCCGTCGATACGAAACTCGTTATTGCCTTCCATGATGAAGTGGAAGTCCTGAAAGTACGGCTCAGCCGTGCAGATGGAAAACACCCTGCCGATCAGGTGCCCGCAGCCGTCGATATGAAACATCGGTCTATCGGTATCGTGGTTCAGGCGGAACGCGTCGCGCTTCCAGGATGCGTGGAAATACCCAATATCCGCAGGCATTGCCTCGGGCTTTTCATATTCCACAAAGGTGTAGTTGTTCAGGTTCCTGTCGGTATCGTTGCGCAGCGTAACCCGCGCGGACCTGCGAAACGGCATGGGAATATAGCAGTTGTAGGCTTCCGGCACCTTTTCGACAAACGGTGTGGAATAGTACCCGGCGCGGCCGCCGCAGCCATCGGCAAAGAAATCGCCAAGCGGTGCGCTGACGGCAGGCGTATCCGCCTCATCGAAAAAGATCTCGATCACAATACCCCGCGCGCCCAGCGCCTTCCAGACTTCGGGGTGGGGCTCATCTTTGGGAACATATACGAAGTGCTGGGTCATATGAATGCAGGTGATCACCGCCGGGCCCTGGATGTACGCGGCGGTCATGGTCTTGCCCGCGTCCAGCTTTTCCAGCTTCGGGTACGCGTCGTATGCCCAGCCGCCGTTGCACATCCCGGATCTGCGGCCGGGGCGAATGGCGGCAAGTTCTCTCCAGTCCATAGACAGTTCCCCCTATTCTGCTGTAGGTATTCTATACCCCGATTATACCAAAAATGCCCCGGACGGGGCGACAAGCTTTTATCCTATTGGGCCAGTATTCTATGGTTCATTGGGTCCGGCTGGTCTCGATCACGCCCGCGCAGGCCGAAAACGGATGGAACGCGGCGGCATACCCTGTCAGCGTTCCCCGGAGCTCGGAAAACACAATGCAGAATTCCTTATCATCCCACAGGTTCCCGCTTGCCATTTGGCACGCTTCCAGCGATTCCCGGTCGGCAAAGGGGTATTCTCTCTTCCGGTCGGCCTCCCGCACGCTGCGGCCGTATTCGGCCGCCCAGAGATCAAAGCCGTGGCTGTTGAGCATAGCGCTCCTCCGCTTTCATCGATTGGCGTAAACCAATCAGAGTACTATCACAAGAAACGCAATAAAAGAAGAAAGCAAGCCGTTTCCGGCCTGCTTCCTTCTATGAAAGGAGGAGGATTACTCTGAAAGTCGTTTGAACGCGTTTTTCATATCGGGGTAGAGCTTCACGTACTGCTCGTAGCCCTTTTTGTACAGGGGCTGGTTTTCCTTGACGGGCAGCTGCTCGCCGCCGATCTTGATCATCGAGTCGCACGCTTCCTTCACGGACGGATACAGCCCCGCGCCAACGCCAGCGAGAATCGCCACGCCCAGCGCCGGACCTTCCTTAGATGTGGTGGTCACGACCTTGCAGTCGAACACGTCCGCCAGCATCTGCCGCCAGACTTCGCTGCGGCCGCCGCCGCCTGTGGCCAGCATCTGCGCGGGTTTCACGCCCATGCCGTCCAAAACGCTCAGGCTGTCGTTGAGGGCATAGGCCACGCCCTCGTACACCGCGCGCATCAGATCAAGCTTGGTGTGCATGGCCGACAGGCCGAAAAACACGCCCCGGCAATCGGGGTCAAGATGCGGGGTACGCTCACCCATCAGGTAGGGCAGGTAGAACAAGCGGTTGGCGCCAATCGGCGCTTTTTTCACTTCCATGTCCATCAGCTGGTAGGGATCGACGCCCATCAGGGACGCGGTTTCCATTTCCGACGTGCAGAAGTTGTCGCGGAACCATTTCAGCGATAAGCCCGCCGACTGCACCACGCCCATCACATGCCAGGCACCAGGCACCGCGCAGCAGAAGGTGTGCACACGGCCCTGGGGATCAATCGCCAGCTCGTCGGTATGCGCAAACACCACCCCGGAGGTGCCGATGGTGGTAAACGCGCGCCCGTCCGCCACCACGCCCGTGCCTACGGCCGCGGCGGCGTTGTCGCCCGCGCCGCCCACGACCAGCGTCGATTCGGCCAGGCCGGTGAGCTTGGCGGCAAACGCGCTGATATGCCCGGTGACCTCTGGGCTTTCGTAGACCTTGCCCAGGTAGGATTTATCGATGCCGAGCTTTTCAAGCACTTCATCGCTCCAGCAGCGGTTTGGCACATCCAGAAGCTGCATGCCGCTGGCATCGCTGACCTCGGTGGCGAAATCACCCGTCAGCTTATAGCGCAGGTAATCCTTGGGCAGCAGGATGTGGCGGCATTTTGCGTAGATCTCCGGCTGGTGCTTTTGCACCCAGCGGATTTTGCCAGCCGTGAAGCCCGTCAGCGCGGGGTTGGCGGTAATCTCAATCAGGCGCTTAGCGCCGATAATCTCGGTAATTTCCTCGCATTCCTTGCCGGTGCGCTGGTCGGCCCAGATGATGGACGGACGCAGAACCTCGCCTGCTTCATCCAGCATCACCAAGCCGTGCATCTGGCCGGAAATGCCCAGCGCCGCGATGTCGGCGGGATTGACAGCGCTTTTCTTAAGCACCGTGGAGATGGTCTGCACGGCGGCGTTCCACCAATCCTCTGGCGCTTGCTCCGCCCAGCCGTTCTCCGGCTGGCTCAGCGGGTATTCCACCGTGGATGACGCAACGACCGAGCCATTCTGATGAAACAGAACCGTCTTGGTGCCGCTGGTACCCAAATCAATTCCCAGCAGGTATTTCTCGCTCATAGTGTTCTCCTCTTGCATCTTTTTCAGAGGGTATCCGATGATACACAGAGTCCGCCGCGGGCCAAGCCCGCAGCGGATCTCCGTACACAATCATTTGAAGAAGAGTTGGTTGATGACGTTTTCGATGTATTCCTGGCGGCCGCTGGAGGGGATCTCTGCTCCGCCGCTCTTGACGGCGATGGCCGCGCACTCTTCCAGCGTGGCTTCGCCCGCGCGGATCTTTTTGCCGATCTCGGTGGACGCATAGCTCGCGTAGCGCTCTTTGACAAACGTATCGATGCGGCTGTCCTCGATGATCGCCGCGGTTTTGATGAGGCCCAGCGCGAACGAATCCATGCCCAGGATAAAGGATTCGAACATATCTTCCAGGGTGTTGGACGGGCGACGGCTCTTGGCATCGAAGTTCAGGCCGCCGCTCAGACCGCCGGCTTTGAGGATCTCGTACATACACAGCGTGGTTTCGTACACGTTGAAGGGGAACTCGTCGGTATCCCAGCCCAGCAGCAGGTCGCCCTGGTTGGCGTCC